>DASYXZ010000274.1:0-32734 GCA_035934315.1 Terriglobia bacterium | reverse complement strand
GAAACCACGCTCCCGCCGGAAATCGCCACCAACCTGTGAAAGTCCTGCTCCGGCACGTACCCGCTTAATGAGTATGGGTCGGTGGTGAAGTTAGACCAGTAATCACCCAGGTGGTAGGTCAAGGCGACTGTTACGCCGCTGTCCGCATTCGTCACCAGGCTGGAGGCGTCGATGATGTCCATGCCGCTGGCAACCCACGGCAACATTCCGCTTTGGGTCTCAATAAAGCCCACCAAACTATTGGAAGACCAGTACTCAGTATATGAAATTGGCAGGCTCCAGTCTCCAAGAGCAATCTTCCGGAAAGTTCCATCCGGCGCGACACGAAGCACTCTAAGATGCGTCTTAATTAATAGTGTAGTGTTACAAAGTGCTCCGTTTTTTACGTCCGTTGAAGATTGTTCATAGTAATAGTATAAGAGATATGCGTAACCATCCCCGGCAATCATCAGCTTTCCGGTTCGCGCAAGACCTCAGGATCAAAGCCGGTTGAGCCCATCGAGCGCAGCCACTTTGTAGGCCTCGGCCAGCGTCGGATAATTGAACACGGTATCGCGAAAATATTCGATGGTGCCGCCGAAGGAAATCACCGCCTGGCCGATGTGGATGATCTCCGTAGCACGCTCGCCCATGGCATGCACGCCGAGCAGTTTAAAATTCTTGCGGTGAAAAAGGATTTTCAGCATTCCACTGTCGTCGCCCAGCATCATGCTCTTGGCCAATTCGGCGTATTTGGCAATTCCAATTTCATAAGGGATTTTATCCGCGGTCAGTTTCTCCTCCGTCTGGCCCACCATGGAGATTTCCGGAATGGTATAGATGCCGTAGGGAAACAATTGTGCCACTTGCGACGTGGGAGCTCCGAACATGTGGCAACTGGCGAGGCGCCCCTGCTCCATGGAAGTGCTCGCGAGTGCGGGAAATCCGATGACATCACCCGCGGCGTAAATGTGCGGAACTTGGGTTTGGAAAGATTTGTTCACGTCCACTTTCCCCCGATCGTCCGGCTTCAAGCCCGCCGCCTCCAAATTGAGCAAGTCCGCGTTCGCCTGGCGACCCACCGCGTAGAGCAGCCCGTCACCACGAACTCGCTTTCCACTATCCAATTCCGCAAATACCCGATCGCGCTCCTTATCGATACCCACCGACAGAACTTTTTCGCCGAGGCGGAAAATGGTTCCGAGGCGGCGCAGGTGAAAGGTGAGCGCTTCCATAATCTCGCGATCCACAAAGTCCAGAATCGTCGGTCGCTGGTCGATCAGCGTGACGCGCGCCCCCAGAGCGGCAAAGAACGAACAGCACTCGAGGCCAACAACGCCCGCACCCACCACGATGGTTTCCTTGGGCAGGTGCGTCATTCGGGTGAGCTGGTCAGTATCGATGATTTGCCTTCCGTCGTAAAGAATACCCGGATCGTGAGCGGGACGCGTGCCGCACGCAATGAGGATGTGTTTGCCGCGAAGAACCTTGGTTTCATCCTCCCCTGCAACCTCAATGGTGTTTGGATCAATAAATCTCGCCGTCCCCTCGATCACTGAAATGTCATTGCGCCTTAATTGCGCGCGAATCACGTCGGTTTCCCGCGTCACAATCGCTTCCACCCGGAAGGCTAGATCCTGAACTGAAATTTCTTCTTTAAAGCGGTAGTCGCGCCCGTAGAGTGTCCGCTCCCTGAAGCCGGTCAGTTGCAGGATTGCTTCGCGCAGGGTCTTGCTCGGAATCGTGCCGGTGTGGACGCAGACGCCTCCGATCAGGCGCCCCCGATCGATAATCGCCACGCGCTTGCGCATCTTGGCCGCGCAGACGGCGGCCTTCTGTCCGGCCGGGCCGCTCCCGATCACCACCAAATCATACTTCTGTATGTCATCCATCTCTCATGCTCCGGCAACTGCAGTCGCCCCAGATTTTATAAAGCCGCAACCGAGCCTGCAAATCTCCCCGTCGCTTCCCCATTTTCAAGAAGCGCCGGCTCGGCACGACCTTTACCAATAGGCCGGGAGCCGCCTACGGAGGTTCGCAAAATATTGTGACGTCCGCCCATGAAGCAGTGCTGTCCTCCGCGCCGAAAAACGCCGGTGGGGACACCGACGCTACAAGAGAAGTCGTCATTGCAATTTGCGAAACCGATTAAGCGCGGTTAATAATGCCACTACTGCCGCCTGATTGTCACTGGGTTCTTGGCCCCCGGCGTGGGAAAGTTTCGGCATAGGCGAAATCACACTCTCAATTTGAGCTTTGCCAAGTTCAATGCACTTTCAAAACTACGACGGTGGCGTCATCAGTCTGTCGTCCGCGCGAGAATTCATCCATCGATGAGAAAATCATTTGGACAATGTCGTCAGCGCGTTTTGCGACGCCTTCCACCGCGGCCCTTTGGAGGCCCTCGACTCCCCACTCCTCGCCGGCTGGATTTACCGCTTCCATCACCCCGTCAGTATAAGCGAGAACCAAGTCACCCGGATTGAGCTGAACAGCCCGTTCCTCATAAACCGAACCGGAGAACATTCCGATGGGCGCCCCACATGTTTCAAGAAAAATGATCGACCTGTCTTGTCGAATGACCATGGGAGAAATGTGACCTGCATTAACGTATCGAAGCATGCGCGTTGATCCATCAAAAATCCCATGGAACAATGTCGCGTACTGATTGGCGAGGGATGAAGCATGCACCTGGCGATTCACTGCGTCAAGCGTTGCGGCCGCATCCTCTCCGAGGATTGAAGCAGCCGTGCGAAGCGACGACTGGACATTTGCGATCATGAGCGCCGCAGCGAGACCGTGGCCAGAGGCATCGCCGATGGTCAACGCCAGGCGTTTTTCCTCGAGTGGCGTGAAGTCATAGCAATCGCCGCCCAGTTCGTGAACCTGCCGGCATCGCGCGCTGTAGTCCATAGCGTCGATCGCAGGGTCCTGTCCCTGCATAAACCGCTGCTGCACATCGCAGGCGAACAGCCAGTCCCGGCTGACATCCACTACCAGAGTATCGGTTATCATTTTCGTGCCTCCACCCTAATGTCGGTTATCGACGTGCGAAATCGACATGAAAGTGCGCCGAAACTTTTTAAATATTTGTTGCGAGTGATGTCGAGAAAGCACCGCTTGCTCCGACTACCCTATGAAAGCGCGAATAATCGGCGCTAAAATAAAAGGAGGAGAAAACATGAAATACATATTACTGATGGCTGGCACGAAAGCAGGCGTGGACACATATCGAGCGTGGTCCAAGAGCGACGTGGAAAAGCACTTCACATTTTTGAAGGCCCTGAACAAAGACCTGAGCGAATCCGGAGAGCTGGTGGCTAATGAGCCGCTCGCTGCGCCGGACCAGGCCAGGATTGTTCGAGCGGGAAAGAACGGCGCGCCGATCACGGACGGTGTGTTTCCAGAAGCCAAGGAGTTTCTCCTGGGTTACTGGATTGTGGACGTCGAGAGTCCGGAACGGGCCTATGCCATCGCCGCACGTTTATCGGCGGGGCCGGGACCCGGCGGGGTCCCCACCAACATGCCCATTGAAGTGCGGCAGATCATGAGCAGAAGGACGGACGAACAGCCGTGACCGAGAGTTTATTAGACGCCCGCTCCGAGCACCTGTTGCGCGAACTCGCGCCGCAGGTGCTCGCCGCGGTCATCCGCCGTTTCCATGACTTCGCCGCTGCCGAGGACGCGGTTCAGGAGGCGTTGATCGCGGCGTCTATTCAATGGCCGCGCGAGAGCGTTCCTGACAATCCTCGCGGCTGGTTAATTTCCGTGGCCGCGCGGCGCATGACGGATTACCTGCGCAGCGAGGCGGCGCGGCGGCGCCGCGAAGCGGAGGCCGCCATACAATCCAGCGAACTTGCGCCGGCGCCAGATATTGAAAATGAAGTAGAGCAGGACGACACACTGAATCTGTTTTTTATGTGCTGCCATCCCGGGCTGACTCCGTCATCAGCCATCGCCCTCACGTTGCGTGCGGTGGGCGGCCTGACCACAGCGGAAATCGCCAACGCGTTCCTGGTTCCTGAGGCAACCATGGCGCAGCGAATCAGCCGGGCCAAGCAGAGCATCAAGGCGTCCGGCGTGCCTTTCCAGATGCCCTCCGGCGCGGAGCAGGCCCAACGACTCAGGACCGTCTTGCATGTCCTCTACCTGATTTTTAACGAAGGCTACACAAGCAGCGCCGGGCCGCACATTCAGCGCCTGGAACTTTCGCGCGAGGCAATCCGCCTGGCACGATCCGTTCACAAATTGCTTCCCGACGATGGAGAAGTCGCGGGATTGTTGGCGCTCATGCTGTTGACCGATGCGCGCCGTGCGGCACGCACAGGGCCTGATGAGGAGTTGATACCACTCACCAAACAAAATCGAACTCTGTGGGATCAAGAGGAAATTTCCGAGGGCGTCGCGTTGATCACCGCAGCCCTTGCGAAGGGCTCCATTGGCGCGTATCAATTACAGGCCGCCATCGCCGCCGTGCATGATGAAGCCGGACGAGCCGAAGAAACCGACTGGCCGCAAATCCTGGCGCTTTATGAGTTGCTTAAACGAATGTCCGAAAATCCCATGGTGATACTCAATCACGCCATCGCTGCGGCCATGGTGCACGGCCCGTCCAAGGGGCTTGAACTGCTACGCGGCCTCGACTCCGACGCACGAATGGCCGGCCATCATCGGCTCGACGCCGTTCCTGGCCATCTTCTGGAAATGGCCGGCGACCATCAGGCCGCAATCAAGCACTATCGGGCTGCGGCCAGTCGGACGACGAGCGAGCCTGAAAGGAATTACCTCATTACGCAAGCGGCGCGGTTAAGCGAGAGCGCGCCAGCCGCGGATCGGGCTGGAATTATTTAACTAAGTTAGTAATACTTGATATAAAATTAAACCATTACTTTAAGTTTTATTTTGTTTCCAAAGCTGGTTGGGCAATCCTCATCAGCAGGGCGACTATATTCGGAGCTCATTTCAAACACTTTTGCAGATTCTAAAGGACATTCCAGCTTCGTTCCTTGAGAGGCGTACTTTGCGCGTATTGCACGGGCCATTCTTGGAAATCGCATGTTTCTTCATCGCATTTTCGATTTTCCAGTCTCCATTTTCCAAACCCGATACTTTCCACACTCGCTCAATTCCAACCCCGGACGCCTGCCTACTGTCTACAGCCTACTCTCACCACTTCCTTTTGTCTGTTCAAAATTGCACACTTTTGTAAATATTTTTTGGGGGGCGATGAGGCCCTTTCTCTAGACACCCTTCTCCAAATCCCGCGATTGAATCCACCTGACCTTTCAGATAAGTATTGCCCTAATCTTGTTTCGGCCAGCGTGTTCACAAATCTCGCCAACCAGCAGGATTTCAAGAAGGAAACAATCAAGAAACTGCTCCTCCGGGGTTTCGGCAATCTTAGCGATGATAACGTCGGCATCTCGGACAAGGGGCGATGGCAGCGCGGACCGCCGTGTTCGCGGCCCGCGGCTCTTCTTCGGAGGATTAATGTATCGCGCCGTGATATACCAGCGCATAGGACTCGCTACACTAGCCGAAGACCTCCAAGGCGGAGGTCTTCGCTACCAAATTAACACCTACCCGGTGCGGCGAGTTGGCTTGTTTGTCCTGGGTTTCTTGGCGGCTCGGCCACGGCGGTTTGACGGCTGCGAGGCAGGGCCACGTCGTGCGTTTAATGGAACGTTAGTCCGGGCAAGTTGCAAGAGAAGCCGCAAGACCTGATTGACCGACGCTGAATCATTAAACACTCCAGCCACATCGGGTTCCAGAAGCACGACATTGGTTCCGGCAAGGTAAGCCTGAAAATGCTTTCCCCGAACGCCGTGGGAAAAATCATACTCAGGCTTCATTTCGTAGTTATCGTCGTGGTGAGCTTGTTGATTCATAGTTTCTCCGTTCTCCTGGAATCGCCTCGCGGGCGCTGATGATCCGAGTTCGCGCTTCGCGTTCAGTATACGCGACCACGAGAAGGCGTCCGGTCGCAGATTAGCCGATACTAAGAAACCGGAACTCGCCCTGCGAGTGATGCGGATCCGGAATGGTAAGTTGGAGCGGATCGCCAAACAAGGTCATCGCCTCCTCAAACGTCACGCCGTGTTTACCGGCGTTCGAGGCCGCCTTGCCGGCATCTCACTCGAACTCCATTCATTAAGTCTACACCAGCTGGATAGCGTTGTGGCTGACTTAAATCAAATCGAATCCAGCCGGTAGAAATGGCGCCGCTCCTGCGCCGTGGGCTTTTGTGCTCTAAAAAAACCTAGGGCAATGCGAACTTGCCGAGGCGTCCGAGTTCGCCTCATGTATGGGTGTCACGCCGAAAGCAGGTGACGATATGGTCGTTGACGATGCCCGTTGCCTGCATCCAGGCATAGACAATTACGGGACCGACAAACTTAAAACCCCGTTTCTTCATGGCGATTGAAATTGTTTCCGAAAGCGGTGTTTTCGCCTGGAAATTTCCTGAGGTGTTTCGGATTGGCTTGCCCCCCGCCATCGTCCAGACGAAGGATGAAAAATCCTCACCAGCCGCCTGCATCGCAAGGTAAGCGCGGGCGCCGCCGATTGATCCTGCCTCCTCAGTGTTTGTTTGATCATGTTAAATTCGATGCGCAGGGCGGGGCATGAGTTACGCAACCAAGCTGCCAACCATGGCGATGCAAACCGATCACTGTAGCGGCGCTGTCCTCAGCGCCGAAAGACGCCGGTGGGGCCGCCACCGCAGAACCTGGGGACCCCGTCCGGCGCCACAAGAGCCCGATTAAACTCGGTTATCAATTCCAAATCAGGCTTCTGATTGTCACTGGGCTTTAGGCTGGTCAAGGGGCAAATCCACAGTGAAGCAGGTATCGCCTGGTTGGGAGTCCACGCGGATTTCTCCATGATGATTGCGCACGATGCGGGCCACCGTGTCCAAACCGAGGCCCGTCCCCTGCCCCACACTTTTGGTGGTGAAAAATGGGTCAAAGATACGCGGCTTAATTTCAGGCGGAATGCCGGGACCATTGTCCTGGAACTCCACCGTGATGCGGTCCAGGTTTCGATGGGTGCGAATCCGCAGCTCGCCCTTGCCATTCATGGCGTCGATGGCGTTGTCGATCAGGTTGGTCCAGACCTGGTTCAGCTCGCCTCCAAAGGCGCAAACCTTGGGCAGGTTGGGATCGAAATCCCGAATCACCTTGATGTTTCGCTTCAACCGGTAGCCCAGGATGGTGAGTGTGCTTTCAATACCGTGGTGCACATCAACTTCCTGGAGCGCGGCCTGATCCATGTAAGAATATTCTTTGATAGCCCGCACCAGCTCAGAGATGCGTTTGGTGCTGTTTTCGATCTCACCGATCAGCTTGCCGATGGTGAGAAGTGCTGCAATCCGCATCAGCGCGTCGCACAAAACGGCAGGCCCAACTTCGGAGGAGAGGCTTTCCAATCGAGAAACTTCCGCACCCCCGTCAGCAAGGATGGGGGCAATTTTCCAGGCGTCCGGAACCTTGCGAGCTTCAAGCCAACTCGTGATCCGTTCCTCGCGGTCGCTCTGCGCCAGAGGATCGATGGGAGTCTTGGGCGTGAATTGCTGGGCCTCGCGCTCAAAGCGAAGGATCATTTCACGCTGCTCATCAGTCAACACGTGACGGGAAAGCTTGATGCTGGCGTCGCGAACAGTTTCCAGCGTCTCGCGCAGGCTTACAGCCGCGCGCTGGGCAGCGGCCGCCGGGTTGTTCAATTCATGCGCCAGGCCCGCCGACAACTTCCCCAGGGCCATCAATTTTTCGCGCTGCGTCTCACTCTTGGTGGTCTCGCGAATGCGGTCGGACATGATGGCCACCAGACGCTGGCCGAGCAGGGGCATGCGCTGCAACATCTCGGGGAAAAAATCTTTGTGCAGGCGGACCAGCCGCGTGGGCATTACGGCGCGCCCGGTTCCCATAATGTGAGTGAGGCGGGAAAATGGAAGATAGCCGGTGACCTCGCCGGCGGATGCGCTATAGATGGGCGCGTTGGGGTCGTCATTGCGCTGCAATCGAATCTCGCCCTCGAGAATCACGTAAAGCCAGAGGGCGGGATCGCCCGCCCGCATTAAAACCTCCCCGGTCGCCAGACGGATGTCCTCAGAATTTTCCGCCATCCAGACGAGGTGCTCCTGAGGAAGATCGGAGAAGACCTTTACTTTATGCAGGTCGCTCACCACCCGTTCGATCTGTTCGCCAGACAGATGTTCCGCCATGGTTACACCGCGCTCAGATATTGATGAATAAATTGCACCGCAATCGAGCCCTCGCCCACTCCAGAAGCAACACGCTTCACCGAGCCGTGACGTACATCACCCACGGCAAAGATTCCGGGCACGCTCGTTTCCGGCAAGTAAGGGTCACGATCCAGCGTCCAGCCCTGGGGCCGCTTTCCATCGCGCATCAGGTCGCTTCCGGTAAGGATAAAGCCACGCTCGTCGCGCTCCACAACGCCGGCCAGCCAATCCGTGAGGGGCTCAGCGCCAATAAAAACAAAAAGCGAAGCCGCCGGCGCCTTCTCAATTTGGCCGGTGTCAGCACAGTGGATTGAGATTGCCTCCAGGCGCGTGTCGCCATGAACCTCCACAACGTGCGCCCGGGTTTCCACCTGGATGTTGGGGGTCTGTTTAATCTGGTCGATCAAGTACTGAGACATCGTGGCAGACAATGAATCCCCGCGCACCAGCATCACCACCCGGCGAGCGTATTTTGCGAAATACATTGCAGCCTGCCCGGCGGAGTTGGCGCCGCCGATAATGTAAACGTCCTCGTCCTTGCTAGCCATCGCCTCCGTCATGGCCGAGCCATAGTAAACGCCGCGGCCTTGCAGGCGTTCCGCGCCGGGTACATCCAGCTTGCGATATGCGACGCCCATCGCCAGCAGTAATACTTTGCAACCGATCTCGTGCCCATCCGCAAGCTTGACGATGCGCGATGGTCCTTCCACGTGGACGGCAGTGGCCTCCTGGGGAGAGAGAATTTCCACACCGAACCGCCTGGCCTGCGTTACTGCGCGCCGTGCGAGATCAGCGCCGCTCAGGCCGGATGGAAATCCCAGGTAGTTTTCAATGCGCGAACTCATCCCCGCCTGGCCGCCGGGCGCTTCCCTTTCAATCATCACCGTCTTCAATCCCTCGGAAGCGCCATAGACGGCTGCCGCCAGTCCAGCCGGACCGCCGCCCACTATGACCATGTCATAGAACGCAAGATCGGCGCGCACGCGAAGGCCAAGTTTCTCCGCCAACTGAGTCGCGCTTGGCTCGGTGAGTGATGTACCATCAGGGAAGAGAACAATGGGCAGGTGGGACAGGTCGTCGCCCAGCGATTTGGCCAGACGGCCCACTTCTGCGTTGGTCTCCGCGGTTTCAAGATCGACCCATTGATAGGGCACTTGATTGCGAGCCAGGAATTCGCGAGCTGCGTAAGACTCCGGCGACCAGCGATGGCCGAGCACGCGAATGCCTCCGAAGGTCGGGCGGTGCGTGCCCTGCCAATCGTCCAGCAGGTCGTCGATCACGGGGTAGAGTTGTTCCTCCGGAGGGTCCCAGGGTTTCAAAAGGTAATGATGTATTTTCGCGTCATTGATGGCGCGGATGGCCGCCTCAGTATCCGCGTAGGCGGTAAGCAGGACGCGCTTGGGGTCGGGATAATATTCCATCGACTGGCCGAGGAACTCCACTCCCGTCATCTCAGGCATTCGCTGGTCGGCAATCAGCAGCGCCACCGAATCGTTTCTTTTCTTGAGCCCGCGCAGCGCGTCGAGAGCCGTCGCCCCTGAGTCCGTGCTCATCACCCGGTAGCGATCCGCGTATCGATGCCGCAAGTCGCGCTCCACCGCTCGCAGCACGTCGGCATCATCATCCACAGTCATCAAGACAGGCTTGGCCATATCTCGAAGTCACCTTTCGCGATTTATTACTTATCCTATTGATGCGGCAAGTTTATAAAAGTTTCTTATGGGGTTTTACCGGCTTGTACACTGACATTGCCGCCGAACTTATCGCTACGGGCATGGTCACCAATCCAGCGGCGTCGCTGGAGAAGTGGAGCTCACATGGTCCAGAAGAACTATTTGTCGCTTCTGGTCAAATGATATTGAGTAGCGGAAGTCACAACGAGCGACAGGACCATGGAAATCAGAACCCTCCGATCACTGCGATGGCCAGCCGGTGGAGCATTTGAGATCGGGCTCCGAACACCAGCGCCAGGGGCAACATGCCCACCACCGCCGCCAGCGCCGTCATGACGGAGGGCCGCATCCTCATCGGCCACGTCGAGACGCGCGGTGCGAACCTGATCGCCATACATCTCCACCCGATTGCGAAGGTTGCGGGGCCGTAATCTTGCCGGCGATCTACCGCGGCTGCACTTCGACGGGCTCTGGCAAGCTCACAGAACCTTGCGTTTGCGGACCAATCGTCAGCTTTTGCCCACGCGGTGTATAGCGGGCGAGCACCCCCGGCCGCGACCAATCCACGTTCCATCCATCTTCAATCGCAATCACGGTGTAGGATCCGGGCACAACGCCTGGCAGTGTGAAACTTCCATCAAAGTCGCTCTGATCTCTGCGGAAAAGCTCGATATGCGATTCGGGATCCGCGGGAACCAGGACAACCATCACTCCAGCCGCGGCTTTTCCCGAGCGCTTCGCAAATCCCTCCACTTTCGTCGTCGCGCCAATGAGCAGAGCTGACACGGAGAGCGAAGAACCCGGCGCAATATCAAAACTGTTACCTGGTGTTTTCGAGTCTGAAGAAGAAATTTTAGAAACAAAATAAGGCTTGCCCTGGCCAAATGCAACAATGGCGTACTTGCCCGCGGGGATTCCCTCAAAATGCACTTCGCCATTCTGGTCTACGGTCTGAGAACTCACTGTCCTCAAGTGGGCGTCGCGCAGGGTAACGAACAGTTGTTGAGGAAGCTTTTCTTCCCCGGCGATTTTCACCGACAGCGTCACCCCGCCCAGCGGCTCTCCCTGCGAAGTATCCAGTTCCTGGCCATCCTTGGTGAGGTCCATTTCAGTGGTCTGGTCAGGTTCGCCAGGTGTCCCACTACGCAGACGCACAGTATAATTGCCCGCTGGGATTCCCGTCATCTCGTAGGTGTCGGCTGAAACTTGTTGGATCCCATCATTCCCAACGTTCTCGACGGAATCAAATACTCTCTTTTGAAATGTTGGCATTGAGAATCCATTTTGCCCGTTCTGTGCCACTTGGAATAGCAGATGCAGGGATGGAACGGGCCACAGGTGAATATCAATCCGCGCGTGGTCCCCGCCTTTAATCGCAACGGGCGTGGCAGCGTCAGCCTCGGTAGTGTCAGAGTAAAAAGTGGAAGGGTAAACGACATCTAGTGATGCATCCACAGCCTGCACCCCATTCCCCGCGCCTTCGGTGTGTGATGTTGGGGGATGCATGGCGTACCACGGTCGGGCCGTGGCGGATACATAGTAAGTGCCCGGGACCAATGGCCAAAAATCGTAGTATCCCCGATCGTCCGAAGAAGCGTTGCCAACCGGGGTGACCCGGCTGACGCCAAGGTTGCGATTTTCGCGGTAGAGTCTCACCTGGGCGTTGTGGACCGGCTCTCCCGCTTCATCAGAGATTTTGCCGCTGATCGTGGCGGTGGGCACCAGACGCAAGATCAGGTTGTCCGTCTCAAGAGGGGCGCCGGTCACAATGGCGGTGGAAAATTGCGCGTGCTGGTTGTAGGCGGTGGGGATAAACCCGCGCCGGGCTCCCTGTAATGAATATTTGCCGGCAGCGAGGTTATTGAACTCAAAGCGGCCGTCTTCGGCGGTGATCATCCAAAGCATATTGCGAGGGTTCTTGGTGTCAAAGATGGTCACACGCGTGCGCTCGAGCGGGGCACCGCTTGCCGCGCTCACAACAACGCCCGCAATTTTAAAGGGACCACTGAAATCCGTGGGTCCGGGTCTCCGGGGCCGGTCCTGGGCGGGCAGAATTGTACACGACCAAACTAAAGCGAACCCAAGCGCACCGCGTGTAAGCCGATGGAATCGCGGCGAGATCTTCATCGTTCGTCGCTCCCCGAGATCATGCGCAGACGCAACTCCTCTTTTTGGCCGGCCAGTAGCCGAATGAATTTCTCCTGAGCGTGAAATTTCCGCATCGCTTCTTTGTTTCTATACTCCAGTTCCGGTTGTGGGCGATCAAAAGCCAATGCTTGATAATCGCCGGGCGGGATCTGCCCCGAGGAAAAATGTCCATCCGGAGAGGCCCATAGCTCCCTGAACTGGCCCGTGCTGTCTTCAGATGGAATAAGGTAAATATGTGGCTGCACCTGAGCTAATTGAATGAATGATCGCCCGGCGTTTGTGGGGACATTCTCAATGATGCCGTCAATCTGCGCGCCATCATCCCGCATCGTCAACTCGATAGGATCGCTCGATCCCCCAGCCGGGACGACAAGCGTATGGTGCAGCAAGTCCGTCTCGCCACATTGGATGGAAGCCGCGTAGCCCCGGGCTGAATCGACGCGCACCCAGTAGCGCCCGGGCTGTACATTATCGAGGGCCAGAGATTCGTCCTCGGGTCCGCTGGGCTGACGTAACCCAACCACATTCCCCTGTCCAATTTCGTCAGCCGGCTCCAGCATTACCTGGAGATAGCGCCTGCGCCGACCTGGGTTCACGTTGAAAGGCCCGGAAAAGGAGACATCGCTCCGAGCTTCAGTCGATGTAAATTCCTCTGTTACGTTCACACTAATGGAGGCGTTGGGGGCCATCGTCAAAATGTAGCCTGTCGCCGCGCTGCCTTTCACGCTAATGTCCACGGTCCCCGTCGCGCCTGACTGGCCGAAACTCACTGCTTTAACGGTGTACATACCGTCTGGCAGCATCCCCTGAATCTTTTGTTGTTGCGAATTATAGCCAAGTGAATATCCCGGGCCTCCCTCACCCCCCGTGAATACTTCAACACCCAGCCCAATCCCCTCAGGCGCATTTGCGATGCCGATCTCCACGGGATAATATTCGCGCCTAGTGAGCGAGAGGTCCGCTTTGAAAGTTTTGCCGGGTGATAACTGAATTGGGCTTCCGGCAGCAAAGTTGTTCGCACCCGGAAAATAGACAGGCGGGTAGCCGTATAACTGACCTCTGGGATTGAAAGTGAGGGGATCACGATCCATCAGTTCGTGAGTGAATAATTTGTAGGTCCCGGGAGTTAGCTCGGGAAAACGAAACTCCCCGTTGGACCAGGTCCTGAATGTGCCTGCGGAAGCCCAACGCGCGCTGCCATTCTGGATTTGGCGGCGGTAGATTTCCACCTCCATTTTTTCCGGACTGTCGGAACCAGACACGGTCACGCGGCCTGCAATGAGACCTGCGGGCACAAGATAAATTGTAATATCCTTTTGGCCCGGGCTCACTAACATAGGCGGGGTGAACTGAGAGGAGTTCTGATTGGAAAGGAAGCCGGGCTTGCGCGCCATAAGGAAAATGGGGGCTCTTGTTTGTTGGGTTGGGGAAATCGTGGTAGGACCCGAGAAAAGTTCAGGACGCTCGCTTCTTCGATCAGATTCACTAGATGGAACTGTGAACTCAAAATGCCCGGCAGAATCCGTGAGCGTTGCAAAGCGATTATCCGGGGAATAGACGAGCGCGCGGCCGACGGGTTCATGGGTGACGCTATTCAACACCGTGCCACTGATGGTGTCACTTTCCGCTTCAGGCGTCGCATTGGGCCTGGCGCACAAAAGTTCAACATCCCCGCAGCAACAGAGAAAGGCGAACCCAAGCGAAAGCGCGCTAAGTGATCGCAGGCCAAACATACGCTTCGAATCCACGCTAAATCATACTACCACGCCTGGCATTAACGGGAGCGCCAACACATCAGGATTCCGCATCAGCTTGGCCAGCAGCAGGCAGCGGACCCATTTGGCACTCCTGGAGCCCCGCTGCACTCTGAGTTTTAGTTTATAGAGGGACTCCACAACCTCAGAAAAATTATTCTTCGTTCCTGGTCATATAGTATTGGATGGCGGGAGTAACGACGAGCGACAAGACCATCGATATCAGAATCCCTCCGATCACGGCGATGGCCAGCGGCTGGAGCATTTGCGATCCGGCTCCGAATGCCAGCGCCAGGGGCAACATGCCCGCCACCGCCGCGAGCGCCGTCATCACGATGGGGCGCAGCCGACGCCGTCCCGCCTGAATCATTGCCTCCTCAGCAGCAAATCCCGCATGGCGGAACTTGTGGTCGGCATCGAGCAGCAGAATGCCGTTTTTGGCCACAATCCCGATCACCATGATGAGGCCCATAAACGAGGAGATGTTAAAAGTGATGCCCGTAATCAGAAGGGCGAAAAATACGCCGGAGGTGGAGAGCACGGCGGAAGAGAGAATGGCGACGGGCGCCGCAAACTGGCGGAACTCAAAGAGCAGGACCAGGAAAACGAGCACCAGAGCCAGCACCAGAACTTTCACCAGATCGCTGAAGGATTTCTGCTGCTCCTTGTATGTTCCGCCATACTCCACACGAATGGACGAAGGCATTCCCAAATCCGCCACGGCTTTTTTTACCGCGGCAATGCCGGTGCCGAGATCCACTCCTGCCAGGCGCGCCGTTACGGAAACTTCGCGCTGCTGATTGATGCGGGTGATTTCCGTCTGGCCCGGAAGTTCGGTGACGGTGGCGAGCGACCCCAATGTTGCGGTGCTGCCGGTGGAACTGATCAGCATGGTATTACTCATCGCATCCAGCGATGCCCGATTGGCCTGCGGAAAGCGGACGCGCAGAGTATAGAGTTGGTCATTGGCGATCACCGGTGTGGGAGTGGGCTCGCCATCCAGCAACGCCGCGGCGTCGGTGGCAATCTCTTCCGGGGTAAAACCGGCGCGGGCCGCGGTGGCGGGATTCACCTGGAACACGACTGCCGGACCGCTGGTGGTGTTTTGGATTCCATCCGCCACATCCACCACTGGATTCTTGTTTCCGATTTTAATCTCGCTAATCGCATCGCCAACCTGGGGTGCCCACCGAGCCAGCAAGTCGGCGTTCGGGGAAAACATCATGATCTGAATCGGCTGCGGAGCCCCCGTCAGGTCGCCAATCATGTCTTGCAGCACCTGAGGGAAGTCGATATCCACAGAAGGTTCCGACGTCTTGATCTTGCCGCGGATTTCACTGATGACCTCATCGATGGTGCGGCTGCGTTCGTCCTTCAGCTTCACGGAAATATCCCCAGTGTTCGCTTCCGTCACGGCGGCCAGCCCCAGTTGCAAACCGGTGCGGCGTGAAGTGCTTTCGACTTCAGGAGTGGAGCGCACAATCTGCTCCATGTGCGAGACCACGCGGTCCGTTTCCTGAAGCGAAGCGCCGGGTGACATAACGTAATCCAGCACAAACCCGCCTTCATCCATGGCCGGAAGCAAGCCGGTGCCAAGAGAAATGTAGCAGACAAAAGAAACTACAACCAGAAGGACGCACAAAATCGCCAACCAGGCGGGGTGCTCCAGGGCACGGCGCACCCATCGCTCGTAAAACACGATAACCGAACCGAAAAACCCTTTCATGGACGCTTCTTCCGCAGCCATCAAGCGTCTGATTTCGTCGTCCTGTGCCGGCGCCGCTCCCTCAGAATCGCCGGCACTTGTTTCTGCTCCGGCTGCCGCTTCTCCCCCAGCGGCGCCGCGGTCCGGCTCTTTTTTCCCGTGCAATAAGTAGAGACTCAGCGTCGGCGTCCAAACCAGCGCCAGCGCCAGCGATGTAAAAAGCGAGACGGACATGGTGGTGGCCAGGGCGCGAAAGAAAGTGCCGGTGACGCCGGTAATGGAAATCAAAGGCAGAAACACCACGACGGGGGTAATGGTGGAACCCACCAACGGGACGGAAAGTTCCTTCAATGCCAGGTGGATCGCATCCAGACGGTTCTCACCGGCTTCGCGGTGCAGCACAATGTTTTCAACCACTACAATCGCATCATCAATCATCAGGCCAACGGCCGCCGCCAGACCTCCCATGGTCATGAGGTTAAAACTTTCACCCAGCACTTTCATGGCGATGAATGTCACCAGCACCGTCACCGGAATAACCATTCCGGCCACCACAGAGCTTCCCCAATCGTGGAGAAACACCACCAGAATAATGGACGCGAGGATGAGACCCACCATGATGGCGTCACGCACACTTTTGATTGATTCGTTGACGATGGTGGACTGATCGTAATAGGCGCGCAGATCAACGCCCGGCGGAAGCGCCTGGCGGAGTTGCTCGATCTCGCTGTGAACTTCATCAGCCACCGCCACCGTGTTGCTTCCCGGCTGGCGATTGATGCTCAGCAGGACGGCGGGCTTGCCATTCGCCGTCACCACGGTGTAAGCCGGCGCCACCGAGGGGGCCACCGTCCCAAGATCGCGGAGGCGAACTGGTGTTTCATTCACATTTTTAATGACGATGTCACCGATTTCTTCCGGGGTGTGGACCTGGGCCGTGATGAGGCCGAGAAACAGTTGATGGTTATGGTCCAGCAGGCCGGGAGAATCGATCAGGTTGGTCCGGCGGACCGCCTCCAGAATATCCGGGACGGTCACGTGCGCGCGCAGGAGCTTGGACGGGTCAGGAGTCAACTCAAACTCCGGCTGGGCGCCGCCCTGCACGAGCACCGTGGCCACACCGTTCAAGCGGTTCAACCGGGGCTTGATGTTGTAGGTCGCCAGTTCCCACAACTGGGTCTGCGGAATATTGTTGGAGGTCAGGCTGTATCCAATGATGGGAAAACTGGCAAAGCTGAGACGATGGGTATCAATGATGGCGGTCGACGGCAGCGCGGTTTGCACTCGCGCCACAGCCGAATCCACCCTCTGCAGGGTCTGGAACATATCCACGTTCCAGTTGAAGTACAAGTCGATCTCCGCCGAGCCCCGGCTGGTGACCGATTGCACACTGTCCAGACCTTGCACACTGTTCACGGCTTCTTCCAGGGGCCGCGTGATGGTCACCATCATCTGGTCGATGGGCATCACGCCGTTGTCCACTCCAATGATCACGCGGGGAAAAGCGGTGGAGGGGAACACCGCCACCGGGATGGTAAACACCACGAACAGCCCCACGGCCGCCAGTGTCAGGATCAGAAAAATAACGGATTTGGAATTGCGCGCGATCCAGTAGGACGATTCCGGTTTGGCGCCGTGGGTCTTTTTGTCCGAGTCGGCCATGGGTGTGTTATCGATGGTTCGCCAGGGGCGCGCTCACTTTAAATCCTGATTCATCATTCCTTGGCCGCGCCCTGGACAGGCTGCTTTGTCCCGCCATGATTATCATTGGTGTTTATTGGAGACCTGAATTTGTAACTTGGTCTTCGCCAGCACGTCAGGATCCTCGTGGGAAAGTTCAAACGCGCCCACCGTGATCACCCGTTCGCCGCCCGAAAGCCCGCTGATAATCTGGACGTTTTCTTCGTCCTTAATTCCCGCCTTCACGGGTTTCTGCACCGGTTTGTCACCCACGGCGATGATCACAGACTGCGCTCCATCCGGAGCTGTCAAAAGCGCTTCAGTTGGTATGACGATGGCATTCTGCACTGTTTCGGCCACTATCGTAACGCGGACGCTGGTTCCCGGTTTAAGCTGCTCGGCGCGATTGGGAGCTTGCACCCAAACCTCCACGGTGGTGCTGTTCGGGTCAAGCGCTGGACTCACCATGGTCACCTTTCCGGGAAACTGGTCGCCGATGCCGGGCGCGGTAATGGTGGCGGAGTCGCCCACGCGCAGAAAGGCCGCCTCCTGCTGGGCAATGTGGGTGCGGGCTATCACCTGTGAAATATCCATCACCGTGATCACCGGCGAACCTACGGCAGCCATCTCTCCCAGATTCAACGGACGATCCGTGACCACGCCGCTAATGGGGCTGCGAATCTCGGTGTAGCTCAGTTGAGCCTGCGCCCCCTGGTACTTGCCCTGCGCAGCCATCAACTGCCCGGCAGCAGACTTCAGGTCTTGTTGCTTGCCGATGGACTGGAGTGATTCCAGATGCTGTTTCGCTATTGCATACTGGTTCTTCGCCTGGATATAAACTACCGCAGCATCATCCACTTCCTTACGGGAGATCGCTCCCTGCTTGTATAAAGCCTGGCGGCTTTCATAAACTTTTTGCTGGGCGTCCAGGGATTCCCTGGCGGCGCGAAGGTCAAGCTCCGCTTTGGTGACCGCCTCCGGCACGGTGGCCTTGGTGGTGGTTTCATAGGCCGCCTGCGCTTGTTCATACCCTCCCTTATTCTCGGCGGTGGCGGCGAGCAGATCCTGGTTCTCAAGCAAGGCCACCAGCTCGCCGGGGGTGACGTGGCTGCCGCGATTGACGTAATACTTTTTGATGGGCGCGCTAATCTTGGGAACCATCGACGCCTGGTTCAAGGGATATAAAACCGCATCGCCGCTGACCTTGTGCTGAATGCTGGTTTTTTCCGCAATCGCAACCTGAACGCGAACTGTGGGCGCGGCTTCTGGCGCCGCTTTCTTCGAACATCCAGCCAGGGCCACACACAGGGCGGTTAAAAGGTACGGCAACACCATGGCTCTGCCGTGGCCCGGCCATCCGTGCCGCCACCTGCTCTCCAAATTTATTTTGTGGTCAGGCATGGTTCAGAAGGTTCCAGTCAGAGTTTGGAGATTGGCCAGGGCAACGCGATAGCGAGCCTGGCCGTCGTCGTCAGCATTGCGAGCCTGGGTGAGCATATTCTCGGCATCCACCAACTCCAGTATCGTTGATTCCCCCGCCTGATAACGCAACATAATCAGGCGCAGGCTTTCAGTGGCAAGTTCGGCCGCGTGATGCAGCGTTTCCAATTCCGACCGCGCCGCTGCCGCTCCATTATAGAAGGAATACAAATTGCTGATCACCTGCCGCTGCGTCTGGCTCAACTCAACCCGCGCTTGCTGCCGCTTGTATTCCGCCTGGCGCAATTTACTTCTCAGTGTTCCCCAATCCCAGACGGGCAGGTTTAGAGTTCCGGTAACGAAGTGTCCCAGATTCGGAAGAACACCCAGCTTGGGATCAGCACTAACAACACTATTCAGGGCGTAAGCATTAGCTTCAATGCCATAGTCTGCGTCTATCGAAATGGTGGGCAGGAAAGCGCCGCGCGCCGCACTCACATCCGCGCTGGCGAATTTAAAAGCTTCCAAGGCAGCTCGAATGTCGGGATTTTCATGCTCGGCCATCGCTCGAACTTCGTTGAAAGGGGGCAGAGGCTGCGCCGAACTGAGATCATCCACCACGTTGATATTTTCAGTCAGATTTGGGGAAAGCATGACGGCCAGGGCAAGACGGGCATCGTCGATGGCCAACTGGGCTTCCTGGTAGGCTGCCTTCTGTTGGGAAAATTGAAGTTCGGACTTGATGACGTCGCTGTGCGCCGCCTCGCCCCCGTTTTCCCGTTCCGTGGTGATGGTCAGAACGCGCTGGGCCTGCACAAATGCTTGCTGGGCGCTGGCATACTTTCGCTGCGCTACAACAAGAGCGTAATAGGTTTTAGTAACGGCCACCGTCAACCCGCGACGCGCGATTTCCGCCCTGGCCCGCGCCATCGCTTCTGCGGCGGGCGCGTGGCTGTATCCGGGCAATAGAGCGACTGGCGAAAGATCCTGGTGTAGGACGCCCCATGACCGATAAACGTGAACGCCGTCGTTGGTTACAAATCGTCCAGTAGGAAGAATCCCGTTGCCCTTGGTCAAGAGCTCAGCCGTTGAAAAGCTGACGGAGGGAAGATGCGCCGCGCGGCCCTGAAGGCGGTCTTCGTGGGCGAGTTTTGCTTCCGTCATGGCAGCCGCGAACGCGGTATCGTATTTCCTCGCCCGCTCGATCGCGTCATGGAGTGTCAACGTAATCGGCGGAGCACTGCCGTCCTGTCCCGAAGGGTGGACAAGCTGCAACGAAGCCGAAGACGCAGAAGGTTCCTCGGTTTGCCCGCTCGCATTTAATGTCAGTGCTCCGGAGATAAAAAATAGGAGCGCAAACACCGTTACTGCGCGACGCCCTCCCGCCGTTTTCCGCAAACTACGCGCAACGCCGGAAAAGTTTTTCGGTTCGAATTGTTTTGAATTTTTTGCCATTTGTCCTTCTCCTGAAAAGTGTGTCCGAGCGCCCGCCTGCAATTCCGGCGCGGCGGCTCCAACGGCTCAGAGTAACCCAACATTCTCCAACGAAGAGGGGAAAAAAACGAAGAATATTCCTAAAGGTCAAATCCATTTGTTGATGCAAAGAGCGCGCGCTGGAAGAGGGCGGAACCGCCGGAAAAAACCAACAGGGCCACTCGCGCGGGTTGGCGATCAACCTATCTTCTCAATGACGGCCCGAGCAAATTCTTCCGTGGTGTTCTTCCCTCCAAGGTCCGGCGTGCGCACGCGGCTTTCGCCCGTGACCGCCTTGAGAGCGGTCAATACGCGCTCGCCCGCCCCGCGCTCGTCCAAATGTTCCATCATCATCGCCCCGGCCCAAATGGCGGCAATGGGATTGGCGATGCCACGGCCTTCGATGTCGGGCGCGCTTCCGTGCACCGGCTCAAACATTGGAGGGCCGAGCCGTTCCGTCGGATTCAGGTTGGCGCTGGCCGCAAGACCCAGGCTGCCTTGCAGCGCGCCGCCAAGATCCGTGAGAATGTCGGCAAATAAATTGGACGCCACAACCACGTCAAGGGTTTCAGGGTGGGTAATCATTCTCGCCGCCAATGCATCCACGTGATAGTTCGCCACACTCACATCAGGATAATCGCGGGCAACTTCACGCAGGATTTCATCCCACATCACCATGGCGTATTGCATGGCATTGGATTTGGTGGCGCTCGCCAGGCGTTTGCGCGGCCGCTGGCGCGCCTGGTCAAAAGCATAGCGCATGATGCGCTCCACGCCCTTTCGCGTGAAGATGGACTGCTGAATGGCTAACTCGTCAGGCGTGCCGCGTTTGAACCGTCCACCCAGGCCGGCATATTCACCCTCGCTATTTTCGCGGACAAACAACATTCGTATTTCATCCGGCGTCTTGCTGCGCAGCGGCGAATCCATGCCCGGCAAAACCTCAACCGGCCTCAGATTGACGTAGAGATCAAAGCCGAAGCGGATGCGCAGCAGGAGATCGCGCAACGAAATGTGATCCGGCACGCTCGGATGACCGATGGCTCCGAGGAAAATTGCGTCATGCGGCTTAAGTGCTGCCAGGCCGTCTTCCGGCATCATTTGGCCGGTGCGGAGGTAATACTCGCAGCCCCAATCGAATGGCTGGAAGGAAAGCGTGAAGCCATCCGCGGCGGCTTGCAACACTTTCACGGCTGCCGGTATAACTTCCTTTCCAATTCCATCGCCCGGAATAAGTGCAATGCGATAATTCTTCATGCCATCCTTTACCTCTGCATCCGCGTCAGGCTGAGGGGGCAAACATAATCCCTGCGTGCGCGCCGTGTCCAGACTTTTATATTTTGGTGAGCCGAAGAGTGACGCGCGGTGCGGGTGTGACGGAGCAAATGGAATAGCGCCGGGCCACCACGTTCCCGATAGACAGCGGCAGCCTGGGCTTTCGTCGCGTCAGGGATTCACTGAACGTGGTGATCTACTCCGACACTGACACGACGACAGGCGCAAGGTGGTCAATTGACAGGCCATGATTATCGCGAGATCAAGCGCCGCTGGGTCGGCCTGGCAACGTTTTTGCAATTAATCACAAGGGAAGGCCAGGAATGTTTCCCGGCCTCACACCCAACTTGCGAAGGAGCGTCATCATCGGGCACCAGTTGGTGAAGGCGGATTGAAACAAGTTCAGTCCCACAAAGGCTGTAAACAGATACCACCAAGAGCTCACCCAGTAGCCCAAGGCCAGCGAACCAACCACAAAGGCTCCGGCAATAAGTCTTAACCAACGATTAATATCCATAATCTTTTCCTCCTTTTCTTTCTGCCCGCCGCGTTCAAATCGGCGGCGTGGCAACCGAAGTACCCCATCAGACCGAGCCCGATTCGACGGCACCGCTTGGCTGTGTGCCATGCAACGGACTTCCGCCACTGATTTTGTTTTCGTTCCCGCGCGCGTGAAGGTAATAAAGCACCGGGACGGCGAGCCGAGATAAGAAAGTGGAAGCGACTTCGCCCGCCATCAACGAAATTGCCAAGCCCTGGAAAATCGGGTCAAACAGAATCACAAAAGCGCCCACCACCACCGCCGCCGCAGTCAAGAGCATAGGCCGAAAGCGCACTGCACCCGCGTCTATCACTGCCTCTTCAAGGGGTATGCCCTGCCGCAACCGCAGCTCGATGAAATCGACAAGAATAATGGAATTCCGCACGATGATCCCCGCGCCGGCAATGAAGCCGATGAAGGACGTGGCAGTGATGAACGCACCCAGCAGCGCGTGCGCCGGTAGAATGCCAATCAAGGTCAGCGGAATCGGCGCCATAATCACCAGCGGCACTCGAAACGATTGGAACCACGCCACCACGATCACGTAAATCAGCACCATGACAACCGCGAATGCGAACCCGAGATCACGAAAGACCTCGTAGGTGATTTGCCATTCGCCGTCCCACTTCATGGAGATGCGGTCGGTGGTGAACGGCATGTGGGTGGCATAACGCTCAATGACGTACCCAGCCGGCGCGCGCAGCGAGTCCAGTTCTTTCGACAGTTTTTGGATGGCATAGACCGGGCTTTCCTCGCGCCCGGCCACATCGCCGGTAACATAGACTACCGGCTTCAAGTTCTTGTGATAGATGCTCGTCTCGATGGCGCCCTGCTCGACCCGCGTCAACTCGCTCAACGGAACCATGGCGCCGGTTGCGGAAACCAGACGGAGGGCGCCAAGGTCGGCAAGACTGGCGCGCTGGGCACGGGGCAGGCGCAGTACAATATCAACATCTTCCTTCTCCTTCGGTTGGTGGGCAAGCCCCACTACGGCGCCGCTTAAGGCCAGGCGCAGAGTCTCCGCCACCTGTTGCGCGTCGATTCCGTTCAGCGCCGCTTTCTCCTTATCCACCACAAAGCGATATTCGGTTTGGGGGTCTTCGACCAGCCAATCCACGTCCACAACGCCCGGAGTCTTTTTAAAAATGTCGCGAATCTGCCGCGCCACTTCAGTCTGCTGCGTGTAGTCCGGCCCATAGACTTCGGCGACCAGGGTCTCAATGACCGGCGGGCCGGGAGGAATTTCCGCCACCTTCAACCGCGCCCCGTATTTTTCCCCGATGGGATCAATAGCCAGCCGCACGCGCTTGGCGATTTCATGGCTCTGCGCCGCGCGATCGCCCTTGCCCACCAGGTTCACCTGGATGTCAGCGCGGTTCGGTCCCCGGCGGAGGAAGTAGTGCCTCACGAGTCCGTTAAAGTTGTAAGGCCCCGATGTTCCCGCGTAGATTTGGTAGTTGAGCACTTCAGGTTCCTGCGCGATGCGCCGCGCCACTTCGCGCGCCACACGCGTGGTCTGCTCCAGCGTTGTGCCGTCCGGCATATCAATGATCACTTGCATCTCGCTCTTGTTGTCAAAGGGGAGCATTTTGACGCGCACGATCTTCAGAACCGGCAGCATCAACGCGGCCAACAACAAAAAAACGACCCCGGCGAGAAAAGTCCAACGCCTGGTCGGATTTAATAGCAGCGGCGTCATGACGCGCCGATAGAGCCGCGTGGTCCAGCTTTCCCGGCCTGTTTCAGTTTCCGTGTGCGATGTCCTGGCGCCCGCCAGCATCCGCAGCCCCGCCCAGGGTGACACCACGAAGGCGATGAAGAGGGACAACAACATGGCCACGGACGCTCCCACAGGGATGGGCCGCATGTAGGGCCCCATCAATCCGCCCACAAATGCCATGGGCAGAATGGCCGCGATCACCGCCCAGGTGGCGAGTGCGGTGGGGTTCCCAACTTCGTCGACCGCTTCCACGGCCACGTCAGCCAGGGGACGATTTTTGTTTTCCGGCAGGTGGAAATGCCGCGTGATATTTTCCACCACCACGATGGCATCATCCACAAGAATGCCGATGGAAAAAATGAGTGCGAACAAGGTGACTCGGTTGAGTGTGTATCCGAAAATGAAATACACAAACAACGTCAAGGCGAGCGTGACCGGGACGGCTGCCAACACCACGATGGACGACCGCCAGCCGAGCGCCAGGGCAATGAGCACAGTCACCGACAGGGTGGCGAGTAACAAGTGCTTCAGCAGCTCATTGGATTTTTCCTGAGCGGTGTCGCCGTAATCGCGCGTGACCGTCACTTGAATGCCGGGAGGAATCACCGTGCCTTTGAGTTTTTCAATTTTTTCGAGGACTCGATCGGCCACCACCACGGCGTTCTTGCCTTTGCGCTTGGAGATTGCAATGGTGACCGCAGGGGAATCGCCGGTGATTCCTGCAAGGGCGCGCCTTGTGCCCGCCGTGGTTTCTGCCTGGTTCCCGGGGTCGCCCACGGGGGACGCCCCTAAATTGCCGAAACCGAATAAAACATAATTTGCGGGCTCCTCTGGTCCATCGCGAATCGTAGCGACGTCCCGCAGATAGACGGGATGGCCCCCCGATACACCGACCACCACTGCGCCAACATCATCGGCCGAACGCAGGAACTCACCTGTTTGGACGGCGAATTCCTGATTGGCGGAGGCGAACTCGCCAGCGGGAAGCCGTTGGTTGGCGTGTTCGATGGCAGGAACAAGGGTGGCCGGAGCCACGCTCAAGGCCGCCATCCTGGCGGGATCCAACAGGACGCTGATTTGTCTGCGCTCCCCGCCGATGATCTGAGTCTGTGAAACGTCGTCAATATTTTTGATCTCGCCCTCGATCTGCGCCGCCACGCGCCGCAGCGTATAACTGTCGTAGCGAGCGCTCCACAGGGTCAGCGCCAGGATGGGCACGTCGTCAATGGAGCGCGGTTGGATTAAGGGCTTCGAAGCTCCGGGCGGAATCAAATCGAAATGCGAATAGAGTTTGTTGTACAACTTGACGATGGAGTCTTCCTCTTTCTCGCCCACTTTGTAGCGGACCACCACCATGCTCAACCCGGGCCGCGTGGTGGAATAGACGTACTCGACGCCGGGAATTTCCCAAATCAATTTCTCCATGGGCGAGGTGACGCGCTCTTCCACCTCATGCGCGGACGCGCCCGGCATCTGCACGAACACGTCCATCATGGGAACGATGATTTGTGGCTCCTCTTCGCGCGGCGTCTCGATTACGGCAAAAACTCCCAGAAGCACCGCAAACACAATGAAGAGCGGCGTCAGTTTCGAGTTAATAAAAAAATGGGCGACGCGGCCGGCGAAACCCGTTTCGTTTGCCCTCATCGCAACTCCACGCGCGCGCCATCGCTGAGTTGGTCAAGGCGGGATGTGGCTACGCGCTCGCCCTCCGACAGCCCGGAGAGGATCTCCACTCGTTCGCCCATCCTCTTGCCGATGGTCACCAATCGGTATTCCGCCTCGCCTTGCGGGTTCACGACATAAACCCCTTCCAGTTCTCCGCGCTCAACCAAGGCGGAGCGCGAAACGGCCAGAGCTTTTTTCTCACCCATGGGAAAGGCGGCCTTGCCGTATTCGCCTGACCGGCAGGCACATCCCATCGGCAGTGCGACTTTCACTAAAAACGTGCGGCTGCCGGGGTCGGCAGCGGGAACAATTTCCACGACCGTTCCGTTGAATTGTCCTCCCTCGGTCCACACCGCTATGGCCTCCCCTGGATGGACATTGGGCAACATTTCCTGCGGTACGGTGGCTTCCAGCCTGTAGTGCGCTGTATCCTCGACGGTCAGGATGGCGGTCCCGGGCATCACCAAAGTTCCCGCGTCGACCGCCTTCGCGGTCACCACGCCGTCGATGGGCGAAACGATGCGGGAATAGCTGTATTCCGTCTCGGCCGAATCGTGCTGCGACCGCGCTTGTTGCCCTCGCGCTCCAGCCCCTTTCTTCTTTGCCTCAAGCGCCGCTTCGGCCGCCAGGGCCGATCGATAACGAGTCTCAGCGCCGTCGAATTCCTGTCGGGTTACGGAATTCCTAGCGAGTAATTCCCTGTAACGCTGATAAGTAACCTCCGCCAGCTTGCGCTCGGCGGTGGCGGCTTGAAGCGCCTGGTATATTTCGGCGACTCCGAACCTGGCTTCATCCACACCCGCTTGCGCCGCGGCAAGCTGGGCGCGCTGGGATCGATCGTCCAGCAGGGCGAGAAGTTGCCCGCGTCTCACCCGGTCGCCCGGCTTCACTCGAATCTCCCGCACCGTGCCGGGAATCTGCGCGCCGAGCACACTGGAGGTCGCGGAGCGAACGGTGCCCACGGCTTCATAAACATCCGGCGCGTTCTGAAGATGCACGGTTTCGACCATCACACCTGTCACGCTGGCAGGCGAGGTTTCCTTCCGATTTGGTTTCGAGCCACATGCGGATAAAATTGCCGCAGTACCGATCAAGGCAACCAGCCCTGGTTGAAGTGGTTTGGCATGCATAGTTGCTATTTCCTCTGAATGGTTTCCCCGGTTCGGACAGGCTTTCCCCCCACCCTCCGCTCTCCAACCACCAGGACGGGGCACGGTGCGCTCCGGATGAGTGCTTCGGTGGTCGTACCGAACATGATGGCGCCCAACGATTGCCGGGACCGGGCGCCGATCACCAGCAGATCGGAGCGGATTTTCTCAGCTTCGTGCGCGATGGCCTCCACCACGCTTCCGCGGCGGACAATTTCTTCCGTGACGCATTGACCCTCCGCCTCCGATTTCACCCAGTCACAGAGCTGGTTCCTCATCGTTATCACCGAGACATCCGGCTTCGACCCAGCCTCGACAACGTGGAGCACCGTCAAGCTCGCGCTCGTTCTCCCTGCCAAATACGCGGCCAATTCGAGTGTGGTGCGGGAAGGGGCGCTGAAATTTACGGGACAAAGGATGGCTGCGAAGCCGGCTTCCAACCCCTTCGATTGCACTCCGGGACCAACAGCCAGAACGGGAATCTCCGCTTGCCGCAAAACATCCTCCAGCACTGACCCGAGCCGAAACCTGCTCCAACCCTTTCGGCCGTGAGTTCCCATGACAATCAGATCCGCGCCGAGCTCCCCGGACAAACGCAGAATCGCCGTCACCGGATCCTCTTCAACAAACGCCACTTTGCGGTGAAGTTCAACCGGAAGGTTTC
Organism: Terriglobia bacterium; assembly: GCA_035934315.1. Taxonomy (GTDB): domain Bacteria; phylum Acidobacteriota; class Terriglobia; order UBA7540; family UBA7540; genus DASYXZ01. The sequence goes on along the minus strand of DASYXZ010000274.1, from coordinate 5,645 downwards.
TTTTAACAAAGCCTTCAAAGTATTTTCGCGCTGCCCGCTCGCTCTTGCGAAGGTGCGCTTGCAGTGTCCGCGTTTGAGAGAGAGTGAAATAAACCGGATATTCCCAACGCTGCGCGTGAAGCACGGTGAGTTCTGCATTCAGCGTTTTCGCCAGCCGCCCTGCCGTCTGCAAGGCAGCGGTTGATGTTTCACTGAAATCAACAGGGCAAAGGATCCGGTCGAGCTTCATCAATCTCTCCCTAAAAATGTTTTAGTGGAGCAGCGGAGTTCACTTCATCACCGCTGGTGAGTCCGCCGCCAGATCGCCCGTGGCAAACTCCAGAGCGGCAGAGGCGATCCTGTAATCAAAAACCGCATTCAGATAATCCCGCTGCGCCCGGGTATGTGCTGTTTCGGCGCCCAACATATCGCTGATCGAGCCGAGGCCCGTCTCGTACCGGTCGCGCAGAATCCGCAAACCTTCCGCGGCTTGGGCAGCCGACTGGCGCGAAACTTCCACTCGCTGGCGCGCCGCATCGAGATTCAGATAAGCCTCGCGTACTTGCAACCGAATGGCAGAACCCATTTGGGCGGCGAGTGCCTCCGCCTGGCGTTCCCGGGCACGCGATCCCGCCACTTGGGCGCGGCGCGCTCCCCCATCAAACAAATTAAGATTCAACGTGGCGCCGGCAATCCAGTTGTTACCTCCGCGCGAAGTGAGGGTTTCATGGTCTAATTCCCACCCGGCAAATCCGCTGACGGAGGGAAGGAATTCGGCGCGCGCACGGCTGACGCCGTTGGCAGCTTTGGCCTTTCCGTTCAGAGCCTGCAGGTAGTCCGGCCGGGCGGCGAGAGCGCGATGCTGGCAATCCGCCAGCGTGCCTCCATCGAAGGTGGTCTCCGTGAGCGCGCCTTCAACCTGATGGGCGGAGTCTTCGGGCGCGCCAATAGCCACATTGAGCGTCGCCTGGCCAATGGATTCGTTGTTTCGCGCGCGGATCAAATCCGTGCGGGCTTGAGCCAGTTGCACCCGGGCAAGGAGCACGTCAGAGAGCAGCGCCTGGCCTTGCTCCTGCCGGGTCTGCGCGCGCGCCACGTCTTCTTCGGTCGACTTCACCGAAGCCTCGGCCACCCGCACGTTTTCGCGCGCCAATAATTCATAGGTGTAGGCCTGAATGATCTTGAAGATAATCTCCTGGCTCGTCCGCTCAAGTACGTGGCCCGCTCCCTGAGCATCCAGCCTGGCGTCTCGCACACGGCGGGCGGTTTGTCCGGCGTCATAAAGCGGCAGGCTGGCGGCAAATCGCGTGCGGAAATTGTCCAAGGGCGTGGGAAAATTCAAGAAACCGAGCTGGAAATTCTGTGGGGAGAATCGCCGCTGCATCAATAGGCTGCTGAAGACGTACACCGGATTATTGCCGCGCTCAAAGCCCTCGGAAAAATCGACACGCGGATAACGATTCGCCCCCGCCACCACGATTCCCTGGCGGACGGCGTCAGCATAAGCGTCTGCAGCCCGAATCGAAGGGTTGTTCTTGAGGGCCGCCTGGACCGCCTCTGCCAGGGTAATTGCTTTCGCCGGATCAGCTCCAGTTAATCCAGAGCCAGCCGAACGAGTTACTTGCTGGGGCGTCTGCGCAAGGCTGCTCAAGACGCCCAGACACATCCACAGTGCAAGAACAGCGCCCAAACTCTTCATCGACCCGCCTCACTCAAGACAGCCTCAGGAACAATCTCAAATGTTGAATCAATTTTGGCTGTCTTCGAAATCATGGCGCCGACCGAACAGTACTTCGTTTCGGAGAGCTCGATGGCCCGCCGCACGGCCTCGGGGTCAATCGTGCCCTGCAGACGATGATTGATCTCAACATGAGTAAAATAATTCGGCGGCCCGTCACGCTGTTCGGCTCGCAATTCCAATTCGTAGCCCGTCACCTCCTGCCGCATCTTGCGCAAAATGCCGATCACGTCAAAAGCCGTGCACCCGCCGAGAGACAGCAAGGCCAGTTCGATGGGCTTTGGACCGGTTTGCCCGACGGCATCATCCATGATGATCGTGTGCCCTGACCCGGTTTCGGCGACGAATTGCCTTCCGCTTCCTTCCACCGCGGTTAATTTCAGTTTGCCTTCAATCATTGCAACCTCCTCTTATAGTCACATCCCATTGCATTATCGGCTTCCCTTCGAAAGCTGCCGGCTCCCGGCAATCATGAATTCCTCCATCTCCGCGCGCGCGCGCTTCACCACGTTATTGCAGACCAACTCACACATCCGGAAGACCACGGGGTCCGTGACGGAATACGCGACGGTGTTTCCTTTCCGTAGGCGCGCCACCAGGCCGGCCTCAAATAGAGTTTGAAGGTGGCGCGAAACATTGGGCTGGTTGGCCCTGAGGGCGGCTACGAACTCGCCCACTGTCTTGGGCCCTGTTTCAAGCATCTGCAGGATCTGCAAGCGTTGAGGATGCCCCAGAACTTTAAACCGGTGGGCTGCCGCCTCAATCACTCTCCCGTTGGATGAAATCACTGATCGTTTCATATATACGAATATACGCATATGCTATAACTCAATGCTGTGACGGAGATCACACTCCTTGGTGACCCTCATTACGCCGGGAAAACCCGCGGCGGGGGCGATGACGTCGTGTTCCCGCCCTGGACACGCTGACCTCGGGCGGGGCCCGGTATCCGCGCCATCGTTATCCGGACCATAGCTCGGACCTTTTCTATTTCCCACTCCGCCGTTGTCACCGTCACCGATTCCACCGTCCCGACCACACCCGTTTGAGGCCGAGCGTCGGGGCTGTTCGGATCACCTTGTTTCAGCGGGGTTGAATTTGAGGGAGCGTCAAATCCGGCGGACCGAAAGGCGTAGGCGTTACCGCAAGCTTGGGCGTTATGACGTCGATGGTGGGTGAGGGCGGAGCAAATTGCTGGCGGGCGAACCGGGGATTATCGCTTCACCAAACGAGCGCTCATCAATTCCGCTCACTCAAAATTGATTTGCGCGTCAAAAGGCTACTTAACCCAGTGCGGCAATAAATACGCATAGAGCAAGGTGATTAATCCAATCAACGAGGCAAGCAGGATGCTGTGGCGCAGGGTAAAGCGAAAGAGCCTGCCCTCTTCCTCAGGTTTCATTTCCGTGGCGGCTCCGGCCACAGCGATGCTCTGCAGGCTGATCATTTTTCCCATCACTCCACCGCTCGAATTCGCTGCGGCCATGAGCGCGGGATTCAATCCCAGGCGATTGGCTGTGACCACCTGAAGATTTCCGAACAGCGCGTTGGAAGCCGTATCGCTTCCGGTAAGAAACACGCCGAGCCATCCGAGCAGAGGGCTGAAGAAGGGGAAGAACACCGCGCTGGCGGCAAACGCAAGTCCCAGGGTCGCGGTGGCTCCGCAATAATTCATCAGGAACGCCAGGCCTACGATTGCGGCGATGGTGACCAGGGGGTGCAACAACTGGCGCAGCGTGGCCAGTAGTAATCGCAAGGCGAGGTGCGGCGACATGCGAAGGACTACGCATGACAGCAGTGCGGCGAACATGCAGGCCGTGCCCGAGATGGAGAGCCAGTTGAAAGTGTACACGGCCGCATAAGGAGCGGCCTTGGCCACCACGGGCGGAATCCGCTGAACATGATTGTGCAAGGCCGGCCACGGGATGGTGATGGTAAAAAAATCGAGTCCGGCTTTTACCGCGTTCAGCCCCCACACCAGGACAAAGACCACCAGCAAGGCGTACGGCGCCCACGCAATCAGCACTTCACGCGTGGAGTGTGGTGGCGCATTTACCGGCGCGGCAAGATTTTGCGCCGAGCCTTCGGAAACCTGCCTGGGTTTCCAGAATTGGAGCAGGATGATGAGAGCTGCCATCGCTACCACCGATCCAAGAATGTCCGTGAGGTACGGCCCAATAACATTTGAAACAAACAATTGCGTGCCTGCGAAGGTCACTCCACAAACCAGGACGGCCGGGAACACGGCCTTCAGCGCGCGCCAACCTCCCATCACGAGCATGAGGTAGGCGGGAATAACGAGCGAGATGGGCGCGCAAATTCGTCCCACATTCGAGCTGAGGGTGACTAGAGAAATGCCGGTGATTCCACTGAGGGTGACGAGGGGAAGCCCCACGGACCCGAAGGCCACCGGAGCCGTATTGGCCAGCAGACAAATGGCGGCGGCGTAGAAGGGAGAAAATCCGAGGCCGGTGAGCATGGCCGCGGCCACCGCCACCGGCGTCCCAAAGCCGCACGCGCCCTCCATGAAGGCGCCGAACGCGAAAGCAATCAGCAGAGCTTGCAGGCGGCGATCCGGCGTGAGGTTTCCGATGGAGTTCTTGACAATCTCGAACTGGCCCGTCTCAAGCGTAATGCGATACAGCACGATGGCCCAGTAAACAATCCATCCTATTGGAAAAAGCCCAAAGGCCGCGCCGTAAGTGATGGCGCCCAGACTCATCAACACCGGCATGCGATAAATAAAAAGGGCAATCAGTTCCGCTGCGGCCAGCCCGATGAGCGACGCCTTCCAGGATGGCATCCGCCGCACGCCCAGCGTGTAAACCAGCGTCACGATGGGCAACGCCGCCGCCAAGGCGGACAATCCCAGGCTTGCCGCAACCGGCGTGTAGATCTGCTGCCACATGGAGTGGCCACGTTATGGTAATTGGGATTTCGGTGTCAAGCGCGTTATACTCATCGAGGGCGCGCGGAATTATTTATTCGACGCGCCGAGGATAAACTACTTATGAAATACTATGCGGCATTATTGCCTATGTTGAATATCGAAAAGAGTCAATCACTGCGGACGCTCCATCTTGATTTCCTGGCCCGCGCGCGGCAGCAAGGGCAGATTTACGCCTTCGGGCGCTTTGCTGACGGCGCCGGCGGCCTGGTTATTTACCAGGCGGAGACGCTCGATGAAGCAACCAAGATCGCCCAGAGCGATCCCTACGTGGTGAATGGCGCTCGCCGGCTTGAAATCCACGAATGGGACATGGTGATGGGGAAATAGCCGGCGGTGGCGGGCTCACTTGGTTCGCTGTGATTCCGGCGCTTGCAGCGCCAGTTGAAGCACTTCCGCCAGGTGGTGAGCCCGGCGGCCTGTACTCTGATAAACCTGTTCGCGGCAACTAAAGCCATCGGTCACAATCAATGTGTCATCGCTCGCGGCGCGGACGGCGGGCAGCAACACGCTTTCTCCGACGGCCTGAGCCACCGCGTACTTCTCCTTCTCAAACCCGAATGGCCCCGCCATGCCGCAGCAGCCCGAATCGAGAGAATTCAATTCCACTCCCATTTTGCGTAATAATGATTCCGCGTGGGACATCTTCATCAACGCCTTCTGGTGGCAGTGACCGTGCAGCATAACCTTGCGTTCGAGCCGCGGCGGCTGGTATTCCGGCGCGTGCCGTTCCAGAAATTCGCTGAGCAAGAATGTCTGGCGGCGCAGCGGGTCTGCCAGCGGATGATTGGGGAGCAGGTTGCAAAGCTCGTCGCGAAATACGGAGGCGCAGCTTGGTTCGAGTACAATCACCGGAGTTCCCGCTCTAATTTCCGTTTCCAGGGCTTCCAGAATGCGGAGCAAATAATTTTTCGCAAGGTCCAACATTCCGAAGTCGTACAGTGGCCGGCCACAGCACAATTGCCGGGGCAGAATGCCCGC
>DASYXZ010000268.1:0-10732 GCA_035934315.1 Terriglobia bacterium | reverse complement strand
GTAGGCGCGCACCGCGCTTTCCGGACGCCTGCGCCCCTGCTCCCATTCCTGGAGCGAGCGCCGGCTGACGGCATAGCGCCGTGAGAATTCCGCTTGAGACAATCCCAGCTTGGATCGGATTGCCTTCACATCCACGTCTTCGAGGACCTCAACGTATCGCATGGGGAGGGCCGTCCTGCCCTCAGCGTGATCGACCCCTTCCTTTATGGCGGCAATCAGACGTTTACCCAGTTTGGAGAGCTTTGTTTTTGTCATTGAACTCCCTTCAATCGATCTATGAACTCCTCATACGGCATTGACGGATGATGGTCAGGTAGGAACACATTAGACAGGAAGGGTGAGGCGGAAAGCCAAAGGGTGAGAAGACTATACTTTGTCGGGACCCGATCAGCGCGGCGACACAACCGTCGTAGTCTGCCAGGCCGTGGACGGGGGAATCCAAGTGCGAGTGAGGATATCGCTGAGAGTCAGAGTGAGGAGAATGGCCAGCCAGAAGAATCCCGCCACCACCGCAATCCGCGTGAGGTTGCTGGTGTATTTGACATGCATGAAAAAAAGAATAACCAGCGTAGCTTTGCAAACCGCGATGGCAAGCGCGACCCAGGTATTCCAGGGCGGCTCGATGTGAACGGAAGCGACCCAGGTGGTGAGCACGGTCAAGCCGATCAAGATGGCGAATATAGTGAAGTAGGTCTTTTGAGGAACAATGTGCCCGGACATCAGTGGGTGCCCCCAATCAAATAGAGTAAGGGAAAGAGAAAAATCCAGACAATATCCACAAAGTGCCAGTAGAGCCCTGAGCCTTCCACCGGATTAAAACGCTGCGGTGAAAACCGGCCTTGGTTGGCCATTATCGTCAGCACGGTAAGCAGGCCGATGCCGACGATCATATGCAGCGCATGAAAACCGGTCATGGCGAAATAAAAAAACATAAAGAGCTCGACGTGAGGCAGCGCGACCTTTGCGTCCTGCAATTGTTTCAAAGTCTCGCCCTGGGGCGCAAAGTTTATGCCCGGGACAATATGTTCGTGCCAGTCGCGGGTCCATTCAAAGGTAAACTTGATGCCGAGGAAAGCCATGCCCAGCACTATGGTGAGTAGCAGGAATGTGATGAGCGCCTTGCGCTGGCCCATTTGCGCCGCACGAACGGCCAGCGCCATCGTCAAGCTGCTGCAAATTAGTACGGCAGTGTTGGCGGCGCCAAACCGCCAGTCCAGCAGACGGCTGCCCGCTTCAAAGGCGGAGAAATACTCGTGGCGGTAAATGGTGTATCCGGCAAACATGCCGCCAAAAAACATGATTTCAGTGGCCAGGAAAATCCACATGCCGAAGTAAGACGCTTCGTGCTGCTGTTCGAGGTCGTCGAACTGGTGCGCGAGCGGATCTAAAACGCCTGATGTCGCTTGATGCTCAGACAACTCACGCCTCCTCTTTGGAATAAGCGTAGGCCTCTTCCGTGACCACGGGCGTTTCTTCAAAATTCTCAGTGGGCGGCGGCGACGGCGTCTGCCATTCCAGGCCTTTCGCTCCCCACGGATTGGGTCCGGCGAGCGGCCCGTACCGCATCGACCAGGTCAAATAAATCAATGGGATCAGATAACCGATGCCCAGAATGGATGCGCCCGCCGATGACATCACGTTGAGCACCTGGAATTCCGGGGGATAAACTGCATAGCGCCGTGGCATTCCGAGGTACCCCAGCATGTACTGCGGGAAGAAAGTGAGATTGAACCCCACAAAGATGACGAGGGCCGCGAATCGCGCCCAGCCGTCAGGGTACATGCGCCCGGTGATTTTCGGCCACCAGAAATGAATGCCGCCCAGGTAAGCCATCACGGCTCCGCCTACCATGATATAATGGAAGTGGGCTATCACAAAATAGGTATCATGAACATGGACATCAACCGCCATGGAAGCCAGGAACAGCCCGGTGACCCCACCCATGGTGAACAACCCGATGAATCCAAGGGCGTAGAGCATGGGAGCGTCATAAGAAATTGAGCCTTTGTAAAGCGTCGCGGTCCAGTTGAAAACCTTGATGGCGGAGGGAATCGCCACGGCAAAACTTAAAACCGAAAAGATCAGCCCGGCGTATACCGACTGGCCGCTGACGAACATGTGATGGCCCCACACCAGAAAACCGACCACGGCGATGGCCACACTGGAAAAGGCGATGATGCGGTAGCCGAAAATTCTTTTCCGGGAGAAGCAGGTCACCAGTTCACTTACCACGCCCATACCCGGCAGGATCATGATGTAAACCGCCGGATGCGAGTAGAACCAGAAAAGGTGCTGGAAGAGGATGGGATCGCCACCCAGCTTGGGATCAAAAATGCCCACGTGGAACAGGCGCTCGAGCGCCAGAAGCGCAATGGTGACGGCCACCACGGGCGTGCCCAGAACTTGAATAACGCTGGTGGCATACATCGCCCAGATGAACAGCGGGAGGCGGAACCACGTGAGGCCCGGGGCGCGCATTTTGTGGATGGTGACGATGAAGTTGAACCCGGTGAGGATGGAGGAGAAGCCGGAAACAAAAACACCAAAAGCCACCAGCATGACGTGGGTGTGGCTGTAATTGCTGCTGTAGGGCGGATAAAAAGTCCAGCCGGTGTCCACGCCGCCGGCGATGATGCCCGAAAGGGTGAGCAACGCGCCCACAATATAAACATACCAACTCAGCAGGTTGACGCGCGGAAAAGCCAGGTCGCGCGCACCAATCATCATGGGGACAAGAAAATTGCCCAGCGTCGCCGGGATGGAAGGGATGAGGAAGAAAAAAATCATGATGATGCCGTGCATGCTGAACAACTTATTGTAAGTTTCCGGCTCCACCAGGGCGCCCGTCGGCTCAATCAAGTGGAGGCGCATCAATACGGCGGCGGAGCCCCCGACAAAAAACATGAGCGTGATCGAAACTAGATAGAGAAGCGCGATGCGTTTATGGTCGGTGGTGAGCAGCCAGGACTTGATGCCATAGCTCACGTTCAAATAATGCACGCGCGATTCAATGGAAGGTTCCAGGGTTGTGGTGCTCATGGTTTCGCGACCTTTGTTTCTTCCGTTCCCAGAGACTTGATAAATGCAATCAGTTGCAGCAACTCTTCCTCGCTCACTTGTCCCTTGAACGTCGGCATAATGGGATTATAGCCATCCACGATTTTCGCGGAAGGCTCAATGATCGACTCGCGAATGTAAGCATCATCGACGGTCACGGTTTGCCCGGTGGTCAACTTGACCGGCTTGCCATAGATCCCGTTGAATGCCGGCGCCCGCCCCGTGCCGTGGCAGGTAATACACGCCAGTTTTTGATAAAGCTGCGCCCCGGATTGGGCCATCGAAACATTCCTAACGCCGCCGGTGAGCCACTTTTCGTAGTCGACTTCCGACATCACGTAAACCCAGCCAATCATGCTGGAGTGTTGGGCGCCGCAGTATTGGGCGCAGAAAAAATGGTACTTGCCGATTTTGGTGGCCTGGAACCAGATGGAATAATATTGGCCGGGCACCACGTCATGCTTGACGCGAAATGCGGGAACAAAAAAATCGTGAATGACGTCTTCCGAGGTCATGGTTAATTTGATGGGGCGTCCCACGGGCACGTGCAGCTCATTAATCTCCCTCGGACCTTCGGCGTGCTGAAGGTGCCACATCCATTGCTTGCCCACCACAAAAACTTCAAGCGCGGCAGTGGGCGGCCTGGAATTTGTGAAATAAAGGCTCGAGCCCCAATAAAACATGATGGCGCAGAGGGCGGCGGGAATGAGCGTCCAAGTCAACTCAAGCGCCAGCGAGCCTTCGATTTCCGCCGGGCGCTCGTCGGGAGAACGCCGGCGGTACTTGACGGCAAAGTAGAAAATCGTGGAGAAAATCAAGACGGCGAAAAAGATGGCGACGGCCGTCTCGAAATAAAAAAGATGATCAAACCCCTCCGCAATCGTTGAGGCCTGATCGGGACGCAATGGAAACCCGGACCACATAATTTCAAATCACCTTTGGGGTCGAATGGCGCCCACGCCCAACTGCCGCTCGCGCCGAAACAACAAGAACATGATAGTGCCCAGCACCAGCGCCGTCACCGCCGCCGCCGCGCGCAGCACATTGGCGATGACCAAGCCGTACTTTCCTGTAGTGGGATCATAGTGATAGCAAAACAATAAAATTTGATCGACCGGTGAACCAATCTTGTTGTTTGACGCCTCCACAAGACTGAGGCGAAGGTCGCTCGAGGGATAATCAATGCCGTAAAAATACCGCGAGATTTTCCCTTGCGGGGTTAGCACCATGATGGCTGTGGCGTGCGCATATTGGTCAGCCGCGTTATCGTAGGCATAATGAAATCCGACTGCATCAGCCAACTGGTGGATGGGCGCCTCATCGCCGGTTAGAAAATGCCAGCCTTCGGGCGCTCCGGGACGGCCATAGAGGCCCACGTAAACCCTTTTTTTATTCATGGCGAGGCCGGGCTTTTCGTTTGGATTGAAGCTCACCGTAACTACATTGAATTGTTTCCCAACGTCGAGCGGGATACCTTTCAGGCTGGTCAGCAAACCGTTCAGCACCTGCGTGCAAAGCATGGGGCACTCGTAATAAACCAGCGCGAGAATCACCGGCTTCTGCCCGAAGTAGTCCCCCAATTGAACCGTCTTGCCGGTTTCGTCACGAAAAGTCAATTGGAGCGGAATTTGCCCATTTAAATTCTGGTCAATGCCGACATCGCGAAGCAGTTTCGGCTTTTGGTCTTGATTTTGCGCGCGGGCTGGAAGCGCCGCAAGAAAAACCAAGGCGCAGAAAACGAAAGCGCCCGGCACGCCGTATTTTTCATTTCGCAAAGGGGTCCAAATCATATTTACTTTCCCATTGGTTTTGGCGCACTGGCCCCTCGCACGGGAAGTCCCTTCTCGATCAGCAGATCCATTGCCCGATCGATGGGGATCCTCGCTATCCCGGCCTTCTGGTCAACCCACCCGTAACTGTTCAATTTTTCATCCTCGCCAAGCACCAACCGCTTCAAATCTTGAGCCGGATGAACCTGCAAGCCCGGTCCCGGAGGCGCCGCCTTGGTATAAGCAAAGGGCGAAGCCGCCGGACCCAATTGCCGGGTCCGGTTGAAATAGCTAAACATCAACCGCATTCCGAACAACGCCGCGACAATCAAAAGGAAGAGCCCGATGCAAAACTTGACCAGAGCGGAAATATTGGCATCGGTTGTTTCATGTTGGGCGGTTTGATGACGCTCAGTCTCCATGGCCCGTCCCTCCTGCAAATTCGGGATCATTTAAAGGCAAAAGCGGCTTGTCCTTCAATTGCCAGATGAAAGCGGCCACCCAAATTCCGCCGATCCCAATCGGCGCCGCCAGATTTAGCCATAGCCATTGGATCTGCGGCCCTGCCTTGTAAAATGACGGCATCACGATCCAGTAGAGATCAACCCAGGTCATGAAAATAAGCACCACCGCCACCTTGACAAGAACTTGCTTCTTCCGCTTCACATCGCGTGACAGCAGCAGGAAAAAGGGAATGACGAAGTGAAAAACAATCAGGACCACCGCCAGTGACGCCCAGCCCCCCCGGGTCCGGCTGAGGTACCACGGAATCTCCTCCTGCAGATTTCCGTACCATATAATGAGGAATTGCGAAAAAGATAGATACGCCCAGAGCATCACAAAAGCAAAAAGGAGCGTGCCCAGATCATGGAAGTGATGCGGCGCAACCGCCTCAGAAAGCGGTTTCCGGTCGGTCAGCAGCATGAGGACGATAATCACAAACGCCATGGCCGAGAGGGCCTCGGTAATCATGAAAATCATGCCAAAGATGGTGGATGACCATCCGGGCTCAAGCGACATCACCCAATCGATGGACGCGTAAGTGATGGTCATCCCATAAATGATGATACCGGGGCCACTGATGGCCTGCAGGCGGATGGCCACCCGGTTGGGCTCGGCGCTGGCGTCTTGTTCGAATGACCATTTGTTCAAAATGTATCCGAGGATCAACCAGGCGGCAAAATAGATTACCGTGCGCGCATAGAAGAACATCGGGCTCAAGTATAGGTCCCTGAAATCCGGAGGTGACTTGGGCGTCAAAGCCTCTAAGCGCACCCACGCATGAGATGGGGATAGTCCGATGAGGAAAGGAATTCCGAGAAGCAGGAGCACCGGAAAAGTCCGGGCGCCCGATTCAAGCAGGCGGCGAATGACAAAGCCCCAGCCGCCTCCCACCAGATGGTGCAGCATGACGAGAGCCACACATCCCAGCGCAATGCCCAGCCACAACATATATGCCACTACGTAAGAGCGGAAAAACTCCCGTCCATTAATGAATGCGCCCACCAGGCAAACGGCGAGACCTACCCCGCCGATCAAGAGGGAGCGCTGTTGAGCGCGGCCGAGAACCGATTGGAGTGATTCGGTGGAATTCATTTCGTCCCCGTCGCAGGCGATTGCTCCGCTGCTTGCTGGCCCTGCAGCACCTGCAATTGGCGGCGGTCTTCATCGGTTAAATCAGAGACTTTTGCATCCTGGCTCAACTGCAAAGCGCGAATGTAAGCGACAATGGCCCAACGATCCTGGGGAGTTATCCTTGACGCGTAACTATACATTGTTCCGTAGCCGTTCGTCATGACGTTGTAAAAATGACCCACTGGCGCCTGGCGCAATCGATCTATGTGATAAGAGGGTGGCGGGGGAAAACCGCGCTGTACAATCATCCCCTGACCATCGCCCAGGCGATCGTGGCAGGGCGTGCAATAAATGTTGTAGCGGTCACGGCCACGTTCCAAAACCTCGCGGGTAATGGGAAAAGGGAAAGTGGCAACCTCAACCCCATTCACTTTGCCCGTATAGTACGCTTCGTCTGTTCTCAACTGGCTGCGGGCCACAGTCCCGGGAATTACGGGGCGGGCGGAGCGGCCATCGTCAAAGAACGTGCTCGGATCAAGTGACTTATACTTCGGTTGCACCTGCATGTCCTGGCGGCAGCCGGTGGAAATCAAAAGACAGAAAGCAGAAAGCAGAAGGCAGAAAGGATTCAAGGAGATGACTCGCCCTCGACTTTCAACTTTTAACTTTTGACTTCTAAATACACCCGTCACTTTCTTCATTGGCACTCACGTTTCAATTTCAGAAACTCTTCGCGCTTTAAGGCTTGCAAGAAACTCTTTCGTCTTCTCCAGATCAAATTTGGCATCCCGCGCTTTAATGCAAAGGAAAAAGCGGTTGCGGCTCGCCAGCTCAAAAGAAGGCACGTTGAACACGGGATGATAAGGTGTGGGCAAGCCGTTGAGCGCCAGCAATCCTAAAACGGCCGTGAGCGCAGCGCCCAGAATGGTCAGCTCAAAAGTAATGGGAATGAAGGCGGGCCAACTGTTGTAAGGCTTGCCTCCGATGTTAAGCGGAAAGCCGATCACATTGGCGTAGTACTGCATACCGAAGCCGCTGGTCCCTCCCAGGATGCCGCCGATCAACACGAGGACCGGCAGAAGAGTCCGGTGGAAACCCACCGCCTCTGACAGGCCTTCAACGGGAAGCGGAGTGAATGCGTCCATGCGGCGATACCCGGCCTCACGGGCGCTGTGCGCCGCAGCCAGAAGTTCTTCCGGCGTGCTAAACTCCGCCATCAAGCCGTAGATGGGATGTTTTTTCATACTATCAACCGCTGGAAGCCGCTCATTACTTTTGGGCTTCCTCGTCTGTCTCAGCGACAAGCTGCCTCATTTCAAAAATTGAAATCATGGGCAGGAATCGCAAGAACAGGAATAGCAACGCAAGGAACAATCCGATGGTGCCCACATAGGTGAAAATGTCCCATCGAGTGGGGTAGTACATGCCCCACGAAGACGGCAGAAAATCGCGGTGCAGGCTGGTTACGACAATGATAAAACGTTCCAGCCACATGCCCACATTGATAATCAACGATATGACGAATAATGCCGGCACGTTGTTTCGCACACTCTTAGACCAGAGGGCCTGCGGGATGGCAATGTTACAAAGAATCAGCATCCAGTAAAAAAATGCATACGGCCCGGTCATCCGGTTCAGGATCATGTAGCGTTCATACTGGTTGCCACTGTAGAAAGCCATAAATGCTTCCGTCATGTAGCCGTAGGCCACGATCATCCCGGTGGCCACAAGGACTTTGGCCATATTGTCCAGATGGCGCATGGTGATGAAGTCTTCCAACTGATAAAATTTTCGAATTGGGATGGCGAGAGTCATCACCATGGCGAAGCCGGAATAAATGGCGCCGGCGACGAAGTAAGGCGGAAAGATTGTGGTGTGCCAGCCGGGAATGACGCCCGCCGCAAAATCGAAACTGACGACAGTGTGAACAGATACGACGAGGGGCGTGGCAAGTCCCGCCAGCAGCAAAGATGCGGTCTCATAGCGGTGCCAGTGAACGGCGGAACCCCGCCATCCCATGGCCAGCACTCCATAAATTATGCGCGAGGCGCGATTTTTCGCGCGATCGCGCAAGGTTGCGAGGTCTGGAATCAATCCCACAAACCAGAACAGAAGTGATACGGTGGCGTAGGTCGAAACCGCGAAAACGTCCCAGACCAGCGGGCTGCGAAACTGCGGCCATGTCCCCATCGGATTCGGCAGGGGAAACATCCAGTAAGCGAGCCACGGCCGCCCCATATGAAGGAGGGGAAACAGTCCGGCGCACGACACTGCAAAAAGCGTCATGGCTTCGGCAAAGCGGTTGATGGACGTACGCCATTTCTGCCGCAAGAGAAGCAGGATGGCGGAGATCAATGTGCCGGCGTGACCGATTCCGACCCACCACACAAAATTGACAATGGCGAATCCCCAGCCGATTGGGACGTTGATTCCCCAGATGCCCGTGCCGATGAAAAGCAAGTAGGTGACTGCATAAAGAAGAAGCATCAACAAACAAAAGGCTATTGCAAAACCGAAATACCAGCCGCGGGGCGTGCCCTTGGTCAAAACGATGGCACTGATCTTGTCGCTGACCGAGGCAAAATCGTGCCCGGGCGCAAGTATCGGTTGCGGGTTATTCAGATCTAACGATTCGCCAGGATTATCGGGTTCCATCCCTATTCCTTAATCTCGGGGTTTGGATTTCTAACTCGCGCCAGATAAGTTGTCCGCGGTCGCGTATTCAATTCCGCCACCAGGCTGTAATTGCGCGACTGCGCCTTGAGCTTGGAGACGCGGCTGTTCGGGTCATTGATGTTGCCGAAGACCAGCGCCTGAGTGGGGCACGTTTGCATGCAGGCGGTCAAAATCTCCCCGTCCTTCACATCCCGATCTTCCAGCTCTGAATTGATTTTCGCCGCATTGATTCGTTGCACGCAATAGGAGCATTTCTCCATCACTCCGCGGCTGCGCACGGTGACGTTGGGATTTCTCAAGGGAATCAGGCTCGGCGTCGTCCAATCCGAGTAGAGCTTGAAGTTAAAGCGCCTCACTTTATATGGACAATTATTGGAGCAATACCGCGTGCCCACGCAACGGTTATAAATCATCTCATTCAAGCCCTCGGGACTGTGGACGGTGGCTCCCACGGGGCATACGCCCTCGCAGGGGGCATTTTCACAATGCATGCATAGTACGGGTTCGTTGTAAGTCTCCGGTTCATCCAATCCGCCTTTGAAATAAGTGTCAATTCGGATCCACTGCATGGCGCGGCCCACGGCCACCTGGTCTTTGCCCACCACGGGAATATTATTTTCTGATTGGCACGCCACCACGCAGGCGTTGCACCCGTTACAGCTATTCAGGTCCACCGCCATCCCCCAAGCGTAACCTTCATACTTTACCGGGGGGTAAAGCGAATTATCCTTTGCCGTCATTTCTTCCGGATCCTTGGCAAAATCCGGCTGCTTGCGGAATTCTTCCAAGTCGGCATGGCGAACCAGGTCGCGGCTGAATGCCGCGTCACTTTCCTCCTCATGCTTTTGTCCGTCTTGATCGATGATGTAATGATGTTGGGTCACGGCCAGCATGTAGCGTTCGCCGGTCTTTGCGACTCCGAGGCCGGCGCCAATCCCCGGTTTATCCGATGTGCGGAGGGCGTATGCGTTAAAGCCAATCCCAGTCCCCAGCCGGCCGGCGCGGGTGCGTCCGTATCCTAAATTTACGGTGACAGCGTCATCGGCATGGCCCGGCATGATCCAAACAGGGGCTTTCACCTTGCGTCCCTGGTAACGCAGTTCAACAACGTCCCCATTCACCACTTGATGTCGCTCAGCCGTGGCCAGGCTGAAGATTGCCGTGTTGTCCCAAGTTAGTTTGGTTGAGGGTTTCGGCAGCTCCTGCAACCACCCGTTGTTGGAAAAGGCGCCATCCCAAATTGTAGGATCGGGGCGAAAGACGATCTCAAGCCCTCCCGCACCCGGGGATGAGTCGCCATTTGTTTTTCCCGTTGTGCCCGCAGGCTCTGGCGCACTGAGATCCGCCTTTGCTGAAACTGTTTTGGGTGGGAGCGCAGTTTCCGCCATCACGCCGTCATGGAGAGAGGTCTCCCAGAAAACTTCAAAATCTTTACCTGGTTTTCTGCTTTTCCAATAATCGTGGACGATGTCATGCGCGGAACTCCCCGCGTCCCCCAGTAGCACGGCCAGCAATTCGTGAGCCGACTTGCCATCGTAGAGGGGAGAAATAAGCGGCTGAATGATGGAGACCGTGCCGTCGTAAGCGCGCGCGTCTCCCCACGACTCAAGGTAATGGGCCTCCGGAATATGCCAGTCGCAAAGCTCGGAAGTTTC
>DASYXZ010000266.1:0-2620 GCA_035934315.1 Terriglobia bacterium | reverse complement strand
TTTCTCACAGCATGAGGTGGGAACCCGCCGTCGTAAACGAATGGTAAGTTATGCTAACGAATAAGTCAACTATCGCATATCGCAGGGTATATATGAAGTATGGATTGAATACAAAACTTTCTAATTTTTTAATCCGGGGGGCCACGCCCAACTTCATGGGATTCCATCCTTTGCGTCACGAGCCTGGCAGCACGATGGAAAACAGCCACTCCGGGATGCAGAAACGGAATTCAACCGCTTCACCGGCGCGATAACACAGCAATTGAGATAAAAAGCCGTGCGTAGTAAAATCTGATCGAAAGGGTATGGGATGAGTTTCAGATGAGTAGCCCAATTGGCCGGCCCTGATTTTCCTTATGGCTCAGACAAAACATCCCGGTCAAATGCGAAACAAAAAAGGGCAAACCTACCGGAAGGTCCTGCGAGCAGCCATCGTTATAGTGTCGGGCATATTAATGACAACGGTGATTCCCGGACGTTCACCCGCGAAAGAGGACTCCATTGCTTCTCCTCTGACAGTCGATCAAGTGGTGGAAAGAATGACGCAGATGAACCTCGAACGAAGCGACGCTCTTCGCAGTTACTCCTCCGTGCGCGTGTACCATCTGGAACTGAATGGAATTATTCACGAGTCCGCCGACATGGTAGCCAGGATGACCTACCACTGGCCCGATCAGAAAGAGTTCACCATTCTTTCTGAGAGCGGGTCTGCCATAATGCGCAGTCGCGTGTTGAAGGCCATTCTGGCAGCAGAAAAAGAGGCCATGCAAAAGGAGAACCGCGAACGAACGGCCCTCAATACGAATAATTACGAGTTCAGTTTGGTGGGAGTCGAGGGATCGCCTCAGCCCAGGGACTACATCCTTGAAGTGAAGCCCAAGGTCAAAAATAAATTTTTATTCAAAGGGAAAATATGGGTTGACGCTCAAGATTTTGCTGTCACGCGTATTGAAGGGGAACCGGCAAAAAATCCGTCCTGGTGGACCAAGAAGAATGACATCACGTACACTTATCAAAAGCTGGGAGATTTCTGGCTCCCCGCTCACACGCAGTCCTTAACTGAAGTGCGCATTTTCGGGCACACCGTACTGACCATTGAGTACAAGGACTATCACTTGATAGAAACGCGCGAATTGCAAACGGCTCAAAAAGGCGAGGCGCGCCCTCATCGGCAAGCAATCTCAGGCGCTTCCCTCTCCCGCTGAATTTTCATTCACCCGGGAAGATTTTCGCAGTGTCCTCTAATCCTCGAAACTGCCCGTCACTCCTTTAAAACCGCGCACCGCCTGCTTTAATACCCACTCCACCGCGCGCCGGCTGTTGTAACAATGAGCCAGGATGCGGTTGCAGGTGGAAAGACAATGCGTGGAACAATCTTTTTTCATCTCGTCAAGCTGCTTCACATCAAATTTATGATGGGCCACCGTTCCCCAATCATAGGTGGCTGAATACATGGGGAAGCACGGCGCCAAAGTGCCGTCCGTGCGAATGATCAGATTATTCTGGCCCGCGCGGCATGGCCAGGGATCCACCTTGCCTCGCATCAGTTGCTTCATGTCAAAGAAATGCTGGCGCGGGTTCGGCATCTTGTAACCCTGTTTTTGTTTCTCGACAATCCAATCCAACAGCTCGTCGACCTTGGGAAAATCCTCCGGCGTCAAATAGGTGCCGTTCCTATCCATGTGCTTGAAGTGGGGTTGCTCGGTGAGTGGCGATTCGTTCAAATGATAGTCCGTGGCCAGCCCGTTGTCGTGAGCGATCTCCGTTAATTGCTTTACGTCATCCTGGTTGATGTGGGTGATGTTGATGTTAATCAATACGGAGTAGCCGTAACGCCGTTGCTGTTTCACCAGATAGTCGAAGTAAGGCTGGATGCGGTTCAGGGCTTTGGGCAGGCCGGGTTTTTCATTAACACAATCGATGGCCAGATTCCAGGTGGCGACACCGGCGTCACCGATGCGGTCAATTACTTCCGGGCGCATCAAGCGGCCGTTGGTGGGCAGATAAACAAAGAAGTTGTTTTTGGCGGCATAGTAGGTGATTTTGTGAATAAAATCGGGGCGAAGCAAAGGCTCGCCACCCATCAGCGCCAGCACGCGGCCACCGATGGAATGAATCCAGTCCAGCGAACGCCGGGCCGTATCTTCCGACATGCCCTTCACGTTATTGTTGAACGACCAGCAATAGTGACAATCAACGTTGCACTTAAACTCGCTGAACAGGTAGGTGATGATGGGGCGCAGCTCGCCTTTATGGAACAACGACTTGACATAGGGGAATGCCCAGCCTTTGAAGGCGCGGATCGTGTTGAGGCGGCGATAAGCCGTTTCCGACATCGATTCGCCCTCCGCGTATTTACATTGAGGAAATATAGGTTCCGGCAAACTTAAAGGTTGAAGACCCTGGGCTTGGAGAGCCGGATGCACGGTGGGCTGTGCAGCCGGTTTCATCAGCAGATCGTGAATTTGAACATCCATTCGGAACGGCTGTGCGGGTCGGTCGATGGTTTGTGTCTTCTCAATTTCTGGCACGGGGGCTCCTTTTATATCTTCTTGCCCGCGAAGGGCAGGATTGGGTTTAGGTAGCGACCACTCATCAACAATTCGGCGCTGCACGGACG
>DASYXZ010000260.1:0-5389 GCA_035934315.1 Terriglobia bacterium | reverse complement strand
GAAGCTGTGAAACAATTGGCATAGGCAGAGGAGAGGTTTCTCTCAACGGTCTTACGTCACATTGGCGATCAATCTCCGTCGAGGAACTTTAGGACGAGGGCATCGGATTACCTCCTGAGTTTTGGGTGGGGCCAGGGGGTGCTGAGGACTTTGTCCTTCAGGCCGGAGCTGGCATCGGTTGCTCTCTCCAGCGGAGGCGGACCCACTGCTGAAGATTATAGGCGAGACAGGCCCAGAGCACCTCACAGCGCGCCTTCTTCAAGCCCCGCACGCGAAATTGCCGCAACCCAATCTTGGTTTTGAGCCAGGCGTTGGGAAACTCGGCCACGGCGGCGCGCATTCGATAGATCGCTTGGGCCGCCTCGGTCTGCATCTTCTCCACAAAAGCCGCTACGACCGGCACGTTTTCCGAACGCAGAATATAACGCGCTCCCGCTCCGCTACAGCACTGGGCGCGAAAAGCACAACCCCGGCACTCCTTCGCCTGGGCACGGTAGAGGTGATACAGGACGCCCACCCGATACCGCTGGATTCCCCGATGCGCGAGTTCTTTGCCCGCCGGGCAGCGGTAGGTGTCGCGCTCGGCGTCATAGACAAAGGCGTCGCGACCGAAGGCGGGGTCGATCCCGCGCCGGGGCCGACTCCGCTCGCCCGCCTCCATCATCGCACCAATCAAGTCGACCTTCCGCTCCGCCATCTCCAGGATCGTTTCTCGCGTCGTGAAGCCCGCATCGACCACCACCTGCCGGGGAAGCCGCCCCAGGTTGCGATTCACCTCGTCCATCGCTCCGGGCAGTTGTCCCTCATCGTTGGGCGACTGCGTGACGCTCACTCCCACAATCAGACTATGTGCCGCGTCGGTCGAGATCTGCACATTGTGGCTGAGCGCGCGGCCGCCATCCCCGTGTTTCATCATGCGCGCTTCCGGATCCGTTTCGCTCACCCGCCGCTCCGATGGCTCGGTCCGGCTCTGCGGCGCCGCCTGCACTTTCTGCATTTCGCGGAGCGCCTGCTCCAGCCGTTCCTGACGTTCCCGCGCCGCCCGCTCGCGCGCTTTCACTTGTCGCGTGCTGCGTTCCTCCTCGTCCGGTGACGCCTCGCTCATCTGCCGCACTCGTGCCCGCGCGTGCTCCAGATGCTCGCGCAGCCTCGCTTCCCGCCGGAGCGACTTGCCGCTGGCCAGCGCTTTCACTTTCGTCCCATCGTGCATTACCCGCTCCAGCTCGATCAGTCCGTCCGAACTCAGCACCCCCAGCACCTGCGCGAACAACTCGTCCAGCGCCGCCTGATGCTGCACGCGGAAGTCCGACAGGGTGTGATGATTCACCGCCTCCAGACCCGTCAACCATTGGTAGGCCGGATGATATTCACATCGCCGCTCGATCTCGCGCGCCGAACTCACACCCTCACTGTAGGCGTATATCCACAGACTGATCAGCAGTTGGGGATCGAAAGCGGGCCGCCCCGCTTCGCCTTCCACCGACTCGATCGCCGCTCGGAACTGGCTCAGGTTCAACCGCCCCACCAACTCCCAAATCGCGCGCGCCGCGTGGTCGGCTTCAATCAACTTCTCCACATCCACCGCCCGCAACACCATCTGCTCACGATTCACTCGCTTCAATCGCGGTTCGCGATCCTCGGCGCTAACCCCGGTCGGGGGCGAGCCCGCCGCTGCCTGATTCGTCTCCCATATTTCCCGCTCACCTTTCTCGCTCTCGTCCGGCATCGTGTTCCCTCCGCTTTGAAGTCGCCCTCCGACGCCCTGTCGCGCGCTTCACGATCAGCGTGTGCTTGTCCTCCACCACCCATTCCACCACCTCGCCCTTCTCGATCTCCAGCGCCTGCGCCAAAGGCGAGGGGCAAATCAGATAATACTGCCGGTTCTTCCCGCCCCGCTGAATCACCTGCACCGTGGACTGGTAGCCCATCCTCGCCTCCTGCCGCTCGTCGGACGGCGAAGGTATCCTATCATAGCTATATAGCTAGTCAAGACTTTTTCGATTGTTTCACAGCTTCAAGGCGATGCATTATCACTCCAAGGAGGAGCCGCGGGACGGGAATTACGGCTGATCCGAAGGAGATCCGGTACCAAATGGAGCCACCACCTGCAAGCGGGAGGTTTCCAGATCAAGGAATTCATCTTTCGAGAGATGATAAACCGGTTCGGACCTTGATTTTCCCGCTGCCAATCGATAACATGAGGATTCGCATTACATTCAATCTGATTCTGAAGTGAACGTATGGATGAGGCAAACCAACCACGGGGCCAAGGCCGGCGCGACGCGCTAAAGAAGATTGCAGTGGGAGGCGTGGCCGCCGGGACCATCACTGTGTTTCCGATTCTCGGCCAGGCTTTCGTAACGCCGGCCATGGCGTGCGCAGCACAGATGCACCCTGCGGGTCCGCAATCCGTCCCCGACCCCAATTGGAAGCCGCTATTTTTCGACGCGCATCAGAACGAAACCGTGGAAGTATTGAGCGAACTGATTATTCCCGCTACCTCGACTCATGGAGCAAAAGCCGCGATGGTGAACCGCTTCATCGATTTGATGCTCAACGAGGAAGTGGCGGAAAAGAAAAAAAGTTTTCTTCAGGGACTGTCCTGGCTGGACGGGCGGGCTCTGCAGCTTCATGGAAAGCCGTTCATCAATCTTGCGCCGGAGGATCAGGCAGCGATCTTGACGCCGCTGGCCGATCCAGAAAATAAGTATCCGGAAGATCAGCAAGGAGTACGTTTTTTTCAGGCAATAAAAGACCTGACGATCTTCGGGTATTATACTTCTAAGATAGGAATGGAACAGGAGCTCGAATACGGGGGCGATGATTATCACACCGAATTTCCGGGGGCCTGCAACCATCCTGAGCATCTAAACCAGAGGTGAAGAAAAATATGAGACTATTGTTTCGCATTTGTTTTGCTTTTATGCTTGTGGGAGCGGGTCTGTTGATCCTGGCTCGGGGCTTGCAAGCCGCCCCACCGGATAGTGCCGGAGATAATTACAGGACGAAATGTTCCATGTGCCATGGGCCTGACGGCAAAGGCTTCTCCGCCATCAAGACTCCGAATTTTACGGATCCCAAATGGCAAGCCTCCAAAAAAGACGCGGAGCTTCTGGACGCCATTAAGAACGGAAGGAAAGACACGATGATGAAGGGCTTCAGTGACAAGCTGAAGGAAGACGAAATCAATTCTCTGGTCAAATACATTCGCTCGCTCAACAGTAGCAAGAAGAAATAAACGCACCGCCCCGGGTCATGCTGCCCAGGAAGTTGGGCCGGGCCGTTTTTCCGAGCCGCCGGGCTAACACACGCTTGAACCAACAAACCCGGCGCTACCATCAGAGCTGGAATATGCAGCAAGCATGTGTCGCAGGTCATTCCGGCTTGATCGCTATCCTGCCTTACGTCCCGCCATATTAAGACGGGGAGCTTCGCGTGGACCAAATCCGGGTAGGCATTATCGGTTCCGCCTTTTCTTCAAATATTCATGCCGAAGCCCTGCAAGAGGTTCCGGAAGCGGTGGTGGTTGCCGCCTGCTCAACGAACAAGACGCGTATCAACTCATTTGCGCGCAAGTGGAAAATCCCTTCGACGTTCACCGATTACCGCAAGCTTCTGGACCGCAAGGATATTGACCTGATTGTGGTGGGCATCCCCAATGATTTACATCGCGAGGTGGTGGTGGCCGCGGCGGATGCGGGCAAGCACATCATCCTTGAAAAACCAATCGCCCATACCCTGGCGGACGCGGACGCCATGCTGGCCGCCACCAAAAAACATCAGGTGAAATTAATGTATGCGGAAACCATTTGCTTCTCGCCCAAATATGTTCGGGCGAAAAAACTTGTGGACGAAGGCGCGATTGGCAAACTCTATATGGTGAAGCAAGGCGAGAAACATTCCGGGCCCCATTCCGACTGGTTTTATGACGTCAATCGCTCCGGCGGCGGCGCCATCATGGACATGGGTTGCCATGGGATCGAATGGGCTCGGTGCGTTTTCGGCAAGCCAAAACCCAAAAGCGTTGTCGCCACTTGCCAGCGCGTGCTGCACACCCGGCGAACCAGGGGCGAAGATAATTCGGTGGTGATTCTCGAATTCGACGGCGGCGGAATCGCTGTGATTGAAAACAGTTGGGCCAAGCGAGGCGGCATGGACGATCGAACAGAGTTTCATGGAACCGAGGGGGTTATTTACTGCGACCTGCTGCACGGAAGTTCCATGGAAACTTACAGCGCCCAAGGTTATGGTTACGCCGTGGAGAAGGCGGGCGACACCAAAGGTTGGACGTTTACGGTTTTTGAGGAAGCCCATATCTACGGATTCCCTCACGAGATGCGCCACTTCCTTCATTGCGTTCTGAATGACCAGAAGCCCCGGGAAACCGGCGAGGACGGCCGCGCGACGCTCGAAATTATTTATGCGGCTTATGAATCGGCGGGCGCGGGTAGGAAGGTCACGTGGCCGTACAAGCCCAAGCATCCGGATGATGTTCCCGTGAACGCGTGGCTGAAGGCGCAAAATACAAAGTAAGGGAAATAGAAATACGGGATGGGGCATCATGCCAGCGCGTGTAATATCGGCATGTAGTCCGCGCGGACTAACCCCGTCGGGGGAAAGTTTCCATGAGTGATGACAGAAAATATCGACAAAGAGGTTACCAGGATTCTGGCCGCGACCGAAGTGAGAAGCGGACCGGCGCGCCGCAAGGTCCGAAGCCCGAGCACTTCGGGCCGAAAACTCCAAATTTGCCCGGGTCGCACTCCGTCTCGCGTTGCGGCGGCTGCGGAGTGATACTGCCGGCGGATTTCGATCCGTTGGGAAAATGCCCGCAGTGCGGCTTTGAGCTCCATAGCTGCAAACAATGCGCGTATTTCGAACCTACGAGCCGGTTTGAGTGTACCCAACCCATTTTGGAGCGGATCGCAAAGAAAGATGCGCGAAACACTTGCCCGTATTATGCGCCTCGAATAACTGTGGAGAAACAGACAAAGCCGGGAGCCTCCAGACCTGACGATCCCCGCATGGCCTTTGAGAATCTTTTCAAGAAATAGTGCTCGCACTCGCGCCAACCTCTCGATCCGCGCTGACGCTTGTTGCATTGCGAAGCCAATTGAATTCATAAGTAGTGGGTCAGTTTGTTGTAGCGGCGTCTCTCTGAGCGCCGGAAGTTCTTCGGAATTCAAGATCCGCTGTCCCGCCCCTGCGGGACCGCCGCTACAGTAAACCAAACGGAGATACTACCAAAGTGACGTAAATTCTATTGTGTAAAAGTGAGGAGGGTGTAAGTTGGTTTCGCTTGGCAAGCGAAGGCCAAATTCCTAAAAAAGGAGCTTACACTCCATGGTGAAAGTAACACCGATCACGGAGCAGTTCCAACATTTTGTAC
>DASYXZ010000244.1:0-6016 GCA_035934315.1 Terriglobia bacterium | reverse complement strand
GGCAGCACTTTGGACATGTCGAGCATCGAGCGCGCATTGTCAAATGCAATCAAGCGCGCGCATATGCTTTCAAGCTGCGAGTCGGATTTCCCGGTCAGCGCGTGGAACCGGTCGCCCGTTTGATTTCCCTTCAATTCATGATAGATGTTTTGGAGCGTGGCCTTGTTTTTAAGAATGAAACCGGCGGAGACATCGGGAATGTTTTCCGCTTTGGAGGCGAGAATCTCAAAGGCGGCCAGTGGATAATTTTCAGCAAGATTGGTGCGCAGATAAAAAACCTTTTCAGAAATGTAGGCATAGGCTTCCATGCGCTGGGTGAGGTCGAGCTCGCCGAGGGTGATTTCCATCTCCTGGTTATTGAGCGTCATGACCTTCAGCCTGGCGCGCGTGTCTTTGGCGTGATCTTCAATCCACCGGTAAACCTGGTAGCCGCGCGCCCGCGATCCGTCCGACCCCTCGGAATTCAACACAAACACGCGGCGGCCGTCATGCGTTGTGTAGGTATACCGAACGTAGACCCAATCGTCGGAATGGAAGCGAGTCTTCGGGTAGGTCATCAGGCCATAGGAACTGGTGGATTTTCCAGTGCCCGTGGGTGCGATGTAGAGCACCCCTTTGCCGTTCGCCTCCACGCAAGCGCCATGAATCGAGTGGATGCCAAATTCCGCTGCCAGAATTCGCCCCACCGCGCCCAGCACCCAACTTTTAAGCTGGCCATAATATGAGGTGTTGAAAAAAACGATGGTGTTGGATTCGCGGCTGTAATACGCCGCCTCCTTTTCGTGAGTGACGCCCAATATCGCGTAAACTTTTATTCGCGGCTCAGGTGTTGGCGCCTGGCCGGTCAGCCTGCGCCATTCGTCAAGGCCGTACCAGTTGTCCGCCCAGAAATCATAAAGGTGCTGGCTGTTGGTGATGGCGCGAACGCGGATGCCGTGGATGATCACGTCATGCTCAAAGATCGCTTCCTTCCCCACGATTTGATTCAGGTGATCATGCACGCTCTTCAGAAGTTTCTCCAGGAGGCCGGGTGTTGCGTCAACCGTCTTGTTGTGAACTGCCGTCCTGCCCTTGGTTCGCGTGATGGTGTTGGAGAAACCAATCGGCGACCCGGGCCATTCGCTCGAGTCGGATGACGGGGGCGGCGGGAAAGAGAAAAGCGTTTCATCCGGCATGATAAATTCCTCTGGCGCGAGCTTCACGAAAAATCCAAGCCTCGACGCTTAAGGGCGCGCTGCAAAACATTCAACAAAGCCGCGCAGCTTTGCAAAATGCGTCCTTATCATTGCTCGACCTCATGGTAACATGTCCCGGCTCCAAGTGCGGGAGTCCATGGGTCGAGGATAATATGAAGATCGCTATTACAGGCGCGGCGGGATTGTTCGGGCATGGGCTGGCTCAGATATTCAGCACCCGGCATGAGGTCTTCCCGCTTACCCACAGTGATTTGGATATTACCAAAGGCGATGTTGTCTGCGCCGTTCTCAAAAAAATCATGCCGGAAGTGATTGTTCATCCTGCCGCCATTCCTGACATTGACATATGCGAGGCCGATCCTGCAAAATCATTTCTCGTGAACTTCCACGGTACTCGAAACGTGGTGGAGGCCGCTCGCGAACTCGGCGCCGCGGTTGCATTTATTTCAACAGATGCGGTGTTTGACGGGAAAAAGACAGCGCCCTACACGGAATCCGACATCACCCGGCCGCCCACTGTTTATGGGCGCACGAAACTGCGCGCGGAGCAATTTGTCCTGAGCAATCCGAATCACTTTGCTTTCCGAGTTTCCGCACTATTCGGGCCTGGGAAGACGAACTTCGTCGATAAGGTCCTGCGAAAGATTCGCGCCGGCGAAGATGTCACTGTGGCGTCCGACCAATTAGGGTCAGCCACGTCCACGCTCGACGCGGCGCAAAAAATAATGGAGGTTGTTGAAGCGCGCCGCCCTGGTCTTTATCATCTCTCAAATCTTGGTGCGTGTACCCGTCTCGAGCTCGCGCAACGCGCGGCGGAAGTGGCCGGGCTCGATTTTCACTTGGTGAAAGGGAAACCATCAGACCAGATGGGCCGGCGGGCGCCGCGCTTGAAGTATGCGGTGATGGAAATGGCGGCGCTCAAGCAGGCCGGCTTCGCGCCACCGCGGCCGTGGCCGGCCGCCCTGGCCGAGTACATCCGCACTCTTTCGACTTGAAACCTGGATTGCACCGTTCCGAACCTTCCGCAGGCAAGTATCAATCAATCAGTTGCCATGTGACAATGGGAAGCATCCGGTGTGCCGTATGCAATACCACCAACTCTCCTAATCGTTTTCCCAATCTTCGGGAGCAAACTCCACGCCCCAAAATCGTTGGGACTCCAACCATTCCAACCCGATTTTGCCTTCGCTTGGCGTGCCCGCTTTGCCCAGCCACACGACCTGGAATTGCCCCACACGATCCCTATCCTTTGTGCGCACGGAAAGTTCCTGGCCCAGGGCAAACAGGTATGAAGTTCGAACCGATGCTCCGTTCTTGCTTACCGTCACGGTCTCCGTCTCTTCGGCGAATTTGAAGCCTTCCGCGTCGTGGCCGCTCAACATGATTCGCACTTTGTGTGCAAGGCGGGATTTACGACGCCGCTCGGATGGTGATTCGGTGGGCATAATGTGTTCGTCCTCTCGGAAAAATTCTACTTCTGACGCATGAAGGTCAATGGGTCAGCTTCTAGTGTTGCGTTCGGAAAATGCGTTTACTTGTAGAGCCGCCCTTCAGGGCGGCATGCCGGGCGTAATGCCCGGCGCCTCAATAAAGTAGCCCCGCGGGAATAAGTAATACAATTTTCCGAACGCAACACTAGCGCAGCGAGCCTTTGACCTCCTGAAGCCACTCGGGCCGCTTGAGGACTTCACGAGGTTTGGAACCGTCAGGCGCGCTCACAATGCCATCGCGTTCCATCATGTCAATCAGGCGCGCGGCGCGGCCATAGCCCAAGCGCAGGCGGCGTTGCAACAGGGAAGTGGAAGCTTTGCCGGACTCAATGACCAGTTGCACGGCCTCATCATACACCGCATCGAGCTCGGCGGAATCCTCCTCCTCGTCGTCATCCGCGTCAAGTTCGCGCTCCTTATCACGGAAGGGCTTCAGGAATTCTTCATTGTAATGGGGTTTGGATTGCGCCTTCCACCAATCGACCACTTTGCCGATTTCCTTTTCGGTAACGAACGGTCCGTGCAGGCGGAGCAGCCGCGCCGTGCCGGGCGGCATAAAGAGCATGTCGCCGCGGCCGAGCAGCGCCTCGGAGCCGTTTGAATCGAGGATGGTGCGCGAATCCACTTTGGAAGCCACCCGGAACGAAATCCGCGACGGCATGTTGGCTTTGATGAGCCCGGTGATGACGTCCACCGACGGCCGCTGGGTGGCCAGGATGAGATGGATACCCACCGCGCGCGCCATCTGTGCCAGGCGCGTGATTGATTCCTCCACGCCTTGCGGCTCCACCATCATCAGGTCGGCCAATTCGTCGATCACGATTACGATATAAGGCAGCGGGCGCTCCGGTTCTCCGCTGGTATCGAAAAGGTCCAGCGTCGAGTCCGGTTCAAAAATTTTGTTGTACTGCTCGATATTTCGCACACCGTGTTCGGCCAGTTTTTTAAGGCGCTCTTCCATCTCAATGGTCGCGCGCCGCAAAACGTTTGCCGCCTGCTTGGGTTCCGTCACGATGGGCGTGAACAAATGCGGGATGCCGTCGTAAAGCCCAAGCTCCAGCCGCTTGGGATCGATCATGATGAACTTCACTTCATCGGGCGTTGATTTGCAAAGTATGGAAACGATCAGGGCATTTATCGACACGCTCTTGCCGGAGCCGGTGGAGCCGGCGATGAGCAGGTGGGGCATTTGGGTGAGGTCGGAGACTTTCATCTTCCCCGTAATATCTTTGCCCAGGCAAAGCGTTAACCGGGATGCAGAGGCGGCAAACTCGCTCGACTCCACAAGCTCCCGCAGGTGAATAATTTCACGGTGAAGGTTGGGCACCTCAATGCCCACTGTGGACTTACCCGGAATTCGGTCGATCAAAATCGATTCCGCTTTCATCGCCAGGCATAAGTCGTCCACCAGATTTGTAATGCGGCTGTATTTCACTCCCGCTTCCGGCTTGAATTCGTATGTCGTAACCACGGGTCCGGGATGGATTTGCGTCACCGTCCCCATCACTCCAAACTCGGCGAGTTTTTCCGTAAGGCGCGCCGCGCGTTCTTTCAGATCCTCTTCGTCAATGGACTGCTGATCCTCGGGCGGGCGTAAAAGCGAAGCGCTGGGAAGTTTGTACGCTGTGTGGGCGCCCCGGCCGGTAATCTTGGGCGGCGTGGGAAGATTGTCGCCTTCATCCTCCAGGCCAAGCGCGTGTACTACGGGGGGGACTGGAGTTTTTGCTTTGGGCGTGGTGGAAGCCGGTGCTGGGGAAGACGATGACGAAAGGAATCGAATCGGTTGGAGGGCTGCCGCTTTCTTTATGATACCCGGCACGCCTGGCGGGGCGGGAGCCGCAGCCTGGCCTGATATTACCGAGGCCTGTTGGGTGACGATGGGTGGCTTGCCGGTCGTCCGTGTTTTTTCCAGTTGCCGCGCGCGACTGCGTTCTCTTGCGGCCGCCAGGCGCGCGTCACGCCAGGCGCTCAAGCGCGCTTTCAAGGCTATGGCAAAAGTAAGGTGCGCCTTGAGAAAATCAAAAGCGGCGGAAAACGAGAACCGGGTTACCAGAAAGAGTGAGGACAGAAAGACCGCTCCGGAAACGATCCAGGCACCCGCATGGTTGAATATATGTACAAGCCCCGACACCAGGATGTAGCCGGCCAGGCCGCCGCCGCGGATCAAACCACCGATGGGGGGAGTGAGCGGCAGAAGATCAAGCAACGCGGTGAGCGAAGCGCCGAGCAGGGTGAGTCCCACAGCCTTGGTTCGCGGCGCCTCAAACGGGCGCACAATCAGCAGGCGAATCCCCACGATGAAAAGTGTTAATGGAATCAGGTACGCGGCCCATCCGAAGGCCTGCAAGAGCAAGTCAGCAGTGAAAGAGCCCGCAGGCCCCACCCAATTGTGAATGGGCTGAGCTTGATTCGTCGAGGTGTTGAGTGATGGATCGAGCGCGAGATAAGATGTGAGGCTGAGGAGGAACAACAATCCGACGACACAGAGCAAAAAGCCCAGCAGCTCGGATTGTCGACGCCGGTCGAGCAGCCGCGGCTTCGAACCGGGCAGCTTTGGGCTCGAGTCTCGTGACCTCGCTTGCGTGGCAGAGGATAGGGTCGGCATGGTCGGGCCTCACAGCACCGAACCGGCTTGAAATTTTTGCAAGGGTTGGATTTGCAAGTGTCAGAATTATCTGGGCGCTGACACCGCAAATCTGACCTTCAGTGACGCAATCCCCATCCGAGGGCTAATACTATCACGCCTAATACCAGGCGGTAAACAACGAATATTTTAAAAGTTTTATTTTCGAGGTACCGAATGAAGAAGGCGATGACAAAGTAACCGACGATGCCCGATACCATAACCCCTACGATAAAGGGCAGTCGCATTTCCGGCGGCAGCCCTTCATGACGTATTTCCAAGCTCTTTTTCATGACCGCGCCGGCAACCAGTGGAGTGGATAGCAAGAACGAAAACCGCGCGCAGGTTTTGCGGCTCATGCCTCGGAAAAGGCCGCCGGTTATGGTTATGCCAGAACGTGAAACGCCAGGTATCACGGCCAGGGCCTGGGCCACGCCGACGCAGATCGAGTCAAACATGCTTACGTCTTTAAGTTCGGGTTTGCGCGACTTCATCCGCTCGCCAACCCACATAAGAATGGCCACCACGATCAGCGCCACCCCAATCACCAGCGGGTTGCGCAACGCTTTGTCGGCAGCGCGCTCGAAGAGAAGGCCAGCGATTCCTCCCGGTATCGTGCCGATCACGATAAACCAGAATAGGCGCCGGTTTTCTCGAACCTTCTCATCACTTTGGTTGCCCATGCCCATTGCCGCCGTCAACATCTC
>DASYXZ010000184.1:0-2620 GCA_035934315.1 Terriglobia bacterium | reverse complement strand
GGACGGCAAACACGTTACCGTCGGCGCCACGGAGTCGAGTCGCGGCTGCAAGCACTTGTGCCGGCATTGTCCCGTCGTACCGGTCTATAACGGGCACTTCCGAATCATTCAACCTGAAATTGTGCTGGAAGATATCCGGCGGCAAGTGGCCGCGGGCGCGCAACACATTACTTTTGGCGATCCGGATTTTTTTAACGGCCCCCGCCACGCCAAAGAAATCGTCAGGGCGCTGCACGCGGAGCATCCCCGGATCACTTACGACGTGACCATTAAGATTGAGCATTTGCTGAGACATTCGAGATTGCTTCCCACGCTCCGCGATACGGGCTGCCTTTTTGTGACCAGTGCGGTTGAGTCCGTGGATGACGGAATTCTCGCCCGCCTCGACAAAGGCCACACGGGCGCGGATTTCGTTCGCGTGGTCGAACTTTTTCGCGAGATCGGCTTGACGCTCTCTCCCACGTTCGTTGCGTTCACCCCCTGGACCACGCTCGAGGGCTATGGCAAGCTTCTCGCCCGCCTTGGGACACTTGATCTGATCGAACACGTGGCGCCCATCCAGTTGTCGATTCGGCTTTTGATTCCCGCCGGTTCCAAACTGCTCGAACTCGAGGAAGTCCGCGGGATGGTCGGGCCATTTGACGCGGCCGCGATGGTGTACCCTTGGTCGAATCCCGATCCGCGCGTTGATGAACTTTGCCTGGAAATTCAGAGATTCGTTCAGCAGGGCGAAAAGAAAGGCGACTCGCGACGCGCCATATTCAATCGCGTGTGGAACAGAGCGCGCGTGATGGCAGGCGATTCAGTTCGCGGCATTCCTGATTTCCCAGTGAGCGTTTCCCGCGCCGTCATCCCTTACTTGAACGAACCGTGGTATTGCTGAGCAGAGCCTACCGGGGACCAGTTGGCCCCCTTGAATATCGCGGAAGCGCTGGTGTAGGACGGTAACACAAAGCAGAAAGCAGATTACCTCACTGGAGGTGGGGTTGGCCGGGCTGCTGAAACGGAATGAAAAACTCTGGCAATAAGGCAAACGAGGCAAAGCGGCTTTTGATCCTGTGCACGACTACGGGTTACCAGACGCGTGCTTTCGTTGAAGCCGCGGAAAAACTGGGGCTGCGCGTTGTCTTCGGCACCGATCGCTGCCACGGGTTGGAAGATCCCTGGCAAGATGGGGCATTGCCGCTGCGCTTTGAAGATCCAGATAATTCGGCGCGCCAAATTTTGAAGTATGCCTGTGCCGTGCATATCGACGCTATTGTTTCCCTCGGCGATTGTCCAACTTCCACAGCGGCTCGTGCGTGCCGTGAGTTGGAGCTTCTTCACCATCCCCCTGAGGCGGCCGACATTTGCCGTGACAAATATCTTTCGCGGGAGCGGCTGCGCGCTGCCGGAATGAATGTCCCCGCGTTCACGCGCTTCTCTCTTGATTCAGATCCGCGGGAAATTCTTGCGCGGCGTGATGATCCTGTTATTTTTCCATGCGTCTTAAAACCATTGGCGCTTTCGGCCAGCCGCGGCGTAATCCGTGCCGACTCTCCGGAAAAATTCATCAACGCTTTCGGGCAAATCAAGGCCCTTCTTCGCAGCAAGGAGGTCCAGGTGATGCGCCAGGACGCGAGCCAATTCATTCAGGTGGAATCGTATATCGATGGCGGTGAGATTGCCGTGGAAGGCCTGGTCGACCATGGACGGTTGCAGGTTCTGGCGATTTTTGACAAACCCGATCCCCTCACTGGACCGTATTTTGAGGAAACCATTTATGTTACACCCTCAAGATTGAATCCGGAAACTCAAGCCGCGGTCATCGAAACATTGGAGCGCGCCGTGCACGCCCTGGGACTTTTTCACGGACCGCTCCACGCTGAGCTGCGTTTGAATTCTCGCGGCGTTTGGATTCTGGAAGTGGCCGCGCGTTCCATCGGCGGCCTCTGTTCGCGCGCCTTGCGGTTCACTTCACCAGAACTCTGCAATCCAATTTCGCTGGAAGAATTGATTATCAGGCTGGCTTTGGGCAAGGCAATACGCGCTGTCCGCCGCGAGAGCGCGGCATCCGGCGTGATGATGATTCCCATTCCGCAAGCGGGAATATTTGAGCAAGCCGAAGGCGTTGAGAAGGCACTCGAAACGCCCGGCGTCGATGAGATTCGCATCACAGCCAAGGCGAACCAGAAACTGGTTCCGCTGCCCGAAGGCTCCAGCTACCTCGGCTTTATCTTCGCGCGCGGCGCCACGCCGGAATTTGTTGAAGCCGCGCTGCGGCAAGCCCACAAGAAATTGCGGTTCGTGATCCATTCCGCGTTGCCGGTGATATGAGCGTGGTGATGGGGGTCGGTTGTGGGAATTCCAAATGATGGATCGGCAACATCACCAAGGCAGGCGCCAGCTCATCATTCAGAATTCATAACTCACTTTAGCCCTTCTTCTGTTGGGGAACAAATCCGGGCGGAAGCTTGGCGCCTTCGCCGAAAAAGAATTGTTCCATCTGTTGGGCGATGATGTCCTGTGCCTCTTTGGTGGCGGGGCTCAAGCGGTATTCATTGATTATCATTTTCAAATGCTCCAGCCAGAGCTTCCAGGCGTCCTGGGAGACATTGTCGTAAATCCGCTGGCCCAGCTC
>DASYXZ010000164.1:0-11793 GCA_035934315.1 Terriglobia bacterium | reverse complement strand
CGGCTGATCACAAGTTCCTCGGCGGGAAGACCGCCGCCCTCCACGCGCGCCAAGTAGCGATCGAGCACTTCGCGGGCGTCTTCGAGCTTGCGGCAATAGCCGGCAAAATCGCGCGCCTCGGCCAGAATGGCCAACGCTTCCATTTGCATCCGCACCACCAGCGGCGGCGTGTCGTGCCGGCGGCACTCCAGCCCGCGAATTTTCAGCTCGCCTTCTTCCGACACGCAAAAAAAACGGTTCGGCACCGGAACCTCGCGTGATTGCTTGGAGGGCAGAAAGACGACGTAGCGATAAACGTTTTCGAGCGCCATGGGGAGTTGGGTGATCTGTTCGATGTCACGCGTCAGGCGTTCATAGTCCTCGCGCGTCACGCCTTCCTTCTGAACGTAAATCGAATCCACCAGCGCGTGCAGCACGCGGTAGCCCTGCTGCTCCGCGATCTCTTTCGCCACCAAGAGTTTTTCCCGCGCCAGGGCGTTGATGGCCTCGTGCGCTTCGATCTTGCCAAAGCGCGCGTTCTTGTAGCCGGTGTAACCGAAGCAACAGACCAGCAGCCACTTCAGCGATGAACGGCGCAGTTTGTAATTTGCGACCAGGGACTGGGGACCAGGGATTGCCGATTGCTGATTTGCGATTGACGATTGTGAAAGAGCGTTGACGATTTGAAACTCTGGACTCAGCGGCGCCATGCCCACAGTTCTGCTTTCTGCCTTCTGTCCTTCCCTGGCCCCTAACACCTCGCACCTCGCACCTTTTTCCTTATATTGCTGCCGCTTTTCAATCAGGCGTTCCACCACGCGGCTGGTGATGCCGCGGCGGCGCTGGCAGACGTGATAACCGAGTTCGGGAATGCGCGGAGCGTCAGGGCAGCAAGGGCAGTTGACGGTTTCCGGCGATACGTTGAAGCGCGCCATGATGCTTGGAAACTCGCTCACAAAGTCGAGCTCTCCGACGTTCGCAAAAAATCCCAGGCGGGGCGGAAAAACCAGGCCGCCGCGGTCCGCCCGCAGGAGTTCCGCCGGATGCTTGGGATTTTCGGGCTCGGCCTTCTGCTCCGGGATCAGCGTGCCGTCGCGGTAGGCCAGCTCCATCTGCATGTAGGAAATTCCCGTGCCCGTGGTGGTGCGCGCGCAATACTGCACCGGAAGTTTGGTGACGCGCACCAGCTCCCACAAGCCGTCGAGCTCGCACTCGTCGGCGATAAAGGAGTTCTGCGTGTCCACGTGCAGGCGCCCGCGCAGGGTGGTGGCGCCCTCTTTAAACAGAATCCGCCCGTAACTCATGTAACTGCGCGCGCGGCTGTGCTCCACGGGAGATTTTTCGCGGTTGAGCGAAAGCTCGAATCCGTTTTTCCGCGCCTGCCGGAGCAGCCCGGGAAACAGCGTGGAGTCGCCCCACTCGCTCACAATCAGGTCAGGATCGTGGGCGCGCAACATTCGCTCGAAGCCGAGAACGACGGGCTCCTCGGCATCGTCGAGCACGCGCCAATCGCCGTCAATGGCAACTTCCAAAGAGCCGGACCGGCCGTGCTGCGGGTTCACGCGCGCCAGCCCTTCCAGCCGCGTGTGCATGATGGTGAGCGGCGGCAGCTCGTAATCAATTTTCCACTCGTCGTCACGGCACTCGATGGCATGGATTTCGGGATTCGGGATTCGGAGTTCGGGGTTCGGGGCGGAAAATCTTTCTTTCGCGAACCCCGAATCCCGAACCCCGAATCCCCGTTGCGTGAATACGGATCCCTCTCCGATTTCGACGTCCACTTTGGCGAGAGGAAAAACCTTCTTTTCCCAGCAATACATCGGAGCCAGCATCAGGTCGGAATTGTAGAGGCGAAGACTTGAATCCGAGCGGCGGACAAATCTCGCCAGGGCCGCGTACTGGGTGGGATAGCGGACCGAGATCTGGAGGACGTTCAGCGGCCCCCCGTCCCAGATGTTCATCCGCTCGGTAAACGCGCAGGTGGCCCGGCCCGCCGCGGATTGGGCGAGCGTCTGCGCCAGGCGGCGCAGTTGTGCTTCAGAGCCGTGAACGTAGAAGCGCGGCGTGAACGACCGGTCAATCAATCGGCGGCGTTTTCGGTCCCCGTCCTGCGGGATCACCCACAACGTCATCCCGTCGACTGATGGGTAAAGGTCGAGGAGCCATCCACTGAGTCTCAAGGTTTATCCCCAGGAGCGCTTCAAGAGCGCGCAATCGAATTTCGTGATCGAGCTCGATCGTCACGTTGATTGCGTCCATGGCGTGTACGGGAAACTCATAAGTACAGGCCTGGGTGTAAAGACGAACGCGGTTAAACATAAGATCGAGATAGGCGCGCTCCTCGCGGCGCAAGGCGCGGCCAAATACCCGCTCCCAGGACGTGAGTTCCTGCTCGATCAAATCGCGGAAAGTCGCAATGGTTCGACCCATAAGTTGCCTCCGGGGGCAGTTGTCCGTAGTCCGTTGTTAAAAATTGATCCATTGAATCATTGGGGGAAAAGCGGAAACTAGAAACTGGAAACTGGAAAACATAATTTGCGCTCCGGTTTGCGAGTTTCGAATTTCCAATTTCCGATTTCCAATTTCGCCTTGCCGCCTTCACCCAGGCTGAACTTCCACACTTCCGTGGCCGCCGCGCACGTTTGCTCGAAAAAGCGTTTGCGCGATGGCGCTGGCGTAAAATTCGGCGCGGAACAAAAAATCGCCACTGAAAGTTGTAGCGGCGATCCCACGCCTGCGGGACCGCCGCTACCATACCGCCGGAGGTCACCAAGCGCCCGTTCAAACGCCACGCGCGCGTCCCAGTCGCGCACGTCGCCGTCAAAGTAGAGGTCGGGCAGCGCCGTGACGATCAGAACCTGGGCGGGAAAATTTTCAAGAAACCGCGGCACGCGCGCGATAAGTTCGGTGAGCTGAAAACAGGTGAAGGCGCGCGCGATTTGAATCTGCCGGCTGAATTGCTCAAACGCGACGCCACGCTCGCGGGCCAGGCGAGCCATCAGCCGCGGGTCAGCCGAGTTGGCCCCGTCGAGAACGAGAATGCGTTTGCCCTCCAGCAGCAGGCGCGGCAGGAAGTAGTGACTGAGCCGCGCCGTCTCTCCGCTGCCATGGAAAACCGCCAGGCCGTGCGACGGAATGGTCCAGGGTTTGGGTGTTGGCAGCAAAGACCCGGCCGCTTCAGCCATAAAAGACTCCGCAAACCAGCCATTTCTGATCGGCCAAAATATAGGCGAATAAAAAGCGAAAGTCAAGGGCTTACCTGCGCATATTGGAAATACTTGCGCGCATTTCCAGAAGCGGTCCTTACGAATCTGCGGCGAGAATCTTCCGGCAAATACGAATGAGGCGCGCGTGAGGGATTTGCTGGCTGGCGGGCAGCATCACCAAATCGCCCCGGCGAAAGCTGCTATAGTACCAGCGGGCGAGCAGGCTTAAATGTTCCCAGGGGGGCGTCGCAGATTTTCCGGCCGGAACTGAATTGACGGTAAGCGAATCGAGCAGTTTATGGAGTTGCTCGTCCAGCGACACCGGGGATGATACGTTCTCATCCAACGAGAGCGTAGCTGGCCCGTGAAGCTCGCCCGCCGTCACTCGAAAGAAGACCACGCTATTCGCCTCCGCCCCGCGCTCCACCACCACGGCGTGGAGTTCGCGCAGGTTGCAGGCCAGGTCCGGCTTCAGGCGCAGAACTTCATGGACTTTCTCAAGCCTTCGGTGAACTTTGGCGGCGTGCTCGAATTCGAGCGACTCAGCGGCCTGGGCGCGTTCTCCTTCGAGAAGGCGGACGAGCGATTGGCCGCCGGCATCCAGGAACGCGACCACGCGATTCACCTCGCCCGCGTATTCCGCGTCCGTGCAACCGCCAAAACACGGAGCCAGGCACATGTGCATTTGAGAATAAATACATCCGGGGTGGGCGGGGTCGGGATTCAGATCTTCCACGCAGCGCCTGATTTTGAAAAAATCCAGAAACTCAGCCGACCAGCGTTCCGCCTCCACTCGTGAACGAAACGGGCCATAGTAGATTGAATCGTCATTGGCAATCCGGCGGGTAGGAAAGAGCCGGGGAAACCGGTTGGAGAGATTCAGCTTGAGCAGGGCTGGCGGCTTTAGCCGCAGACGCTGCCGATAAAGTTTTGGGTAATAAAATTTATTCAAGAGGTAGAGCTGCCACTGCGCTTCAAAGCCCGAGCCCACGCGGGTATACTCGATGCGGCGGGTGACCAGGCGCAGATTCAGCCTCCGGGAGCTTGCCACCGGCTGGGCGAGAAGGCGGATGAGGCGACGACGCAGGTCCGTTGTGCGGCTGAGATAAGGCGGTGTCTTTCCGCCTTCTGACTCGTTTGAGAAAAGCGCAAAAACAGCGGGCTTGGGCGGGATGGATTCGAAGAAAGCGCTCTCGTTCATTTCCGGATTGAATTGCGCCGAAGACTCAAGGTGCATCCCGGTTTGGCTCCGATTGGATTCTAGCGGTCGCTCCGAGAGGGGGTCAAGGCAGAAGGGAGGCAACTTTAAGTTTAAGGGACATCATTTAAGGGGCTAACCGTAAGGTTAAATTTTTCCTTTTATGGGTGGACATTGTCCCGGCTGTTTGCTAGGCTACCTTATATTTGCTGCCCCAAGTGGTTTCAGCCTTTCGAGACGGACCGGATCCTGGAGGGCCCGGTGTTGGTTTCCGTTAGGCTTGACTCCGTGCCTGGGGCGAACACAGCAGGACGAAAATGAAGATTAAGTTTTGGGGGGTAAGAGGATCGACGCCCACCCCAGAGCGGCGAAACTCGCGTTACGGCGGCAACTCGCCCTGCATTGAGGTGAGACTCGCCAACGGAACCGTGATCATTTTGGATTGCGGGAGCGGACTCCGCGGGCTCGGCAAAAGTCTACTGCGCGAGTTCGAAGAGCGGCCCATCCACGCTTATA
Organism: Terriglobia bacterium; assembly: GCA_035934315.1. Classification (GTDB taxonomy): domain Bacteria; phylum Acidobacteriota; class Terriglobia; order UBA7540; family UBA7540; genus DASYXZ01. The sequence goes on along the minus strand of DASYXZ010000164.1, from coordinate 6,894 downwards.
TTTTTGTGACTCACTTCCATTGGGATCATATCCAGGGCATACCTTTTTTCCTTCCTCTCTACAAAAAAGGCAACACCTTTCTTTTCCACTCGGTGATGCGCAAGGGACTCGAGTTGCAAGGCGCAATTGAAGGCCAGATGGCGAACCCCTACTTTCCCGTTGACATGGGCGTGATGGGAGCCACGCGCCATTTCTATGACCTGGACGAGCACCCCATCAGCGTGAATGGAGCTATTATCAGCTCCGCCCCTTTAAATCACCCTCAGGAATGTGTGGGCTATCGCGTGGAGGCTGATGGAGCCGTGTTCGTGCTGGCTACTGATACGGAGCCGGGCTCTCCCAAGCATGACCGCGCCGTCCGCCGACTGGCGAAGGGTGCGGATGTGTTCGTCTATGACTCCCAATACACACCCGAACAGTTGCAGGGCGAGAAGAAAGGTTGGGGACACAGTTCGTGGCTGGAAGGTGCGAACATTGCCCGTGAAGTTGGGGCAAAACGGCTCGTCCTTTTTCACCACGATCCAGATAATGACGATGTTTTCGTAGACGGGCTGGTGGAGCGGGCGCAGCAGGAATTCCCCGCCGTCTGCGGCGCATCCGAGGAATTGGAAATCGACCTCCCCGAGGGTGATTTTCGCCGGGCGAACCTTGTGGATGCTTCCGAACGGCGGGTGGGCCGACGTTATCAAATTGAGTTGCCTTTGCGTGTCGGTTGGCGCGGGCATAGCGGCCAAGCCGAGGAAATGCCGGGACTTACGCGCGACCTTTCGAAGTCGGGTATCCTTTTCATCGCCCCGGCCGAAGTGCCAGCCGATGAGCCCATGGAAATTGAAATGATCCTTCCCGATGAACTGACTCACCGTGGCGACGTGACTTTTTCCTACATCGCCAAGCCTTTGCGCAGCAGGCTGGTGAAAGGATCCCTCGGCAAACACTCCACTACCCAAGCCGTGGCAGCAATCCTCGAGGTTCCAGGAAAAGCCCCGTCCAAGCACAAACCTGACTCTCCCGTGAAAAAACACAAATAATTGATCGGCGCGCGGGGAACATCACGGTTAGCCGGAATGCCACCGAGGATCGGCTCCATCCACGCCGGCCACTTTAAAAATAAGAATGGCCTTGGATTGCGAGAAAAATTTCTGCCTCAATTCCATTAATTTGTTTTCCGGACCACAATTCACGGAGTAGTTTTACGCGCGGAAAAAAGGGGCAAGCTTGTCATAGGTGGTGAGAAGTTCTTCAGGCATGATCCGGGTTTCGCCGATGACCGTCATAAAATTTGCGCTGCCCGTCCATCGCGGCAGAAAATGAAGATGGAGATGGTCGGCCACTCCTGCTCCGGCGATCTTTCCCAGATTTATCCCGAGGTTGTAGCCCTGAGGATGATAGGCCGCCTCGATAGCGGAATTAAGTCTTTGGGCCATCGCCATCATCTCTCCCAGCGTACCCGGCTCAACCTGGGGCAACTGGGCCACGTGAGCGTAGGGCACAACGAGGGCGTGGGCTGTCGTGTAAGGATATAGGTTGAGCACAATGAAATTGAATTGGGCGCGGTGCAGGATCAGGTTTTCGCGATCGCGGGATGGATCCCCGCTTGCCAGGTTGCAAAACACGCAATGGCCGGAAAGGTCCGGCTCACTGACGTAGCGGAACCGCCACGGACTCCACAAATGATCCATAGGATTGATGCCGGCCGGCGCTCGGGACACTCGAGTGCGTTTACACCGAAGGGGTGCTGGCCGGCGGAGGAGTGCCGGAAGCCGTCGATGAGCCTTCCCCCGGATGGACGGCGTTGACGAGATCCTTTAGCTCTTTGCTGGGTTTGAAAAATGGAATTTTTTTGGCGGGAACGTCCACGCGCGCCCCCGTCTTGGGATTGCGGCCAATCCTGGCGTTGCGCTGGCGCGTGCGAAAACTTCCGAAGCCCCGGATCTCAATCTTGTCCCCGCCTTGCAGTGACTTCACGATATTTTGGAAGATGGTATCGACAATGACCTCTGCGTCCTTGCCGCTCATCTCCACCGCCTGCGCCACATCTTTAATCAAGTCAGCTTTGGTCATGTTTCACTCCTGGAACAAGTTTTCGACTTCCGGGGCCGATGTCTTTCGTGTCCCTGATTGCATCATACCATCCCAGGTTGTCGGTACAATAGGCACAGCGCAAACGCTCTTGGGCTGCGCGCCTTAGGACTCAGGCCCGCCTCCAGCCACGGCCGCCTTTTCTTCGGTTTTTTCTGCAGCCTCTTTCACCGTCGAAGCAGGTTCCGGCTCAGCTTTCACAATTGCCGCGGGACTTGCAGACTCTTCCATTGTCGCAACAAGTTCCGGTTCCACTTTCATGACTGGCGTCGGAATCGCGGGTTCCTCTGCTGCCACGGCGGTTTCCAACTCCGCCTTCACAAGTTGCGATGGGGACGATGGCGGACTGGATTCCTCCGCGGTCACTGGGGATTTCTTTTCAGCTTTGGCAATCGCTGTTGAAGGCTGCGGCTTGGGTGTTCTGCTTGTAGTGATCCCTGCCGCTGACAGCGCCTCGGCCATGGTTGTAAGAGGCTCGGGTTTTTTCTTTATTTCCTTCGGCGGTCCAGACGGCGTCGAGCGGTTTGTTGCGCCTTCTTTTTTTCTTTCACTTCGCACCGGAGGAGGTGATGGTGGCGCCAGCACTTTTAAACTCAAACTGATTTTCCTCTCCACGGGGTCCAACCGAATCACCCGAAATTCAAGCTCGCTGCCAATATCAAGTTTTGGTTTCCCGTCCGGACCTTTGTGGTTGCCGAATTCCGAATTGTGGCAGAGGCCCTCGATTCCCTCTTCAATTTCGACAAAAGCTCCGAAAGGAGCCAGGCGTGCCACCCTGGCTTTCACCATTTCTCCAGCATGTATCCTGGCGATAAATCCATCCCACGGATCCGGCTGAAGTTGTTTCATGCCCAGCGCGAGTCGGCGGTGCTCGCTGTCCACGCTTAAAATCACGGCCGCGATCTTCTGCCCTTTTTTCAAAACTTCGGACGGATGCTTCACCTTCTTCGTCCAGGAAAGGTCCGCATTGCGCACGAGGCCCTCGACATCCGCATCAATTTCAGCGAAAGCTCCGAAGTCGGTCAGGCTTGATACCGTGGCCTCAACCGTTGAGCCCGCAGAATATTTCTCCACCACGGTGTTCCACGGGTCGGGCATCGTCTGCTTCAAGCTGAGCGAGACGCGCCGTTGGGCTTGGTCAACAGCCAGCACCGCGACCTCCACCTGATCGCCGGCATTCACGATCTTCGACGGATGCTTCGGCCGCTTGCTCCAACTCAATTCTGAAATGTGCACCAGGCCCTCGATGCCCGGCTCGAGCTCCACAAACACTCCATAGTCGGTAACATTTGCCACGCGCCCGGTGAGGCGATCGCCCGCATGATAGGCGGAGGGCACCCGCTCCCAAGGATCAGGCAGGAGTTGCTTCATGCCCAGCGAGACTCGTCCCTTTTCCGCGTCAAATTTCAGGATCTTGACTTTGATTTCCTGCCCCACTTGCACCACTTCCGCGGGACGGGTGACCCGGGCCCACGACATATCCGTGACGTGCAAGAGCCCGTCCATTCCGCCCAGGTCTACAAACGCTCCGTACTCCGTCAGGTTCTTCACCCGGCCCGTGAACTCCCCGCCTTCCTGCAGCCGCTCCAGGAGTTTTGCTTTCAGCCCGTTCGCTTCTTCCTCCAGCACCAGCTTCCGGCTCACCACCACGTTGCTGCGTTTCCTGATCAGCTTGATGACCTTGCAGGTAATATTTTGCCCCAGCAGCGAGTCGACATTCCGCAGCGGCCGGATATCCGCCTGTGAGCTGGGTAGGAAAGCGTGCACTCCAATGTCCACCGTCAAGCCGCCCTTGATGCGGTCCAGTACGCGCCCGGTAATCGCCGTCTGCTCGGTAAACGCGCGCTCAATGCGTTCCCAGACTTCCAGGCGAACTGCCTTCAGCCGCGAGAGCGTGACCGTGCCTTGCTTCTCGTTATAACGGTCAACCCATACGCCCACTTCATCACCGGGCGCCACGGTCGCCTGGCCGTCACCAGTCAGGAACTCGCTCAGCGGGACGACACCTTCGAGGCCTGTCCCCACACTCATCCGCACTTCCACATCCGTCACGCGCACGACCTTCCCCTTTACAACTTTGCCCTGGGGAACCGCGGCGAGCTTTTCCATGTCCGCCAGCATGCTTTCTACTTCCACGGACTCCACCGCTTCCGGGTCGATATTAGGCAATTCGATTTGCACTTCCGGCACTGGCACAGGGATTGGGGAATGGCTGGAATTCTCTGTGCTCGGTTCGGGCTCAACGCCGCCATTTTCAGGTGGGCTGGGATTTTCCTCACTGAGTACAGGCGCCGCCACTGCGGGCGCGGGAGAGAGGGAATTTTCCTGATGCAGCTCGGGCGCGGTCAAAGTGTTTAGCGACCCGCCGGGGTTTTCTTCCAAGGACATTGCCGTGCCTCCACACCCATTCACACGACGCAGACTTGCAAAGGGAAGCTCCATTCTACCGTTCGGGGAAAACGGAAGTCAATGCGCCAATAAAAATTGTGCCATGGGGGTGCACCCTGGCCGCGACGAATCTTCGTCGGGATGGGCCGGAGGTGTTCATTCACTTCCGCATCGGTGCGGAGAATCAGGAAGTCCATCTAGGGTCCCGCGTGGTCCACGTGACTGCGGGAGTGGGAACCGGCCTGGAGTTTTTTCCGTCAGTCCAGAGGGCCGGGACCTCCTCCAGAAATATGTGGAAGAAAATGCCGGAAAATCTACCGAACCCGGCCGTCGGCCAAAATGACCTCGGAAATCTCAAGCGACCCAGCGGCGTTTATTTGGAACTTGGTCCCGAATCTCCGAACTTTGCCGCTTCGCCGTAACTATCACTTGAAGCTCCTCGGTGCGAGCCACTTCAACACGGTTACCTCCCAGCGCCTTGGCCCGGGATAGGGCCAGGTCAGCCGCATCAATGAGCGCATTCGGAATCTCCTCTTTTGGGTTGTTGGAGGTCGCCACACCCACGCTGGCGGTTAATTGAATCATACCTTCCCCGACATCTATGGCCTCGTCGCTAATCGCGGCCCTTATTTTCTCTGCCTGCCCGAACGCCTGCGAGGCATTAAATCCCGTGGAGATGATCAAAAATTCTTCCCCTCCGTATCGCCCCACGGCGTCAAAGACCCGGGTGACGGATTGAATTCTTTGGGCGGTATCGCGCAAAACAGAGTCGCCGGTAAAATGTCCGTGGATTTCGTTGACGCGGCTGAAGTGGTCGAGATCCACCATAATAAGGCTTAGCGGAGTGTTCTGAAGTTCGGCACGAGCGAGCTCCCGTTTCAAGGTATCCCTCATCGCTGTGCGGCTCCACAGCCCCGTCAGGGGATCGAGAGTGGCCTGAAAGCGCAGCGCATCGCGCGCCGACAGGAGCGATTCCTGCAATGCCAGAATACGTCTTCCCGTGCGCAACCGGGCTTTGAGCTCTTGAACATCGTAGGGCTTGGTCAAATAGTCGTCCGCCCCTGCCTCCAAACCCTTGACAACGTCTTCCTTCCGGTCCCTGGCTGTCAGCAAAAGGATGTAGACATAAGGTTCAGCCTTTGTGTTCCTCACTTCTTCGCAAACATTCAAACCGTCTTTCCCGGGCATCATCCAGTCGAGGATGGCCAATCGAGGGGAGTCTTCACCTTGGAGCGCCATCAGAGCCTCTTCTCCGTCACGTGCAACAACCACTTCGTAGTTCCAACTGAGAAGGCAGACTTCAAGTTTGCGCCGGGCGGCCACGTCGTCTTCAGCGATCAATATCTTCATCGTGCTCCCTCCTTTCCTAAATTGATAAAAGTCGCGACCCGATATCTCCTCCGTCACTCGTCAAATGCAACTGACCTCCTTATCGACGGAACAGGCCTTGAACTTTAGTCGACGACCGCACTCCGGCCTGTTCGAACGATTTGTGAAGTGTATTTGGCGACATGCAGCTTCCCTGGGAATTCCCGCGCGGGCGATGGGTGACCGGCTGAATCCAATGGCGTCGAACCAGACTAAGCCGCCTTGGGGAGCGATGAGGGCGTCTCCAAGCCAAATTCTTTGAGCTTGCGATAAATAGTTGTCTTCCCGATGCCGAGGATTTTCGCCGCCCGCACCGGGTTGCCCCCTGAGGCATGGAGAGCCTTGATAACAGCCTGGCGTTCCACCTCCTTAAGAGAAAGGGACTCCCCGCTTTCCCGTTTGTCCCCCGCATGGTAAAGCAAGGGAGAAGGTAAATCCTTCGCTTGGAGAAGCGGGCCAGCCCCCAATACTAGGGCGCGTTGGATGCAGTTTTCCAATTCACGAACATTCCCCGGCCAGTTATAGTTCATCAAGCGGGCCATGGCATCATTGGCGATGACCGTTGTACGCCCTTCGTCCCCGCCGTGCCGGGCGAGGAAATCATGCGCGAGCGCAGGAATATCATTCTTGCGTTCGCGCAGTGGCGGCACTTTAATGGAAACGACGTTTAACCGAAAATATAAGTCCTTGCGAAAAGAGCCGCTATCGATGGCAGCGTTAATATTCTGATTGGTTGCGGCAATAATCCGGGCATCCAGGCGCGTCCATTCATTGCCGCCGATGGGCCTGACCTCGCGCTCCTGCAGGGCGCGCAAAAGTTTCCCCTGCAGTTCAAGCGGAAGCTCCGCGATTTCGTCCAGGAAAACCGTTCCGCCGCGCGCTGAAGCCAACAGACCCTGCCGCGACTGGCTGGCTCCAGTAAAGGCGCCGCGCACGTGCCCAAACAATTCGCTTTCGATCAGCGTGGGCGTGAGCGCGCCGCAATCGACCGGAACAAACGGTTTGTCCTTCCACGGACTCTGGGCATGAATGGCGCGCGCCACCAACTCCTTGCCCGTC
>DASYXZ010000145.1:0-6027 GCA_035934315.1 Terriglobia bacterium | reverse complement strand
GCCTCGGTGGATTATCTGGACTTCGTCCATCCCATCCGGGTGGGCCAATTGATAATCCTGCACGCCCTGGTTACGCGGGTGTTTCGCACCTCCATCGAAGTGGAGGTGAAGGTTTACCTGGAAGACTACGTGACGGGAAAGCGCCTGCAAACGAGCTCCGCCTTTGTCACTTATGTGGCCCTGGACGCTGAGGGCCGCCCGACGCCCGTCGCTCCTTTGATCGTCCGTACGCTGGAAGAAAAAAGACGATATCGCGAAGCCCTCTTGCGGCGCCGCCAACGATTAGCCTGGGCGGCCCGCGCCCATCGCCGCTATTTCGAAAAATAAAACCATACATCGGCAATTGGATTGACGGGCCGGCGCGAGAGCTGGTCCGATCTGGAGGAGATACGCATGAAAACCAAACGAAATAAAATTTTTTCAGGAACCCCCTGGGAACCCAAAGTAGGTTACGCGCGCGCCGTACAGGTGGGCGACACGGTCTATGTTTCAGGAACCACCGCCACCGATCATGCGGGACACATTGTGGGGCCGGGTGACATGTACGCGCAAACCGTCCAGACCATTCACAATATCGAGAGCGCGCTGCAACGACTGGGTCTGAGCCTTGAACACGTAGTACGCACTCGAATGTATGTGACAGATATCGACCGGTGGGAGGACGTGGGTAAAGCTCACGCCGAGTTTTTCGGCGAAATCCATCCGGCCACCAGCATGATCGGTGTGTCGCGCCTCGTTGACCCGGATATGCTGGTGGAAATTGAGGCCGTGGCAGTGGCTTGAAGCCGATTCTGGATTTTTGCTTTTGGATTTGATGATTGAGTGATTTGGTGATTGAAGATCGAAGTGCTTTCCCTGTGCCTCTGAAACCCCGAATTCATAACCACCCGATCGCAGAATCACTCAATTCCAGCAGTCATGTCAAAACTCCACCCCCACTCCGGCCGAAGGCAAAATGGGGAACAGGCGAAGGGTGTTGAAAAAGGCTTGGCCCGTGGCGCCATTGTATCCGTTAAAATTCTCGAACACGGTGTTGCGGCGATTGAACAGGTTGACCACCTCTCCGTACACAGTCATTTTCCAACGATTGTGGATGTAGGCTTTATTGATCCGAAAATCCGTGCGTTGATACGAGTCCTGGCGAACCTGGTTGCGTGAATCAGAAAGTACAAAGCCTACTCCCTGGCGCTTAAAGAAACCAGGAATGGGAAATCCACTCCCATAGAGAGCTCTTACACTGAGGTTAACCGTAGGGCGCACGCGATAGCTCAGGAAAACGTTGGCAGTGTGGCGCTGATCCTGGTCGGACGGAAAGCTGATCCCCTCCTCGTCTTCTTGCAGCCGGCTAACACCCCACCCATAGGACACCCATCCCATCAGACGATTGGCGGAACGCCGCTGGAGGAAAACCTCAATGCCATGCGACTGCCCGTGGAGCGCGTTGCGGATGGGAGGATCGAGCGGAGGATTGAAAATGACCCCGTTGACGGTGCGCGGCTCCAAAAACGGACGAAACAACAAATCGTGGTCTTGCCGCTCGTAGCACTCGACACGCACGCGTGTTTGCGGGTCCAGGTCTTGCTCAACCGCGACCACTAAATTGGTGGCGCGTTCAGGCAGGAGGCGCACGCTGCCGAAGCGGGAAAAGAAATTCTGCAGGTCGGGATACTCGACGTATCGTCCCCATCCGAAATTGATGCGTGTGGATGGGCGAGGAAGAAATCCCAGCGACACCTGAGGCGAAAGATGATCGACACCGTCCACGCTGTGGCGGTCCCAGCGTAGACCCGCGCTCAAGTGGATATGGCCGTGTGCCGCCTTCCAGGACTGTTCCACAAAGCCTCCGGCGCGCAGTCCGCGGCCCCGCGATTGGTCCAGTGTGCGCACGGCGGTGGGATTGAATTGGTACTGGTTGGAAAAACCATCCTCATGAAGGTGGCGAACCGAGGCGCCGAAATCCAACGGGGTCTCCTCAGACCAGAGCCACGTCCCGCTTGTATTCCAAACCAACTCTCCATAATTGCCTCCCGCCAACGGTGATTCGGCCGGGTTACGGTCATTAAAGTTTTCGCGCATGAAGGCAGCCCGATTCGTCATTAGAAACCGGTCGGCGGGCGTGTAACGCCACCCGAGATTGAGCAGAGTGTAGTGGTAATCGCTGGTGGTAATTGTGTTGATCCCGAGTCTGGCTTTGGCGCTCGATCGGTCCAGGGCCGAGGTGCCATAGATACTGCTGAGGCTTAAATGATTCCGCGGGTTCACGTCGTAGCTGAATTTCCCCTCCGCATCGAAGAAGCCAAAACCAAGTGCAGAATCGATGTTGAGGCGATTCAAGAGGTATTGCAAATAACTCTTGCGCACACTGACCATCCAGTCGCCTTTGCGTTGTTCATCGAGCGGGCCTTCCGCAACCATACTCGCGTTGGACGCGCTGGCCGTGGCGTGCAGCGTCGGCTTTTTGCGACTGCCCTCGCGCGTGACTAAATCCAGCGCACCCGCAGTGGCGTCGCCATACCGCGCCGGGAATGCCCCGCTATGAAGATCGATGGTTTCAAGCGTGTCGCCGTTGATAATTGTGAGTGAACCCGGAGACGATTCCGCTTCGACCATATGAAAAGGAGCGTGAAGATTCACATCGTCCAGGTAGAACCCAATATTGTGGAAAGGCGCGCCGCGCAAGGAAAAACGGCTGTCAAAATCGTCGTTGGAAGTGACTCCCGGCAAAGCCTGCACTGACCGCAGCGGATCATCCGCGAGCACGCTGGCAAGATTTTTTGCCTCGCTGCCGCGCAAAGTAAGTTCCGAAGGGCTGTCCTCCCGTGACACTTCAAATGGCCCGGACTTGACCTCAACCTTGTCAGTCCGGCGACTCGTATCGAGGCTGAGAATAATTTCGAACTCTTTGACTTCGCCGGCAGCCAGAGTGAACCGTTTTTCCAATAGCTGGTAGCCGACAGTCGAAGCTCTCAGGTCGTAGTCGCCCGCCTCAACATTCGTCAGGACAAATCGGCCTTGAGCGTCGGTCACCGTTTCATGTGTGGTGTTTTCCAATCGGACCTGGATGCGAGCCAAGGGTTCGCCACCTCGCGAATCCAAAACCACGCCGCGGACCTCTCCTCTGACCCCGGCCTCAGCGGACGCCATGCAGAATAAGAATGTCAGGCTCAAAAAAACAGGGAGACGGAGTCTCACGGCGGGATTATAGCTCAAGTCGATTGGGGGATTTACCATCGTATGCTTGTGCTCCTCCACGTTCGCCATTTTTCCCGTCTGGCATTATAGGAGAACGAATCCTTTCACTTTTCCGTGGCAAGCCAAGGCTCTTGGTCTTGCTGATCACCGATTACTGATGACCGCTTCAGAGGCCCGGGTCAACCATCCACTGGTGGCAGTGGCTTGAAGCCGATTTTGGATTTTTAGATTGCGGATGACGACCGAATCGCTTCCCGCCGTTTCTTATAGTGAGGGCGACAAATCTCACCGCCTGTCCGTAGCGCAGCCCGCCAGGAAAAGGAACATTTCTAAAGAGCTTTGACAGTATTTCTATCCGGGCTTGACAGGTTCACAGACCGTTCAATTCTTCTTCCTTGCCTTATTCGGCCAATTCACTGTATTTATAAATAGACCTTTTCACGCTGCGGGATAGCCCTTTATTTTGGGATAACCCGGACGATTGCTTTTGTCATCTGACAGATAGGCTTGGGGTCCAACAACGAAGAAGTCGCGGAGGCCCGGGATTTGCCAGGCGGATTAAGGCAAGCCTGCCGGGATGCAAGTCAGGCTTCGGCGAATCAGCCAAATCAACTTTGGGAGAGATTGATGGTCAAACGGATTCTGGCGATGGCCCTGACGATTGGATTGGGAGCATGGGTCGTTTCCAGTTGCAGCAGTTCGAAACCCACACCGAAAGTGCCCACTGGCACGGTGGCCGCATTTATCGGCGATGTCCCTTTTTGCGGCGTATTGAGCTATCGTTCCACCATTACCGGCCTGACTTTAACCCCCGTGGGTGGAGGTTCACCTGTCTCACTTTTTGTGGTGTCCCTGTCAAGTGCTCCCTTTGTTAAAGTCAACTTTGGTGAGTTGAGGGATTTTTCAACCCCATTGGTATTGGGCACAGTTCCTGCGGGAACTTATGACAAGGCCACGATCACCTTATCAGGTTCTGAAATTGTTATTTTCGATCCCAGCGTGAACCCTCCTGTTAAAATTGCTTCGGCCGCAAATTCCAACACACCACCGACGTTCGCCATTCAGCCGGCTTTAACCGTAACTGCCGGTAAAGTGAGCGGCCTGAATATTGACTTCAACATGCGGCAATCCATCACGCTGGACCAGCAGGGCAGTGTAACAGGCGGTGCGACACCCGTCATGTCGTTCACCCCCGTTTCTGCTGCGCCGATAAATGGTTTTGGCGAGATGGACGATGTGAAGGGCTTTGTCACCAGTGTGACGCCTACCAGCTCGGGTACAGGCTTTATCGGTGGTTTTGGTTTTCAGATGCTGTCCGGCACCGCCCCGCTCTTTAGCGTGGACCTCACCAGTTCGACCCAAATCTGTGGGCCTGCGACAGCCTCGAATCAACCTTGTACGCCAATCGCTTTGAATCAATTGTTGACGGGCAGTTTTGTTGAAATGGATGGGTACACGGATTCGGGTGGAAACTTGGTAGCGAACACCCTTGAAATTGAAGATCATGAAATTCCCGAGCAAAAACAGTTGGCTTTAATCGGAAAAGTCATTTCTGTGACCAGGGATTTGAGCGGCAACGTCACGCAGTTCAGTTTCTATGTCAGTGAAGAAGAGCCGGACGACGAATCTTCAATTGGTCTGGACTCCACTGTGGTGGTTAACCTTTCGCCCTCCACCATTTACCAATTCTCCTCACGAGCGACGAATTTTGCCAATTTCCCATTTGACGACACCGCCCTGGCGCCCGGTCAGGAATTGGTGGTCCACGGCGTGTTCACCGTTCCTCCGGCTACAATTCCGGCTCCCGCGGTTCCTCTGCCAGTCACTGTGGCCGCGGACAAAGTTTATGTTAAATTGCAGTCGCATCAGGGAAACTTCTCATCACTCGTGGCGGCACAATCCGATGATAAAACGGGCGCGTTCTGGATGGCCTCCTGCGGCACCCTGTTTCAGGGCGCGCCCATCCTGGTGCTGACCAACGGTCAGACGGCGTTTGTGAGCGTGTCAGGGTTAAGCGCGCTCACGCCACAACCCGCGCTGTTGGTTAAGGGCCTGGCGTTTTTTGAGATGAACGGGGGGACGGTGAACGGGATAACGATCCCTCGCGGGACGCTCGTCCTGGTGGCCAAACAGGTTCACCAACTTTAGTCGCCGGGTGATTGCGGCGACTTGATTTTATTCCCCTGGCAAAATCTGCGGCGCAGGACTGCGGCCCTCTCCTTCCCAGAATTGGTGCCTGCTATTTTTTTCCGGAGATCGCAACCGGTTCTTCGAGGTCCAGTCTTATTTTTCGTCCTCTTCCTGCGCCGCACCGCCGACCGCACCGGAAAATTAAAACTGTGAAAGTTTGCGCGCCCGCCGGGGTTTTGCTTTCCCGCCCGGCAACCGGGTGAACCCCGTGTCCACTCCCAGTTGTAATTTTGTCAAATAAATAATCTGCCCGGTGTGATACGCAAAATGTTCCGTGACATGGGCGACGACCTCAATTCCCCTCACCCGAAACCCCTGAATAAGATATTGTCGCGCCAAATCGCCGGTGGAAAGCTTGCCCAGAACCTCGCATGCTTCAGCGACCGTTTCTTCCAGTTGCCGGATTAGAGCGCGGCGTGGTATCGGCCCGAGTTCGGCGAATTCTTTGTCACGCTCGCGGTGGTCGGGCTGATCTCCCAGGCCGGAGATAATCCACTGCCTGACGTTGCCGGCGAGATGAAGGGTCAGGTTGCCGGCGCTGTTTGACGTGGGATGCGCGCGCCACCAAATTTGTTCTTCCGAGAGCATTTTAAGGCAGCGGATGATTCGCGGCAGGTGCTGCGCCCGGAGCGAATGACTCGCTTG
>DASYXZ010000133.1:0-20966 GCA_035934315.1 Terriglobia bacterium | reverse complement strand
CATCGCGTACTTACTTCGCTTGATCTGCCAAGTGGGAGATTAAAAGGACGCTCCATCGCAGTAACGGCGGGCAGCCGCGGAGTTGCCAGCGCGAAAGAAATCACCCGGGCCGTTTGCGGATGGCTTACGGCGCAAGGCGCGCACCCATTTGTTTTCCCCGCGATGGGCAGCCACGGCGGCGCCAGCGCTGAGGGGCAGCGGAAAATTTTGCAAGATTACGGTATGACGGAAGAATTTATTGGCGCGCCCATCCGGTCTTCAATGGAGACAGTTTCCCTGGGTACCACACCCGAAGGTTTCCCCGCGTTCGTAGACCGGCTGGCATGGGAATCAGACGGCATCGTAGTGACGCACCGCGTCAAACCCCACACCAGCTTTTCCGGGACAATCGAAAGCGGACTGCTAAAAATGATGGCCGTCGGGATGGGCAAGGAAGACGGCGCGCGCGAGTGCCATCGCGCGTTTCGCCGTGCCGGATACGAGAAAGTCATTCGTGCCGTGTCAGCCATGACGCTCGCGAGCGGAAAGATTCTCTGCGGAATGGGCGTGATCGAAAATGAACTGCATCAAATCTGCTCGGTGCGCGCCGCCCGTCCCGAGAGCATCGTCGCCCTCGATGAAGCATGCCTGGCAGAGGCGCGCCGCCTGGTTCCACGACTTCCCTTCCCCAATATCCAATTCCTGATTGTGGACGAGATCGGCAAGAACATCAGTGGCACAGGCATGGACGCCAAAGTGGTGGGCCGCGGCGCCCAACACCAGCCCGGCGAAGGTCCGGAAATTGGCCTGATTTATGCCCGTGACTTGACGGCGGAAAGCGGCGGAAACGCTTTGGGGGTTGGGATGGCCGATTTCATCCATCAGCGGTTGCGCAACAAGATTGATTTTGAAAAAATGTACGTGAACGGCCGGACGTCCATGAGCCACCAGATGGTCCGCCTACCCATGGTTCTGCCGACAGATCGCGACGCGCTGGCTTTTGCAGTGGCTTCGCTTGGCGGCCCGGCAGCCGCTGAGCAGGGCACGGTTTGGATTTCTAACACGCAGAACCTCCAGCGTATCGCCGTTTCGGATCGGTTGGCGCGCGAACATTCCGCACTCCGCGGCTGGCACTTGAACCCAGAGGTTTTTCAGCCTCAATTTGATGGCGAGGGAAACTTCACTTCCCCTCTCTATTGAGGCTCGCAAATTATGGTGACCTTCATTGGTTGTAGCGGCGCTCTCTGGGCGCCGAAAACACGGCGGTCGGAGACTGCCGCTACAATAGAGGTCGTCACCATAATTTGCATGCGTGAGTAAGTTTGGCGCTGCTGCATGAATGACTTTGAGGCGGAATATATCGAGAAAACGAAAATGAATAGCCAGGATTTCCGTAGCTTGACGTAACGCGGTGATTCGCGGCAGAATGAAGCAGATTGGGACGATGGCGCTAATCCATTGTGGTGCTATTGATGGTCGTTTCTACGAAACAAATCGGGATCCTTCTCGCAGCCGTCGCGCTGCTCGCCTCGACGGCGGGCATCGCACAGGACGAAGCAAAGAAAAATTCACCTGCTGCTCCGCCCGCTTCGCAGCAGAAGAGCGTCACCAAAAAATCAGATAATAAACCCATCTTCAGCGACGTCCTGCAGGTGAGCACGGAAGATGCCGCGCGAAGCGCAGCCCATGAGGCGGCGAAAATACATTCAAAGGAAAAGCAAAAGAGTAAAACCTCCGACGGAAGCAGCGTGGATTCCGTCCTTGAATTCTCGCCCGCTTCAGCAGATGGCGGGTCAGCCGGAAAGTCTAAACCTCAGATAACCACTAAGCACGCCCGGAAAAACATCCACGGAGAGGCCTACGGCTCGCTTGACCCGGCTCATTCCGGTAACCATGAAGCGGGCGGCGCACTGGGCGTCGGATCGAAAAGCGGCAAAGCTCATGTTTACGTGGAGACTGACCAAAGCCGCTCAACGTCGCTGACGCCCCACTAACTCAACCCATGATGAAATCATTTCGATTTCCGAATTTTTCATCGGCTCAGACTGCGCAACGATGGATAGCGATATTCGTTTCAAGCGCCGCAGTATGCGGATTATTCGCCCCAATCGTCCAAGCCCGACCTGCCACGGCAACCACCATCGAGTGCGAGGCCATACCCAGCGCCATTCTGGGTCGTTCAGTGAACACCTGTGTTGCTCTGCCCCCGGATTACGCCTCTGCAACCAACACGCGGTATCCCGTGCTTTATTTTCTCCACGGACTCTTTGAAAACGAAACAAGCTGGAGCGAACGCGGGGGAAAACAAATCCTTGATAACCTGCTAAGCGATGGGCAGGTGGGGAAATTTATTGTCGTGCTTCCCGATGGCGGCCGCTCTTTCTACATCAATTCCATGGACGGCCACGAACGCTACGAGGATTTTTTCATTCAGGAATTGATTACGGCCATCGACAAAAAATATCGCACGATTGCGGATTCTGCAATGCGGGGCATCAGCGGCTCATCGATGGGAGGTTACGGCGCGCTTCACCTGGCCATGCGCCACGCTGACGTTTTCGGTTCCGCCAGCGCGCAGAGCGCCGCGCTTCTACCCAAGTTTCCCAACCCGCTCCCCACAGAAGGCCGCTGGGGATTTTACGCCAAAGTGCTCCAAGGCCCCTTTGGCTCTCCGCTCAGCGAATCCTATTGGGAAGCCAACAGCCCTCTCACGCTCGCCGAGCATCCGGAGAACTTCCGCAACCTGAAACTTTACTTCGATTGCGGCGAGCAGGACCGCTACGGCTTTAATGAAGGCGCCGAGCTCCTGGACAAAATTCTGACGGCGCACGGATTCGCTCACGAATTTCATTTGCGCCCAGGCAACCATGGCTGGAGTTATTTGACCCAGTATATGAAATATTCTTTAATTTTTCATTGGCAAATCTGGTCTGCCAATATGGCCAGGGATAAAAAACCTTGATTTAAATCAGAGGGTTATCGAAGCAGATATTCAACCTCGCGCCCGGCCTGGTTGGCGGGGCAGAAGATTCATGAACAAAATATTTACTTTCCTGTCTCTTATCGTCGCGACGGCGATGGTGGGAGTCGTGCCGCCTTTTTCCTCAGCGAAACAACGCACCTCACCATCACACCGTCACCCCGAAACACAACCTGCCGACGCAGAGACTCGTGTGATTGACTATCTTCGCGGACATATCCGGCCCGGCGAGCCGCTGGTGGTCAGCGAACTTTATAACACCGTTTTCACCAAACCCGAGGAGCGGCAAGCCCTTAACAAGCTTTACAATGCCTTTTTTCGCATTCCCTTATTTCTGGCCCAGTACCAGGAGAAATACGGCTCGCCTCCCAGTTTGCGCACCATTGCCCAACAATTCGATTTGCATAATTCCGGCTCGGCGGACGTCCTGCTACGTGTGATGGAATCAGACCCGCGAGTGCCGCGCTTTCTCACTCGGGACGGCAAGACCGGGGAAATCGCCCACGTCGATGTGGAAATAATTCGCAGCGACCCCCGCTTTGGGCAGTCCGTGGATCGCCAACTGGGCGGCTGGGAGGGCAAGACCGCGCCCAACTTCAATCTCGCGGGCCTGGATGGCCGGACCATTGACTCAGCCAGCCTTTCGGGCAAAGTTGTGCTACTTTATATCTGGTTTACCGGCTGTCCACCTTGCATGAAAGAGTCCCCGAAACTTGTGGCATTACAGCAGGAGTATTCCTCCCGTGGATTTACAGTAGTGGGCGCCAACGCGGACAAACTGTTAGGATTGGGTTACGACAATGCCGTCCGGCAACGGTACATCAAGGAACAAAAGATCAACTTCCCTGTTGTGGATTGGACCGGGGAAAGTGATGCCGCCTACGGAAAAATTTCAATTTTTCCAACCCTGTTTCTGACCGACGGGAAAGGAATGATCGTCCATCATTGGGTGGGCTATGTGGCCCCGGAAGAATTGCGGAAATATCTTTCGAATGTATTAAAATGAACGCCGCATCCCGCACGCACCGCGGAGGGCAGATGCAATTGGGGAACGCTGACGCCGGATTAAATTGCACCTCTCAAAAGGAAAGGAGAACTATCATGAAACTGAATCGGATCTTCGTCACGATAATGACTTTTGGCGCGCTGGCAATTCTGCCTCAATTCGCGCTCGCCCACGGCAACAAACCCGGGTCAGCCAAAGCGACCATCGGCAACACCAAAGTTTCAATCGAATTTCACCGGCCAACGCTGAAAGGCCGCGACTTGATGAAGTTGCTTCATCCCGGCGACCTCTGGCGCATGGGTGCTGACATTCCCACCACGATTGAATCAGACGCAGATTTGGATTTTGGCGGCACGCGGGTCCCCAAGGGAAAGAATTTCCTGATGGTACGCTTTGTGGAGCCGGGAAAATGGAATTTAGTGGTCTCCAGTAGAGACCGCGCCCATTATGATCCCAGTACCAAGCTTGCCGAAATTCCGATGGAAGTGGAGGAGGGCGGCGAAGCCGTGGACGCCATGGACATTCAACTCACGAGCAAAGGGGACCGCGGCATTATCGAAGTTGCCTGGGGAACCTATCGGCTCACTGCGTCTTTTGCCCCAGCCAGGTAAGCCGGCTGCCGGACACCGATCAATTGACGTATCAAACCATCAACATTTTGGCGCTATTCGCTCATCCTGATGACGCCGAATTTCTTTGCTCGGGGACACTCGCACTTCTCGCAGACCGCGGAGCCAGAATTCACATGACCACTATGACGGCCGGTGATTGTGGCAGTACGCTTTTACCCGCCGCAAAGATCGCCCCCATTCGCCGCAAGGAGGCGGCCCGCGCGGCGAAAATGATTGGAGCAGGTTACTCCTGCCTGATGGAAAAAGATCTGAATATTTTCTATGACCGACGAACACTGGGCAAGGTGATGCAAGCCCTTCGCGCCGTAAATCCCGACCTGGTTTTCACTCACTCCCCTGTGGATTACATGGTCGATCATGAAACCACCAGCCGCCTTTGCCAGACCGCCTGCTTCGGCGCCATGGCTCCCAACTTTCAGACCGGAAGTCGCAAGGCAGCCCGCCCCATCCGCTCGGTGCCACACCTTTATTATGCTGAACCTTTCGGCGGCCGTGATATCCTGGGGGAAGAAATTCATTCCACCCTTTTTGTGGACATCGCGCCCAAGCTCTCCCGCAAAGAGCAAATGCTGGCATGCCATGAAAGCCAGCGCGCATTTCTCAGCGCCCAGCAAGGCATTGCCGACATGGGCACGATGATGAGAGCGATGGCGGAGCGCGCTGGAAAACTTTCGGGTTGCGCGAGCGCAGAAGGTTTCCGCCAGCACCTGGGGCAAGGCTTCCCGCATGACAATTTACTAAATACATTGGTGGGGACGCGAGTGCGCGCCACCTGGATTTAAGGGCAGCCATCATTGCCCGCCGTCTTGCAGATAACCGGTTGAGCAGAAAAAACCGAAGTATAATAACCGATTGTCGCCACAATATTTAAAATCATGGGGGCGTCTTCCAGTCTCACAGGCCGGTTTTCAAATCTGAATCTCAGGATGTCTCCCGTTTTCCATTTCACGGATTTCTTCCAGACTCGAAGAGCCTTCTTTCCCGCCCGCCGACATCTAATGGTTGTGCGTTTCTTCGTAGGATTCGCCGTCGCAACTTTGCTCTGGGTCAGCCCGGCGGCTGCTACTCCGCAGTGGGGCGGCAAGGTGGTCGGCATTCGCCTGGAAAGCGATGCCCACATGAGTATCGAGAGATTCGACCAACTGATTGTTCAGAAAATCGGGGAGCCGCTTGACCGTTCCAGGATCAGCGTCAGCCTCAAAAACCTTTATGCCACGGGACGCTTCCTGGAATTGCGCGCGGATACCCAGGCAAAAGGCACGGGTGTTGAGGTGGTATTTGTCGGAAAGGCTCAGTATTTTGTAGGCGTGGTCAGTGTTGAGGGCGCGCCCCGTCCCCTCAATTCGGAAAGCCTGGCCACCGGCGCGCGCCTGCGCCTGGGCCAGCCGCTTACTGATGAAGACTTGACCAAGGCCCGGCAACACCTTGCGGCAACGCTTGCTGAGGAAGGATATTACGAGGCCAGGATTACTCAAACCGTGCGGAAAGACCCGGATACCCAGGAAGCCGCCATTCAGTTTTCAATTGTTGCGGGACGGCCCGCTGTTTTGAGCGGGGTTGAAATTCAGGGTCATTCCATCGTTTCTCCCCAACGCCTGATTGACATTGCCCGCTGGCGCCCCGGGAAGCAAATGACCTCTTCCCGACTTGAGCGGGGGTTGATTCGAATCCATCAGTTTTATCTTAAGCAAAAACGACTTCAGGCATACACCAACGTTCAGCAACGACTTTATGATCATGCCCGTCATTCAGAAAAGCTTGTCCTCCAGGTGGAAGCAGGACCATTGGTAAAGCTGCGCATTGTTGGCGCCAAAGTTTCATCTGATAATTTAAAAAGGCTCCTCCCTATGTTCGCCGAAGGGGTCACGGATGATTTTGCGGTTCAACAGGGCCGACGAAATTTGGAGGATTACTTTGAGCGGCTGGGCTATTTTTCAGCCAAAGCCCCGGCTGAACGCCATGTGAATCCCGTCACGCAGGAAATCGATATCACTTACAACGTAACCCTGGGTCCGGCTGGACAATTTGATGGTTTTGAGTTCAAGGGTAACAAGGAATTGACGGATGATGAGCTGACCCCCTTATTGACCATTCGGACAAAGGATTATCCTTTCATTTGGCGCGGAACTTTCAGCCACGCCCTTCTGGCCCACGATGTTACAACCCTCACCGCGTATTACCTGGCGCAGGGGTTTCCTGATGCCAAAGTGACTCCTCACCTTGACGATAATTTTGACAACCAGCCCAACCACCTTTTCATAACTTTTGAAATCAAAGAAGGGGCGCGAACATACGTGGGCCAATTGAAGCTACACGGCGTTGATTTCGAAATGGAAAAGAACATCACGCCAACCCTGGTCACAAAACCCGGCCAGCCATTCTCTCCAACGCGCGCCCAGGCAAATCAAGAATCGATTCTTGGCTATCTCCGTGATCACGGATACAGCCAGGCAACAGCAAGCTGGAAGGCCCTACCCGCCTCTCCCACCCACGACGTTGACCTCAATTACGACATCCACCCCGGGCCACAGGAAAGGATTCAGCGGGTCTTGTTGATGGGTAACGAGCACACGCGAGCAGGAATCGTCCAGCGCAATGTCCTGTTGAAGGTCGGCGCCCCCCTCGACCAGAGCGATATTTATGATTCGCAGCGCAATCTCTATGACCTGGGCGTCTTCAACCAGGTGCAGATCGGCCCCCAGGATCCTCAAAGCCCCGAGACACAAAAGACGGTACTCGTGAAAATGGAGGAAGCCCGCCGATGGACAGTAGGGTACGGCGGAGGTATAGAATTCCAGCGACTGGGAGGCAATCAACCACAGGGCCAATTCAAGGCCAGTCCGCGCCTGTCGCTGGACCTCAGCCGATTGAACGTGGGGGGGAGGGCCCAGACTTTTACTCTACGCGGACAGTTTTCCAATTTGGAAACGAGTGCCGGAACAAGTTATCTCATTCCCCACCTGCCGGCACGGCCAGACCTGGGTCTGCGTTTGACCGGACTATTCGATCGCAGCCGGGATGTCCAGACATTTTCAGCCGAACGCTCCGAAGCCTCCGTCGGCGTGGAGAAACATTATGGTCCTTCCGCCCTCCTTCTGTTGAGATACACCTACCGGAACGTTCTTGTTGATGTTTCCACTCTGCACATTTCGCCCAATCAAATACCACTTTTCAGCCGCCCGGCGCGCATCGGCATGCTGGGCGCAAGTTATATTAACGATCGTCGTGACAATCCGGCGGACGCCACCAAAGGCTCCTACACTCTGGCCGATGCCGGAATCTCAGTGGACAAGCTGGGATCACAGGCGAATTTCCTGCGTTTCTCAGCGCAAAATTCCACTTATTATCAGATCGGCCCTCATCTTACTTTCGCTCGTAATACGCGAATCGGGATCGAATCGCCGTTCGGAGCTTTGCGGCAGATAATTATTCCTGCCACTGCAACGCAGCCCCGCCAGGTCATTTTTACGCATGATATTCCGCTGCCCGAGCGATTTTTTATGGGCGGCAGCGAATCGGATCGCGGATTCTCCATCAATCAGGCGGGACCGCGCGATCCCTTGACCGGCTTTCCCGTGGGAGGCAATGCCCTGTTCCTGAATTCTCTTGAACTGCGCGTCCGGCTGGAGGAGAACCGCCTCGGATTCGTCTTATTCCACGATTTCGGAAATGTTTATTCAAGCGTCCGCAAAATGCGCCTGCTGAAGGTCAGGCAGAATTCTCCGACGGATCTCGATTACACCACTCACGCCATTGGCTTCGGTGTGCGATATATGACGCCACTTGGGCCGTTGCGCTTTGACGTGGGATATAATTTAAATCCACCGCGTTATCAAGTGCAAATTCCTGGCGGTTTGGGGGTGAGCCAATTATCAAACATTCAATTTTTCCTGGGTGTCGGACAAACATTCTGATGGGGCTTTCATTGGCAGTTGCAATTTATGGCGGATTCAGCGCCACCCTGGCCGCCCAGAGTGAAAATTTGGACCGCGTCGTGGCTTCGGTTGACAACATTGCCATTACCCGCAGCGACGTTGAAAACGCCTACCGTTTCGAACTTTTCCTCAATTCGAAGGTGGCTGAGACTTCGCCTGACAGGGCAACCCTCGAACTTGTTCGGGACCGCCAAATCAATCAGTTGCTTTTGCTGCGGGAAGCCGACGCGGAGGGCATCCCAGCAACCGATTCCCCCCCCACTGCCGCTGAAGAGCTGGCGGCAATACGCAAAACATTCGGAAGCGAAAAGGCTTTCCAATCCGCCCTCCAGTCTCTTGGTTTGAGTGACCAAGAGGTAATCGACCGGATTCGTGATCGTCAGCGCATTTTGCGGCTCATTGACCAGCGCTTGCGCCCATCTGCCCAGGTGGGGCCTGCGGATATTATGACGTATTATCAAAAAACGTTTGTGCCCGAATTGACGCGGCGGGGAACAGTTTCCGCGCCTCCTTTGTCTGAGGTTGAGAGCCAGATTCGAGAAATTCTTACGCAGAAGAAAATCGACCAATTGCTGACCTCGTGGCTGGAAAACCTGAAACGGAGTCATCGGGTAACCGTTCAGCCATTTTGATCTCAAGGCGGCGGGAAGTTCATCGGAAAGAAGGAGCCGGGTGTCCAGACCATTTCGCAGGATCATCTACTTCCTCATCGCCCTCGGCGGGCTGGCGGTGGTTGCCTACCTTGTGATGAGCACGCTGTGGTTTCGCCATGTTGTGGAAGGACGCGTGATTGCCAAAGTGGAAAGTGTGACCGGCGGGCGGGTTGAGGTCCGGGGATTTAGCTTCAGGCCATTAATCTTCCAAATCACCTTTCACAAATTCGTCCTCCATGGCACGGAACCGACATCTGCACCTCCCCTCTTCGCAGCGGAAACTCTGGTGATGGGCATCAATCCCACTGCTTTGTTCCGTGAAGATGTAATTTTGCGAACCCTTGATTGGGACAACGCAGAGGTGCACGTGCGGACAAACTCTGACGGCTCGAACAATCTTCCAGGCCCGGGGATGTCCTCCCACGGTGAAAACACCCTCAACGATATCCTGAATTTATCCATTGGAAGAATCACCTTTCTCCACACCAATATCTTCTTGAACGATCAGCAAATGCCTTTGGATGTAACCGCGCGCGATGTTGCCTTTCAACTTCACGGGAATCTTTTGCATCACTATCAGGGCGACTTTTCGTCGTCTCAAGCTACCGCCGAAGGAACCCGATGGTTGCTACCGGCTGGATCAGTGGCTGCCCAGTTTCAGTTTGATCGTACCGCCCTCACGCTCGATTCATTAACCTGGCGCGGGTCCGGCCTCGACGCAAGTTGCTCGCTCAAGGTGCAGACATCGCCAGCGATGCAGGCGACCGTCACCTTCTCCGCCCAAGGAGACTATCCCGTATTGGCCAAAGCTTTTCGTTTTCAAAGTGCCGGCGGGGGTAAAGTGGCCCTCCAGGGCGCCGCAACCTACGACAAAAATAAATGGTCGCTGCAAGGACGAGCTGTGGGCCGTCAACTTGTTATTCCCTCGCCGACCTTCAACCCCGGGCGGTTTGATGTTTCGGCCAACTATTCGGGCAATGGGAATCGCATGACCATCTCCAATCTCAAAATTTCCGCTCTGGGAGGCGCCGCCCAGGGGACGGGGGAAATTTCAAATGCAGGTTCGCTGCCCCTGTTTGTTCTAAATACGCGGGTTCAAGGCATTGATATGGCCGAAACGATACTATCCTTTCCCGGCTTGCACACGGTTTCCACGCACCTGCCGCCCTCCTCGAGTCTGCAGGGCAGCTTGAGCGCGACATGGAAAGGACGGCTCAATGACTTCAAATCCCAATTCGATTTGAAATTTAATCCGAAAAACAAAAGCGTTGCAGGCTCCGTGCCCATAGGGGGAAGTGCCATTGGAACAGCAACTCTGGACCACGGCTTGCAGGTTGATTTCCAGAATGCCATGTTCCAAACACCCCATTCGTCCCTCACGGCTCAAGGAACAGCGGGCGAAGGCGGCTCAAATCTTTCCGTGCAGCTTGCGAGTTCCGATTTTGAGGAATGGCGCCGCCTGGCAGAATACCTGGTTCAGGCAACAGAGCCAATTCCACTCGAGTTGAGGTCGCAAGCCACATTCTCCGGGACGGTCACAGGGCCCATCACCGCCACCGACATTCGTGGGCGCGTTGAAGCAGGAGCGTTCAAATATCGCGGGACAACGTGGGATGCTTTCTCAGGCACAGTTGGAGCAACACAAAGCTATTTTGAAGTCACGGACGGGCATTTGCAGCAGGGAAGCTCAAAGCTGGCCATCGACGCGAGTGCCCATCTTATTAATTGGGTGCTTGCCCGTGACGAACCAGCGCACCTGGCAGCAAGCGCCCAGAATTCGTCAATTGAAGGACTGCAAACCACTCTGGGCCTGTCCTATCCGATGAAAGGTGATTTAACCGGACAGATCAGCCTTGATGGAACGCCCGCAAACCTCGTCGGCGCCGGTCAATTTCACATCAACCATGGGCAAATTCTGCAAGTGCCATTTGATTCATTCGCCGCAAAGGTCCGTGTCATGGGATCAGTGTGGAACCTTGACGGAATCCAAATTGCCAAAGGCAAATCACAGCTCACGGGCCAGGCGCAATACACCACGTCGGATCGAAATTTCTCAATTGAGCTTCACGGGCGCGATTTTTTGCCCACCGATCTTCAATCCCTTGCCCAGACTCAAAATTTTGACCGCGCCTTTCGGGAAATTCAGACCAGTCTTTCGAGCTTTGACCTTCGCGGTCATGGCACGCCTGAAAATCCTGTGTTCAATTCCGCCTTGGATCTCCACAACGTTATCATGCACGGAATGCCCATCGGGGATCTCCACGCCCAACTGGATTGGCAGGAACAAAAACTCCAGATGCAATTGACGAGCCAGGGAGCGGGCGGAGGCGTGCGTTTGTCAGGCGAGGCTCAAACGACGGGCGATTGGCCCGCCGAATTAAACGGAGAGTATACAAACTTTCGCGCCGACCCGTGGATTCGCCTGGTTTCCGGCAGCAAATTTAACGCACTCGTTTCAGGGACGGGCACTCTGCACATTAGAGGTCCGCTAAAAGATTCAAACAAGCTGCAGATCCAAGCTCAGACAACAAGTCTGAAAGTAAACGTGGCCGACATGGCCTGGTCGAACGGTGAACCCGTCGAACTCCACTATGCCGGAGGCGTCCTTACAGCCAGCCCATTTCAAATGCGGGGCCCATCCACCAACCTCCAGGTCGAGGGGGCAATTCATTTTGGTAATCCCGCTCTTCTCAGTGTTTCAGCTCATGGGAATTCTGACAACGCGCTGCTCAGCCTGTTGGATCCTGCCATCCACGCCACTGGCCATTCCGAGGTGAACCTTAGCCTCAACGGCAGTCCGGCGCAGCCACTGCTCCACGGCGCCTTGCAGGTCCATGACTTGAACCTCGCCTATGGCGATTTTCCATTTCATCTTTCCGGCTTGAACGGCGAAATCCAGTTGGAGGGCGATCGGGCCACAGCCAAGTCTCTGCGAGGTCAAGTGGGCGGCGGCGTTGCCACATTGTCCGGGTTTCTTACTTTTGCGCAGACGCCTCGATTCGATTTCCAGGCCAGCCTCGACCAGGTGCGCGTGCAGTATCCCGCCGACTTCACTTCCCTTTTAAACGGCAATTTGAGCCTGGTTGGATCGACGGAAGGCGGCCGGCTTGAAGGAGACTTGACGGTTCGCCAAATGTTTGCCAGTGAAGATTTTAATGTCCTTTCCTTGCTCGCACAGGTCAACGCTCCCGGGGGCATTCCGGCCACCATTGCGGAGTCCTCGCTCGCTTCGAAAATTCGATTGGACATTCGCGTGAGTTCTGATCCTGATGTCCGGCTGGAAACGCACGACCTGCGCCTGGTGGCCGATGTTGACCTGAACCTTCAAGGAAGCATCGAGAACCCGGTCGAGCTGGGAACGATTCACATCTTGAGTGGCGAAGCGGTAATCCGTGGCAACCGTTATTTGTTGGACCGCGGCGACGTCACCATGGCCAATCCGTTTCGCACCCAACCCTTACTCGACATGCAAGCCCATACGCGGATTCAACGCTACGATTTAACCATGGATATTTCCGGACCCATCGACCAAATGAAAATCGCCTACCGCACGGACCCGCCCTTACCCACATCAGACATCCTTTCTTTATTAGCGCTGGGCTATGTGCGCAACACCGGCGAGCTGGCGTCTACCAACCAAAGCTTTTCCAATCTGGGCGCCACCGCATTGCTTTCAGAAGCTCTCTCCAGCCAAACCACCAGCCGCATCCAGCGCTTGTTTGGTGTCAGCCGAATCAAGATTGACCCTAACGTGGGCGATCCGGCCAACATCTCAGGAACGCGGGTCACCATTGAACAACAAGTCTCGCGCGATCTCACCATTACTTACGCCACCAACACCGGCTCCACACAGCAACGCGTCATCCAATTTGAGTGGGCGTTGAGCGATCGCATCTCGCTCATCGGCGTCCGCGATCAGAACGGAATTGTCGGCGCGGAAATAATATTCCGCCGTCGCTTCAAGTAACTGAGTCGACTTCGTTCGCGGGCACGTGTCCCGGCATCATCCCGCCAGCACCATCACTTTGTCATGATTCCCGCCGCAATGTTATACTGAGCCGATGTCGCAATCCGCTTACCAAGACTGAGCCGAATTGGTTTGCGGTATTGCGTTATGGTCGATGATGAGGAGAGGTGGCCGAGTGGCTGAAGGCGCACGCTTGGAAAGCGTGTTCGCTAGCAATGGCGACGTGGGTTCGAATCCCACCCTCTCCGCCAATCTATTCCTTGCAGTTTGAATTAGTTAGTGACTTGCCGTTTTTCGTGTACCTCTGGCGTCCCCTTCATTCCGGCGAGAATGTCCCAAGTCCGCCGCACGTCTGCCTCAAGTTGTTCTTGCCGTGCCGCCACCCAGGGGGAGTAATACTTCTCCGTCACTTTGATGCTGCTATGTCCGAGGAGCATGGAGACGCGCTCCATCGGCACACCGGCCTGTAACAGACCGACCGCAAATGTGTCCCGGAAGCGGTGCGCGTGGCCGTCTGGAATTCCTGCCTCTTGAAATACGGCCTTCAGACTTCGTTGCCAATCTCCGGTCGCACTTTCCAGCTTCGATTCGCCAGTCCAGAAAAAATGCTTCTCACTAACTCGGGGAATCGCCGCAAGCGCGATTACCAGGAAATCGGGAAGCGGGCAATAAACTGACGTCCCAGTCTTGGCCGTGTAGAGAAAAAGCTTGTCCGCTGTGACCTTGCTTCTTTCGAGTGTAACGGCATCGCCGATCCGCAAGCCACTATGACGAAGCAAAAGCACAAAGGCGTGGATGCGCCGCGAATTCTCCGCACCCGAGTAAGCGGGGCCGTGGTATTTGTTTCCGTACTTGTCGCACGCGCTCAAAATATCGGCCATCTGCTCCGGTGTGAATGGCATGGTATGCCGCTGTTTCACCTTCGGGCTTTCCAGTTTGCGGGCGGGGTTTTCGTCGAGCCATTTGCTTTCATGTGCGAAGCGGAAGAACGCGCGCATGAATTCCAGCTTCTTCAAGGCTCCAAGATTATGATTCGGCCACGAGGCCCGGAACCTCCGCAACGTGGGCAGATCGAATTCACGGAGGAAACGGATTCCGCCGTCCTGCGCGAAGCGCTCCATCTGGCGCGATAGCAGTTCGTATTTGTAAACGGTCGGCTCGCGCAAATTTCGCGCCCTGGCGTCGGAAAGAAATTCTTCCCATGCCAGCGCGACCGTGATTGGCTCTGGCTCTGCCGGGCGCGAACCTTCGGCTTCCCATTCGCGGATGATTGCTTGTGCCTTTTCCCAATCGCGGGTGTCGAGCGTCTTGCGGACCTCTTGACGACCTATGAATCCGTCCGCCCAGATCGGGCAGCGGCAGCGGCGATATTTCCTTCCTTCGGAACGATGGGCACACGTCTTGATGTGCCTGCGGTAAGTTGTGAGCATGTGTTTTGCCTCCATTTTGTGTGTCTGAGGGATTGCCAAAAACGACCGGGTCGGATAGATAGGTGATAGCCATTCTCGGCCTCTTACTCAGGCTGAAATGGTCAGGGGCCATCAGTTGTTGATAGCAACTGGTGGTCCCGACTTGCGCCAAACTTACGCCCACCAGATCCCGTTGTCAAGCCCGGATTGCACATCCGGCGGTGTACGCGCTCGGCCACTGATTCTGGAATTCGCAGCGTGTGGTATCCGCGCTTAGTGCGCGAGCCGTCTGTCCCAATCACAAGCACATCAGGCTCGCGCTCGAAGATATGGCGCACCGCATCGCGACTGAGATTCCACATCTCCGAAATCTCCGAGACGCTGTAATGACGCTCTCGGAATCGTGGTTCGCCCGGTCGATCTGAATTGATACTCAGCATCGCGGTATAGCGAATTGGGCAGAAGCCGGAAACCCGAACAGATCCCATTCGGCCAGCCGCTTTGTGATGTATTTGGAGACGTAATAAGCCGCCCCAAGCTGTGGATCGTAAGGAAGCACTCTTGCGATTCCGCATGGCCAAGCATGAACCATGCAGCAAGCGTGCCCCCACTGGCCGGGTTTGAGGCGCTCGCCACAATAGGGCTTCAAATGGCCCACATTTCCCAATAGTGCGTGTAAGTGGAGAAGTCCGCCTGCATTGCCCTTCTCCGCACCCACGAAGCCATACACGGGAATGCCAGCCGCCTTGTTGAGCCATAGCAGATGACGACGCCCCATGTACATCGCACCTTGTACGTTTACCAGCCGGGAGAATGTCCACGTAGAAAAAACATCCCACGGGGCCAAGCCACCAAGCCATTCGCCCATCGCTTGCTTTACCTCTTCGGCGTCGGACATCGGACACACCTCTTCCCTTCTAGCAAGTCGGCCTCGCAAAAACCGCGAGGCCCCAGGGGCTCTGCCCCTAGACCCCGCACAGACTCTTTTTATCCGTGCCGGGCTTTCAGGTCGGGCGCCGGTCCGCGAGCCCGTTTACGTCGCAGGTCGTGTGGTCTGTAAGTCCCACGTTGCCCGCTCTGTGCGCCCCACGGACCGGCATAAGATCCCTACTTCTCGACGGCCACTTGGCGCTGGTATTCCGCGAGGATCGCACCCTCAATCAGAGTCCGCGTCTTACCAGCCAGAGTGATGGTCGGGAAATAGCGCCGCTCACCCTTTCGCGCGGGCGGCGCGACCGACGGCGTTTTTCCTTGCTCGTGGAAAACTGAGAAGCCTTCCATCACAATCTGCCCGTCTGCTCCGAAAGAGGCGGTAACAGTCGCATGTGCTCGAACCTTGCTATCGGACTTTGCAGCCAGGCGTACATCCGCAAAAATCTCCATGATTACCTCCACGCGGGATCCAGTTATCAGCGATTTGATTTTTAGAAAACTTTCAGGTAAGCTGTAGCCTTGAGTTTGAAGGCTGTCAGCTCTTTCCTGACAGTTTTCTTTGAAGCGGCCTTGCCCTCGAAGCAAGGCCGTTTCTGTTTTCAATGTCCTGTGCGCCGGCGTCTACGCCAGATTTCCTTGGCGAAGGCTTGGCGCTTTTCCTTGGGCGTCTGGTGAATCACCAAGCCGCCCGCGTCATGGGCGCCGCGGTCATGCTCTACCGCCGCTTGAACGTACGCGGCGAGCGTCTCGGCGCCCGGATTGAATTGCACCGTCCGCCTTCCTTGGCCCGCCCGCGCCATCACCAGCCCCAGCCTCGTGTTGCAGCTCTTGCAGAGCCAGCGAAGATTCGACGGCGCATCATTGCGTTCGTCGCCGTCAATGTGATCGACAACGAGGTTAGCGGTCGAGCCGCACAACGCACACTGTTTTGCAGGTAGTGAAATGCAAGCCTGTGCTCTGAACCTGTGCGCTCGATCGCTAACGGGCTCCCCTGCCTTGCGCCAATTACTTGCGCAGGCAGGCGGAGTTATTCCCCCTGATCGCCCGACTCCTCGTCCTCCAGGAACTGCTCCTGCAGATCGGCAACCTTGTCCACAACTTCGGACAGACCGTCTCGCAAAGCTTCGGCATATTCCTCTGCGTCGGCGAGCTGCTGCTGGAGATCAGCTTTGGAACCGCTCGGCGGGGTAACTTCGGGCGGATTCTTCTTGGGCTTCCCCGACTGTTTCTCCAAGACCTTCTCAACGGTTTGCTGCACGATCTCCTCGACGTTTTTCCGAGTAATCATCAAAATCACCTCCCCGCGCGGTTGCGCGTGGTATCTGAGCGCAGCATAATCTGCTAGAATTTCCGGTCAAGAACAATGCGCCCTACAAAAACACTACGAAATCGAACTCATTTTGTAACCAGGACCTTTCCGTGGGAAAAGGCAAGAGCTTTTCGACACTGGCTGCTTGACATCAGGCAGTGGGTCAAGAAAGACAAAGGACCGAAAATAGAGGCCAGTCGCAAAGCACAAGCCATCTGCAAGGCGGCGGGTCAGCTCGAAAAGCTAGCCAATGACTACCCTGAAGACAAAACTATAAAAGCAATCGCAGAGATGTTGAGGGAGGTCGAGCGAAGATATGAATTCCAAGCAGACCTTTTTTACGCAAGAAGTAGGCACTGCTCGATACCGGTGTCCCACGCGCGGGACCGCATGACCGAATACCAACAACGGATTTTTGTGTCATGGCTTGAATTCAAGATGGAGCGCCAATCGGGACGAACCAAAAAGCTTTTGTGGCCGAAAAACGACCCATTGAGGGACGTTACAATCGAACTCCAGAAGAATGGTATCGAGGACAAGAGCTACCATTGGATAAAGAAAACCTTGCTCCGTCCCCGGCTCGGCCCAGGAGACACCACCTACAACTGGGTAAAAGGAAACTGGAATCGATATCTCAACAAGGAAGATGAACCTCACCCAGCTACGCTTATTGAAACGCTTTATGACAGGTTCCTATGGGAAGTCAAAGGACGCCGGATTCCAACGCGCGAAGAGCGGAGTATGTTCGAGAGACTTGCGAAATTCGCGCCGCCGAAAACCCGAGAAAGGCCACGGCAGAAGATATGGCGCATGCCAGCGGGGAAAATGAAGGTTGATTTCCTGCCAGCACAGCGCGGCGGCCGACGTGCCGCAGCGGAGGCTTGAACTGAGGGGACGCGGAAAACACAAGACGGCAGAGTAGCGTACTACGCGGTTGGCAAGCGTCCTCATGGCGTGTCCGATACTTTCGAACGGGTGTCCAATGGTGCCGGGCGCTCGATAGCCAGTTAGGTTAGGTTAACTTAAGTTCACCCGTCGTCGGAAAGGAACTCACTGTAGGATTATTCCCACCAATCCGCTCGGCCCCCCGTGCGAGAAGTAAGGGACTTACTTTGTCTTTTTCGGTTTGGCGAGTGTCTCCCGCGCCGCGATCTTGGCGAGGGCAAGCACTATGCCGGAGTTTGTGATCACCGCATCCGGCCATCGTTTCTCAGCGGCCTGGCGCAAAAGGGCGAAGTCCTCTTCCGTCATCTTCACGTTTACCTGAACGGTTCTTTTCATTCTCTCTGTATCGAGGATTCAGGCTTGCGCAGCAATGTTACTAAGAGTACCATTGCTACCCGTGCTCCACTGGCCTCTATTGTTACTCCCGCTCATTTTGGTGCTCGCCCCTGGAATCTGGCGGCGACGCGAATCGATCCGCTTCAGACTGCGGATTCTAGTCGTAGTAGAAATCACTTATCTCCTGGTTCTATTCTGCTTGGTGGAGGCAGGCTGGCCCCAACTTCATGCGCTTGTATGCGGAGTGCTAGCCGGTTCGCTGGCTCTCTCTTTGCAGCGGGGGCGAAAACGGCACTTGCCTCGATCTGAAAGAAGAAGAGCAATTGCCCGCTTCGAATACAAGACTGGCCGCAAATACAACCCGGAAATTCACGACATTCACCACGTCGTGCCTTTCTCAAAAGGCGGAAGTAACACGGCGGATAATCTGCAAGTGATGGAACGCGATAGGAATCGGGCGACAGGAGCGAGGTCCCCTTGGTGGGACTTGCTAGGTCATTTGAGGAGGTGACTGCATATGGCTACGTATCACACTGGCGAGAAAGCTCCCGACTCTGGCATATACTCATGCACAGCTTTTCTCTGTTCATCAAGACGAACTATACGAAAGGGCCGGAAGATTCCACCCTGCCCCAAGGGCCATAAGACGTGGATGCTCGTTGATAAAACCACGAGGCCCCGGCGAAAAAAGGGAAAGGGCTTCTTGGATTCCGTCTTCGGTTAGACCGGGTGTACCCGCTGTGTACCTCGATCCGGCGCTTTGCCCGTTTTGAGCGTTTCTGCGTTTTTGTAAAATCAGTAAGTTGCGTATAATCAGAGAGCGGTCAGGGTTCGAATCCCACCCTCTCCGCCATGCGCCGTATGATGCATGGCTCCGCCAGATTATTTCCCGTTGTTCGCGGAGTTGACGATTCCTGCGCTTGGTAATTTACCCATCGCTTCTGCCTATCGCTGGAGGTCGCCGTGTTCCGGAATGCCGGGTTCGTCGAGCAGTTGGGTTGAAGAGGCCGGGCCAAGCGTATCCCAATCGCGCAGCGCCCACACCACTTTTTTGTCGGGCGTTACTTCAATCAACTGCACCACAGCCGGCCAGGCATCCCGCTTCAAGCTGCCGCTCCAGTTGTTGATTAGAGTATTTCCGTTGGCGAGCCTTGAAACCTCCTGCACCGTATAGAGCGGGATGCCGGGCAAATCGTTCTTGTTGATTTCCCAAACGACTTCACCCTTCGCGTTCACCTCACGGACATAGCCGTGCTGATTCCCGCTGATCAGCGTGTTGCCGTTCTTCAGCCGCACGGCGGCCCATGCCGAGGGCGCTTCCACGGACCAGATGGGCGCGCCCTTCGCGTCATACTCCACCACTTTGCCCAGGTCCAGGTGCGCAACGAGAAATGTCCCGGCCGCCGTCATGCGGACATGACGGAACTGGCCGTGGACCTTTTCCGGGTGCGCGGTTGGGAGCGTCAGCTCCTTTTCCACTTCTCCGCTTGCCTTTTGAATAATCATCAGTTTGGCGGGGTTCCCGTTCTGCATAATGAGCACTCGATCGGTGCCGAGGGGAAGAGCCGTATGGACCTCGGTGCCCGGAGGCGCCTGATAGTTCCAAACGATTTTGCTGTCCGGCGTAATTTCGCTGGCTCCGGATTTTCTTGAGAACACAATGTTTCCGTTGGAGAGCATCGTACAATCATCCAGCTCTTCATGATTGGAGATCGAATAGGACCAGGTTACTTTGCCGCCTCGCACGACATACATCGTCTGCACCGGCCGGCGAGTGTCCCATTCACCGCAATAGAGGAACGGATGCTGGGCAAGTCCGTTGCCAGGCAGTGGCCTGGCGGGCGCCGCCGGATTGCTTTGATCCGGTGTTGGCTGCGGCAGGCTTTGTGCGCTTGCGCGTCGGGCCCTGAACTGGCTAACGACGATGATGGAAGCTGCGAAAGTGAGTAACAGGAAAAAATTTCGATAACGCATTTAATTCCTCATCTTTTTCGAGCCGGGCGCATAACTTAAGGCTCTTCCAAATATTCTTTCTCCGCCGGTTCACGCAAATCCTCAGAGGTTTGCCCGCGAGGGTTAATGTCGTTGGCCTCAGCTCATTTCGGCCTGCGAAACACGCCGGTCACCCAGCCTGCAGAAGCCTTTTTCTCGCCTTCTCACCGTCGCGATAGACCATCACCGGTTGGCGCGCGGGAACGGAAATACTAATTTTGCCGCCCTCGACGGTTGCGGGCAACTCGCTCGCCTTCTCCAGTGAAAGCGCGATGGCAGCGATCTTCCCCGCATCCCAAGCGGCGGGCAGCGGCGCCGAAAGCTCCCGGGAGTTTAGGCTGTAAAAGGCAATGCGGCCATCGTCCACCGGGCAGAAGGTGCTGCTGTCTCGGGCAATCTCCGCGCCGCCGATCCTCACCGAATAAGTTTGCTTCTTCCAGTCGAGATCAATACTGGCCTCTCCCTCCAAACCGATGAGGGTACGGTCGCCCTCGCGTTTAAAGGTCTCGATATTCAGGCCATGCACTTTGATCCAGGGCACGACGTAAAGATAAACCCAGTCAGTCATCTCTTTCATATCGGCGTCGCTGCGAATCCACGAGTGGACGCAGCCATTGTAAAATAGCATCTTGAGCATCTGGTCGAGCGGGCCTTTGGTTTTTCCTGATTGCCCCCAGACGGCGCTTTTTCGGTAAATGGTGGTGAGGAGAGGAATCGATTCGCCGCCGAAGGCGTCCGTCAACGACTCATCGCTAAAGGGATCAGAGAGCGGCTGTTGCGCATACCAGAAACAACTGACTTTGCCGATAAAGGCGTAGCGGAGCGCTTCGGAACTCACGTCCACACCGTGGCCGGCGAATTCGGCGAGAACCCGGTAGCGCCCTTCCACA
>DASYXZ010000099.1:0-3242 GCA_035934315.1 Terriglobia bacterium | reverse complement strand
AACGTCTTTATCCAATTTATGCTCAGTTGGATTATTCCGTTTGGATTCGCGTCGTTTTACCCCACCACCCATTTCCTGGGCCGCGTTTCTTTTGCCTGGTATTTTCACCTGGTCCCGGTAGTGGCGGCGGTGTTCTCTATGATGGCTTACCTTGTGTGGAACCGGGGCGTGAAGAATTACAGCAGCACGGGAAGTTAGGCGCGGCTCTTGGAGAGTCACGCCCCTTGAACTTCTTCTGTCGGCACTAAATCCTGATGTTGTAGATGAACAGGACAGACCTCCAGACGCTGGCGGAGGAACGACTGACCGACGCGCGAGCGCTTTTCGCCAGCGGAAGATTTAGCGCTGCCTATTATCTGGCGGGCTACGCGATCGAGTGTGCGTTGAAGGCGTGCATCGAGAAACGTACAAAAGCTGAGGACTTCCCGATCAAAGACTCGGCGAGAACCGTGTACATCCACGATCTTGCGAAATTGGCGCAGGCGGCAGAAGTAAAAGTCGCTATCGAACAATTAGCAAAGCATGATAAGGCGTTCGGGTTGAACTGGGCGTTTGTTGCAGAGTGGTCAGAAGAAAGCCGCTACAACCCGGTTGACCAAGAGTGGGATAAACTGATGGCCGAAGTAATGCTCGATGCCGTGAATAATCCACAACATGGAGTTTTGCAATGCTTAAAACAATACTGGTAAAGGAACTCGTCGACGACGGAGAGAAACTTTTACAGGAGCTTGACCGTCGCCAATTTCCCATAACAGCGGCCTTCTGGTATGAATCGCCGGAGCGTCAAAGGTGGAAGATCTATATTGTTTCCGATGCCGCTCATCAGCTTGGACCGCTCGAGGGCTACAAGCGCGTACAGGAGGCTATGGGCGCGTTGGGAGGATTGTCCTTCGCCTTGGACGATGTCGCGGTTTGGAGTCCGCGAAGTAGTACTTTTCGCGAACTGCGCCGGACAATCGAGGGCGTCAGCCAGACGTCCGTGTCCGGAGAAAGGGTGCATCTCGAAGGAGCGGCATTGGAGGACGCGTACATCTATCGCTGGTCGTATGAGTGAGCGCTTCGCCTCCTCCGACGTTCAGCTTTAGGCTTCAGCAATGTTTGCCGCATTGACGAGAGGGAGCAAGTAAAATTACAGGCAAGGAGCTTCTTCACTCCACCAAAACTTGTTCGTATACTTTCAAAGTCGCTTCCGCCGCCCTGCGCCAGGTGAACTCACGAGCCCGCGCATGGGCATCCCGGATCAGCCGGGTGCGTACTTCGCCATCCTCGATGACCCGGCGAACCTGAGCCGCAATTTGGGTGGGATCGTGCGGGTCCGCGTATAGCGCGGCGTCGCCACCCAGTTCGGGAAGAGATGAAGTATTCGAAGTAACCACCGGCACGCCATAAGTCATAGCCTCAAGAACTGGGAAGCCAAATCCCTCCTCGAGAGATGGAAACAGAAAGACGCTGGCCGCCTGGTAGAGCCTCGCCAGGAGTTCCGGCTCAACGTAACCCGGAGTGATAACTCGCGATGCAAGGCCCTCGCGCCGGATGAAATCATGAACTGCTTCACTGCCATGGCCGTTTCCGCCCGCCAGCACCATGCGAAAGTTGGCGGGCAGGCTGGCCAGGGCGAGGACAGCGTTCAGCGTATTCTTCCGCGTCTGCAGCACGCCCACGCTTAACACCATCTCGTTTCCCTTCCCCACCCAATGTTCGCGCTCAAGCGCACGTTCGTCTTCACTCATTGCTCTTGGGGGAAAGTCGACTCCGCCGGGGATGACCACTATTTTCCCCGATGGAACTCCGACATGGTCAACCAACTGTCCGGCCGTATAATTGGAAAGCGTGATCACGCGCTGTGCCCGGCCTATGGCTTGACGCAGCAAGGTGGAAAACTTTCGCTGAAATTCCGGCGTCGAGTAGTCGGGGCTGGTGATGGGAAAAATATCAAAGATTGTGACAATTTCTTTTTCGAAATGAAAGGCCGGCGGCCGCTGC
The DNA here is from genome assembly GCA_035934315.1 of Terriglobia bacterium. Taxonomy (GTDB): domain Bacteria; phylum Acidobacteriota; class Terriglobia; order UBA7540; family UBA7540; genus DASYXZ01. The sequence goes on along the minus strand of DASYXZ010000099.1, from coordinate 1,259 downwards.
GCCAGGCTGTGAAACAGCCGCGCCTGCCAGGGCAGCCAAAAAGTAAACAGCTCCTGGTAAAGACGGACGGAAAACTCGGGTCCCTGCGCGCCGGGCGATTTTTGAGGGCGCAAGTATTCTTTTCGCCGCCCCAATCTCGAGAGACGGTAGCAAAGGAGGAATCGATGGCGGGAATCGACGGCGGCCAACGACTGAATCAGCCGGCGCGAATAGGCGGCGACGCCCGAGGGTTCGGGGTCAACAGTGTAGGTAGCGTCCAGAGCTATGCATGCCATTAGCGGAGAGAGTCTGGCACCCGTCAGGTCATCGGCCAAACCGATCCTTGATGCTAACTTGAAAAGCAATGAAAGTCGAACTTCCCCTGAGCGCCTGAAGGTCAGCCGCAAAAAGCGAAACCGCTGCTTGGGGAGATTTCCAGCTAGGCCAGCTTGGCCGGGGCGGGAAAATCCTCCAAACCAAACTCTTTGAGCTTCCGGTAAATCGTGGTCTTACCGATGCCGAGTTTTTTCGCTGCTTGCTGACGCTCACCGCCCGTTGATTCGAGCGCTTGCATGATGGCCTGGCGTTCCACGTCCTTGAGGGAAAGCACTTCCCCGTCCCCCACGTGCGTTGGAAATAGCACCGCGGAGGGTAGGTCTTTAACCTGCAAAAGCGGCCCTGCCCCCAACACCAGGGCGCGCTGGATGCAGTTCTCCAATTCACGAACATTGCCCGGCCAGCTATAATTTATCATTCGGGTCATAGCATCATTGGAAATACCGGTAATCACGCTCTCCCCTCCACTGTGCCGCTCGATGAAATCGTTCACCAGAAATGGGATATCGTTTTTTCTCTCGCGCAGGGGCGGCATCTTGATGGAAACCACATTCAAGCGAAAGTACAAATCTTTCCGAACCGAGCCCCGTTTGATCGCGGCGAGAACGTCCTGATTGGTTGCGGCAATAATTCTAGCATCGAGGCGCGTCCATTCATTGCCGCCGATGGGCCTGACCTCGCGCTCCTGCAGGGCGCGCAAAAGCTTCCCCTGCAGTTCAAGCGGAAGTTCCGCGATTTCGTCCAGGAAAACTGTTCCGCCGCGCGCTGAAGCCAACAGACCCTGCCGCGACTGGCTGGCTCCGGTAAAGGCGCCGCGCACGTGCCCAAACAATTCGCTTTCGATCAGCGTGGGCGTGAGCGCGCCGCAATCGACCGGAACAAACGGTTTGTCCTTCCACGGACTCTGGGCATGAATGGCGCGCGCCACCAACTCCTTGCCCGTC
>DASYXZ010000096.1:0-1705 GCA_035934315.1 Terriglobia bacterium | reverse complement strand
TGGGATGATTACGGCGGCTTCTACGATCACGTTCCACCGCCGGACGTGGATAGTTTTGGTTACGGTCCGCGCGTGCCGGCCATGATCATTTCGCCTTTCGCAAGGCCGGGATTCGTCTGCCACACCCACTTTGATTTCACTTCGCCCTTGAAGTTGATCGAGGAGCGCTTTGGTTTGAAGTCTCTTACCACGCGGGATAGCGCGGCCAAGGACATGCTCGATTGCATGAGCTTCCAGCAGAAGCCGGTGGCTCCGGACATCATTACCACTGCGACCAAACTCGACTTCAGCGATATGAGGACGACACTGCCCTGAGCCGGGGGATCGCTCGTACGCTTCTCTAATTTGATGTGGAAACGTCGAGGGAAGGGAGAGTGTAGACCTGGCATTTGGCGCGGGCGAGCTGCACCGCTGCCTGGAACGTAAAAGTCGAACTAATAGCTCGGAATCATTTCGGCGTGAGGGCGGCGGTTACAGCCCGCCGCATATATCGAAACTGGCAACTTTACTTTCCTTCCCTCTTTTGCGCTGAATGCCAGACGGTCCGAATGAGAATTTGCTTCGCCTTCACTTGGTAGAGAATGAGGTAGGGAGTGCCCCCGACGATCAACTCGCGGGTTTCAGGGTCAACTCCCGGACGCCCAAGAAATGGATAATCTATCAGAGCCTGGACCACCGAGACCAGACGCGTTGTGACCCGCGCCGCGGCATTGAGTTCATCCCGAGCAATGAAAGCGCGAGTCTCCTTCAGCCTTGCCAGGGCCAAAGGCGACCAGACGATTTCCTTCTTCACAGAGTTTTGCCGTCGTGGCACTTACCGCAGACGCACTTGGGAGGGCGTAGCTCATGGCCCGTGCCCCAGGAAAGGAGCCACGCTTTCATGTCTTCGTGCTTCACGTAATGGCCGGAATCCATTTGCCGCTTGCCGCGCCGAATATCCGCGAGCAACCTCTCCTGGTCCGAGATATAGACCTCCACTGCATCGGCGACAAGATAATTGGAGCTGCGGCCGGTTCGATTCGCCAGCTTGGACAGTTTTTTTCGAATGGCTGGTTTCAACCGAACGCTAAAGGGTCTGCTGTTTGTGTTCGCCATGAATACACGTTAGCAAGCGGTGCGAATCCAGTCAAGGGTGAATGTTTCCTTCCCGCCTCAAAAATCAAACCGGTATCCCAGTATCATTTTGGCGATTAAATGGTCGGTGCCGCGCGTCGCGCCTACGCCCACGCCGAAATTAAATTCCCAGCGGGGCGAGAAGTTCAAATCAATGGCAGGGAAGATTTGCTGCTGTTGGTCTTTGAGTGGATCAAAACCGGTGACAGGGCCGAGCGCGCCGTAATACTCGAGGCCACCGGCAATCTTGGGAGTGAAGTCATAACTGAATTTAAAGTTGGGGGAGAACTCAAACCCCTTGCTCACGCCCGACCCGTGAAATGAACGGTCAAACGCGGGATTAAAAGCCGCGTACCAGCGGCCCAGCTTTTTGTCGATGATGGGTCGAATTTCCCACGTCCAGGTGTCAGGCGAAAAAGCGTGGCGTTGGTAGCCGATTTCATTTGAAATGCTCAAGCCCACCGGCCAGTGCCATTTTTCTGGAATGCTGAATCGCGGGCGGATGTGGTCGCCCACCCAGTCCACGCCGTCGCCATTGCGCGAGCTGGTGAATATATAAAACCCGGTTTCAAACCAGGGAGTGAAACCGTGC
>DASYXZ010000061.1:0-9550 GCA_035934315.1 Terriglobia bacterium | reverse complement strand
ATATAACTCATCTTATTCATTTAATTATAAATAAGCTCATGTTTTATTACCCATATGGTTTCAAATACTCGCGCATGAAATCAGCAGGAAATCGCCATTATGGGGCATAATGCCACACTAAATACAGATTTTATAAACGTGATTTTTATTTTGCTTGGATCAATTACCATAAGTCTTTTATTAGCAATATATTAAAACATTGTGAACGAATGGCAACTCACCTGCTCTTGATGTCATCGCACATTAGGGACTTCAATATGTCCTCAACCAAAATTCTGGTAGTTGACGATGACGCGGAAAGCCGTGGTCTTATTTGCGAAGTGTTGGAGGCCAATGGTTACATTGTGGGCGCCGTGGAAGACGGCGTAGCGGCCCGGCAAGCGTTGAAGCTTGACGGGGAGTATCGCATTGTTATCGCCGACCTTCGCATGCCCAATGAAAGTGGGCTTGACCTCATGCGGAACCTGCGTAAGCAAAAAGACAAGCAGGACATCGCCATGATCTTAATGTCATCGTTCATCGGCGCGTCGGAAAGAAAATTTGCGCAGGAATTGGGAGTTCACGCCATGCTTGAGAAGCCATTCCGGCTTTCCGAATTGATCCAGGTGGTGGGCGAGTTGGCCAATAAGAATCCGATTGGGATTACACCGTAAGGGATGAACGAAGTCCGGACGGTTGGCGGGGAGAAATCTTTTTTAGAGGAGCGGAGATGAACGTTGCAGACAAAGTGGTGGAAATCATCACGCGGGAACAGCATCTGGAACCTGGCGTTGTGAAAGTGGAATCAACGTTCGCCGAACTTGGGATCGACTCCCTGGATGGAGTCAACATACTTTTCGCCCTGGAAGAAGAGTTCAAGGTTGACATTCCCGATGCGGTGGCTCAAAACATGAAGAGCGTGCGACAGGTGGTGGATAGTCTGACCCGGGTCATCGAGGGAAAGGATATCTCCGATCTGGTCGCGCTCGCCAAGGGTGAGACCCCTGCCACGAGCCAGTAATCACTGCGCGCCATGAGGTCCGAGATGCGGAGAGTGGTTGTAACCGGCGTGGGGGTGTTTGCCGCCACGGGCAAAGATCGGGAAAGTTTTTTTTCCAATCTGGCCAACGGCCAGTCTGGATTTCGCCGCATCGAGCAATTCGATCCCTCCACGCTGAGCGTTCAAATCGGCGCTGAAGTTAATGGGTACGTTCCCACCGATTATTTTCCTTCCAAGCGATTGGACCTGCTGGATCGTTTCACGCAGTTTGGATTGCTGGCCGCCCGCGAGGCCATGGAAACAAGCGGCCTCAAAGTTGGTGAAGGCGAACGCCATCGATTCGGCGTGGTGATGGGGTCCGGCATGGGCGGCGTCAGCACCATCGATGCGGGCTACTACAACTTGTACGCCAAGCAGGCCGCTCGCCTTCACCCGTTCACCATTCCGAAAATTATGCACAACGCACCCACCTCGCAGATCTCCATGGAATATGGCGCCGAGGGGCCGTCTCTCTCCACGGCGACGGCGTGTTCTTCTTCAGGGCACGCCATCGGCGAGGCGTTTCACTTTATTAAGTTCGGCATGGCGGACATGATGCTGGCGGGCGGGAGCGACGCTCCCATTACTTACGGCATGATGCGAAGTTGGGAATCCATTCGCGTGCTAGCCACCGGTAACGGGGATGCCCGCACGGCCTGCCGACCCTTTTCTGCCGACCGCGAGGGATTCGTCATGGGTGAAGGAGCCGGCGTCATCATGCTGGAGGAGCTGGAGCACGCCAGACAGCGCGGCGCCAAGATTTATGCTGAAATTGCCGGCTTTGGGATGAGCTCCGACGCGAGTCACATCACCCAACCCACACTGGTTGGACCCGCGCGCGCCATCCGAATGGCGCTCGATGAGGGGAGCGTGAATCCCGGAGAAGTGGACTACATCAACGCGCACGGCACCGGGACCCCTTTGAACGATGTCACGGAGACGCAGGTGATCAAGAGCGTTTTTGGAGATCACGCTTCGCGGTTGGCCATCAGCTCCACCAAATCGATGCACGGCCACGCGATGGGGGCCACGGGCGCCATTGAGATGGTGGCCACTCTCATGGCATTGGACCGCGGCGTCATTCCGCCCACGGCCAATTACACCCGGCCGGATCCGGAATGCGATTTGGATTACGTGCCCAACCAGGCGCGGGAAAAGCTTTTGCGCGTGGCCCTCTCCAATTCGTTCGCATTTGGCGGGCTCAACGCCGTCATTCTGGTTCGTAAACTTTAGTTTGGATCGGCATCACCCTGAGCCATCAAGGTCATGAGCAAAAGAATTGCCATACTAACTCTGAGCGTTGGCTCGGGCCATGTTCAAGCAGCCAAGGTTATCGAGCGCGCATTGGATGACGGCGCGGAGCCGGTTGAGGTGCGGACGTTTGATGCCATCGACCTGGCGCACCGGTGGTTCCTCTGGCTCTACGTTCAGCCTTACTGGTGGATGCTTCGCCACGCGCCCGGCATTTGGCGCCGCCTCTTTGAACACCGGCAGAGGAAGCTCCATAAGTCCACGGCGCCCCACTGGATGTTTCGCCGCGGTTGCGTGGAAGTCCTCCGCCAGTTGAAAGCGTTTTCCCCTCACCTTATTATCGCCACGGAAATCGGCGCGGCGGAAATCGCCGCCCTGGGGAAACGTGAAGGATGGTTCAATGCACCCCTCCTCGCGGTTCAGACTGATCTTGAAACCGAACCCCCCTGGGTTCAGCGCGAGATTGACATTTATTGTGTAGCGACGGAACATGCGCGGATACAGTTCATTGAGTGGGGTATTTCCCCCAACCGTATTCTGGTTTGCGGCATTCCCATTGATCCCGCTTTCGCCCTGCCTTTTGACCGGCCCGAACTCCTGCGTGCGCTTGGCCTGGACCTCAACCGTCCGGTCGTGTTGGTGATGGGTGGCGGCATGGGTCCCGCACCTCTGGATGAGATTGTCCAGAGTTTGGAAAAATGCCGCCTGCCTCTGCAAGTTCTGGTTGTCGCCGGTCAAGACCTGGCCATGCGCGCGCGCCTGGAAGCGCTGCATGGAAAAATTGCCCTCAGTCTCTTCACTTTCGGTTGGAGTGATAACGTTCCGGAGTTAATGGCGGCCGCGGATTTGCTGATCACCAAGCCGGGCGGCGTGACTACTGCGGAAGCGCTGGCTGCGGGACTTCCCATGATTTTGACCCATCCCATTCCGGGTCCGGAAGAAGGACAGATCCGGTTCCTGGAACAGAATGGGGTCGCGTTCCGCGCCAAAAGTTTGGCTGACATTCCTCAATTAACTTCCAAACTTCTGGGAGATTCCAGCCGCATGGTAGACATTGCACAGCGTGCTCGCGAACTCTCGAGGCCGGAGGCCTCTCATGCCATTGCCCAGGTGGGTCGCGCGATGCTCGAAAAAAGTACTTATATCGATTTGCTCGCTACTCCGCCCATGCGCTCCGGAGAGTCGGCTTATTTAATATGAAAGGAAACTGGAAAATGGAATTTAGAAAATGGAAGCTTATACGAACGCATTTATCCTGCTTTGAAAACCCCCTCACCCCCAGCCCCTCTCCCCCAAGGGGGCGAGGAGGGGAAGTATAATAACCCTCTCCCCCAAAGGGCGTGAGAGGGGGAAAATACGAAATTAACCCGCGCCCCAAGGAAAGACGAAGCAAAAAGATTACTTTAACTCCTCGCCGCAAGGAGAGATGAGGAAAAGAGATTACCTTAACCCTCGCCGCAAGGAGAGATGAGGAAAAAAGATTACCTTAACCCTTGCTGCAAGGAGAGATGAGGAAAAAAAATTACCTTAACCCTCGCCCCCTTGGGGGAGAGGGTGTCCCGCTAAACGGGACAGGTGAGGGGGTTGACGGACGATTTTAAGATATGACCAAACTTTTGGCATATGTTTTAGAAACTGGGAATAGTCCACTGATTCGAGTAACGTTGGTTCTAATTTCTAGTTTCCAATTTCCAGCACCCTGACAACGAACTGTTTCTCATGCTGAATCTCGGTCGAAAATTAGTCGAGCGTACAGTAATCGGCGATTCCGTCCCCGCGCTGGCGCGGTGGGGCAAGTCCATGCCCCGACCGATTATTCGCCGCATCCAAAGTGATGCTTTTCGCCACGTGGTTCTGTACGCCGCCCGGCGGCAAAAGTTTTTCGCACGTAAATTGCGCGAGCACGGCATGGACCCGGCGCGCGTTCGCCGGCCTGAAGACCTGGGAGATATTTTTACGACGGCCAACGACCTCTTGAGCGTGCCGCCGGAGGATTTCCTATGCAGTGAGCCGCAAGCAGTTTTTGAAACCACAGGAACTTCCGGCGCTCCCAAGCGCACCTATTTCAGCTACGGCGAACTGGATTTCGGCGCCCGTTACGAGGCGGCAGCGCTTTATGATAACGGCATGCGACCCGGCGACCGCGTCCTTTGTACTTTTGACGCTGGATATTGGATCAGTAGCTGGATTACTTTCCTGGCCTGCAAGCGCATGGGTGTGTTTTGTTCTGCAATCGGCAAGCCGCTCCCACGGGAGGCATACTCCCGTTTGAAACATTATCAATATAACGTCATTGTGGCGGACCCCACATGGCTGATCAGCCTGAGCGAGATCGCAGAGAAAGAGGGAACCTATCCGCTCAAGGTGATTTTCGCCGCCGGCGATCGAATGACCGATGTGTACCGCAACTACGTTCAGGACGTCTGGAAGGCGCCCGTCATCCTGGGCTACGGTTCTACAGAAATGGGCGGAGGCCTGGGGATGGAATGCCGGCGCCAGGACGGTTATCACTTTGATGAGTTTAATTTCCTTTTGGAAATTCTCAATCCCGATGCGGACGGTTATGGGGAACTGGTGATGACCACGCTGAGTCGCCGGACCATGCCCATCATTCGTTACCGGGTGAGCGATGTCACGCGGTTCATTGACGCCCCATGCGCGTGTGGCGCCACCCTGCGTCGAATCGCAAAAATCAAAGGCCGCCGCGATGAGATGGTGGTGATGGGGGCGGGGAACATGCATCCGGAAATTTTTGAAAAAGTTTTGCACGATGTGAACGGGCTCTCCGAACGCTGGCAGGTGGCTGTCCGGCAGGAGGGAACTCGGGACGTTCTTGAATTCCGCCTGGAGCTTGTGAACGGCATCAGCCCTTCGCTTGTCGAGCAAGCCGTGCGCAAAAATCTTGAGACGCGCTTTCCGGACGTTTGGGCCAACCAGGTCTGTGGAATGTACCAGCTCGCCTTTCGATGCTTGCCGCCCGGCACTCTGGCGCAAGGTCGAAAGCAGAAACGATTAGTGGACGAACGCGAAGGTTGAATAGTGAATTGCGAAGGGTGAATGGCAGGGTTTGGCGCGGTTTTGACGATGAACCGGGCCGCGCGTTTACCACTCAGGCTTCACGATTCAAAATTTACTATTCACGATTGCTTATGAGACCCATCATTTTTTCGGATTTTGACGGCACGATCTCGCAACTCGATGTGACGGACCTGGTGCTCACGCAGCTCGCCCATCCTTCGTGGCGCGAGGTGGAACAGGAATGGGCGCGTGGATTGATTGGCTCGCGCGAATGCCTGGAGCGCCAGATGGCGCTGGTAAGCGCTTCAACAAAGGAACTGAACGCTCTGGTGGATACTGTGCCTATTGATCCGCACTTTGCCAAGTTCCATCGATTTCTTATGCGTCATGCCTTCCCGTTTTACGTGGTGAGCGACGGGTTTGACTTATTCATCCGCCGGGTGCTTAAGAACGCCGGACTCAATGGCCCATTGCGCAACGGGACTCACTTGTTTTCCAGCGCCCTCAAGGGACGCGGGGGGCGCGTGGAGCCGTCTTTCCCGCATGCGGGGCCCCCATGCCAGCACGACTGCGCGACCTGCAAGGTGGAGATTATCCGGCAGCGGAGGCGCGCTGGAAGCGCGGTCATCTTTATCGGCGACGGGCTTTCTGACCGATTTGCCGCGCAGTCGGCTGATATTGTTTTTGCCAAACGCCAGTTGCTTGCCTATTGCCGTGAGAATGCAATTGCCTGCCGGCCGTTTGAAACTTTTGCCGATATCGAAGCGGAGCTTGCAACAATGTTGGAAAGCGACGGGGATTATCCGGGGTCTGCCCAGTGGTCTCGGCCGAAAACAAATCTCAACACAGAGAGCGCTAAGGCCTCTGCGGCTTCAGTGCTGAAATCCTTTAGGGATTGAGGTCACGGAGATTTGCTTTGATTGCGGCCACTGGCCGTGCCACGAAAACGGAGGCATAAATAACTTGGCACTTACTGAAATCAGTTCGAAGACAGCGGAATTACTGGAGCTCGAGCGGAAGTACTGCTCCTTTGGCGATACGGTTCACTATCTCGAGCCGCCCAAAGTATTTGTGAATTGCGAAGGCAGCACGCTTTTTGACGAACACGGGACGCCTTACCTCGATCTCCAGATGTGGTATTCGGCCGCGAGTTTCGGTTATAAGAATGCCAGGCTGAACGACGCGTTGAAACGGCAGATCGACCACCTGCCGCAGCTTGCCTGCCAATATCTGCACCCCGAAAAAGTGGAAGTGGCCGCGCGCATTGCCCAATATTGCGAGAAGCGCTTTGGAGTAAAGGGCCGCGTCCATTTTAATGTGGGCGGATCTCAGGCCATTGAAGATTCGCTCAAGATTGTCCGCATGGTCACCGGCAAAAACCTGATGTTCGCTTTTATGGGCGGGTATCACGGCCGAACGCTGGGCGCTTCCGCCATCACCTCCAGCTATCGCTACCGCCGCCGCTACGGACACTTTGGCGACCGCGCCAACTTTGTGTTCTACCCTTATTGCTTCCGTTGCATGTACGGCCTGAAGCGCGAAACGTGCGACATTTATTGCCAGGACCAGTTCGCCAAACTTTTTGACAATGAATATAATTCGGTCTGGGATCCCAAAGCACAGGCTGCGGAGTACGGCGCGTTTTATATTGAGCCGGTGCAGGGAACCGGCGGCTATGTGATTCCACCCAGGGAATATTTCCTTTGCCTCAAAGAAACTTGCGACAAGCATAAAATCCTCATTGTGGATGATGAAATCCAGATGGGGTTTTATCGCACAGGAAAATTCTGGGCCATCGAGCACCTGGGCATCACGCCGGATATCATCGTGTTTGGCAAAGCTTTGACCAACGGCCTCAATCCTCTTTCCGGAATCTGGGCGCGCGAGGAATTGATTGCGCCCGAACTTTTTCCCCCCGGGTCAACCCATTCCACGTTTTCGTCGAATACTCTGGGCACCGCGGTGGCGCTCGAAAATCTCAAGATGATGGAAGAGACCGATTATGAAACGTTGGTGAACGAAAAGGGCGCCTATCTGCTGGCCGGTCTGCGCGAGCTTCAAAAACGCCATCCTGATTCCATCGGGCAGGTCGACGGCCTGGGCCTCGCGCTTCGGATCGAGATTTGCAAGGCGGACCACATTACGCCTGACCGGGACTTGACCGATCGCATATTTGCGGAAGGATTGAAGGGCAATCTCGACGGTCGCGGTCGCAACTACGGCCTGGTGCTCGACGTGGGCGGGTATTATAAAAACGTTTTCACCCTCGCGCCATCGTTCACCATCACGCGCGAGGAAATGGACCTGGCGCTGGACTTGTTGGAGCAACTTTTCCTCAGATGCGAGGGTCGATAAACCAAATTAAGAAGATTTGGGGGTCGCACATCAATAAGAGTTAGCATCATTCCGACACCATGCCCCCCTGATGAATTGGGGCGCTACTCGTGCAGCGGAGACAGCGATGAATCTTGATAGAGACTTCACTGAAAGAGCCCGTCGGGTTTTTCGCGATGAGGACGATCTCCTTGCGGTCATCTTACGTGCTCATCTCGTTCTCGAGCATTGCTTAGAGATCCGGCTTCGCCGCATCTTCAAGCTGCCCGACGTCCTCAATGGGCGAAGGTTTGGACGTCTTGGCTTCGCGCAGAAGGCCGCAGTCTTCGTCGGCCTTACCCACCCGTCAAACAAGTGCCAGGACTTACTGCTGGGCTTCAACAAACTCCGCAATCGAGCGGCACACATCGAAGGATCGGATTTGAATCAAGCGACTCAGAAAATCTTGTCGACCTCGATTGTCCTGGACCCAGACGAAGACTTTGACCCGGACGCAACTGTGAAGTGGGCCTTCTTTATGGCCTTGAGAGAGCTCGATCTTGCCGATCAGATTCTTGAAGAAAAGCACAAAGGGGTCAGGTTGCGTTAGTCTTCGAAGTGCCTCCAAGGCAGGCGGTTACAATAGAGTTGCCTATGAACGCGCGAGCTCTCACAAAGTGGGCCGCCTACGGCTTGTTGATCCTACCTGTTTGGTTAGCTCCATTGTGTACCTCACCCGAGGAGAAGAACGGGCAGATTGGAGAGCAACCGGCCAATACGATCGTCATGGATGACGGGTTCGAATACCGACTGATTGACTATGGATTCGGTAGGTTGCAACTCAGGGATGACCAAAGCTCGCTTTCAGCTCCCGTCTTCTGGATGGAGTTTAGCATCACTAACACGTCTGAGCATTTACTCAGAGGGCCGCGGCATTCGCCCACCAATGGATGGATAAAGATTAACGACAATTGGGGAAATACTTATGAGGCTCGTTCCGCCCTAGCCGTTTACGGAGTCGATTGGAAACCCCTTCTCCAGAAAGAAGGCGGTCTATTCAAACCCGGGGAAGCCCGCTCTGAGATGGTGGAGACTTCTGCGTCTGGATTTGTCGAAGACATTCACGAATTCCGCGCTTACCTCAAGTTCCCCTATTACGTCCATCCACTGAAGTCAGAGCGCTACCAGTTTTTTGTGCTCCGTGAGCCTATGTCGAGACACCGAGATTGGCTTCGAAATCAGCCCGAGCTCCCCGTTGAGGAACTACAGATTGCTACTGGTTCGGAAATTAGGGCGCCTAGTAGGACCTCCACGCGACGCCAGTCTCCCGCCCGCAATTGAAATTTTAATATGAAGAACTGTTTGCCGTATGCTCTCTAACAGGATTATAATTCTTCGATGCAACACCTGACCCTTCCCATCATTGTAGAAAATGACCAGGACGGCTACTTCGTCAGTTGCCCCGGACTCCAGGGCTGTTACAGCCAGGGGAAGACCTACGAAGAGGCGATTGCGAACATCAAGGATGCCATTCGGCTGCATGTCGAGGATCGCCTGGCGGACGGCGAAGAAATTTCTCAACCAGCATCCGTAAGCCTTTCCACCGTTGAAATAGCCGTCTAATGCCGAAGTTGCCGCGCCTCACAGCTCGCGAGATTATCGCCGTGCTGGAAAAGATTGGATTCTGATTGGCCCGGCAGAGCGGAAGCCATCAGATATATAAGAATGCTGCGGGCAGAAGGGCCACGGTTCCGTTTCACGCCTCGAAAATCCTTCACCCGAAGGTGCTAAAGAGCATTTTGCGCGATGCCGAGTTGACTCCCGCCGAATTGAAAAAGCTGCTATGAATTGTGCGTGGCAGAGTGGCGTGCGGGAATATCTGTGAATTGTAAATAATTAAGACGGCTAATGCACCGCCTTCCCAAGGTAGTCGTGAACGTATTCCTGGAA
>DASYXZ010000038.1:0-18653 GCA_035934315.1 Terriglobia bacterium | reverse complement strand
CGCGACCGGGTGGTGCCCACCATTTGCGCCAGATTGGCCTGGATCATTCCGGGAATGACAGTTTTGTTCCTGCCATCCTTGGCCCCGTTAGCCAGCGTCAGGAGAATCCGAGCCAGGCGCTTCTCGCTGGAGTTCAAGATTTGGTCCGCATAATTCTCTTCGATTCGAACCATTCGCGCCACCAGGTGTGAAATGAAGAGCTTGGCGAAGACAGGATTTTGGTGGATGATACGAAGCATGACTGCTTTGGCCACGCTGGCGATAGTGGATTCGTGGATGGTGGTCGCCGTGGACCTCCGCACCAATTGCTTTGCCAGGCAACCCTCGCCAAAGAAATCACCACGCCCCAAAAGGGCGATCACAGCTTTCTTGCCCCGCTTGGACACAACCGTGAGCTTCACGCTGCCTTTCTGGATATAGAAGATGGCATCCGCCGCGTCACCTTGCGCGAAGATATCCTGCTCGTTGCGGTACTCCCTGGTCGTCTTCTGAGAGCGAATTATTTTGAAGAGCTTTCTGGAGTTGGTAGTGGTGTCACGTTCGTCAATCATAAATGTTTGCCGGAGTCCGGCATCATCATCGATATTCGCCAGCCCCTTCAAGGAGCGCACGCGGCGCCACCGGCCTCAACTTGGCTCCAAGCTTTCAATCAAATACGGCAGGCGAGCGTGGCAGTGCACACAGAGAGCCGTCCGCTCGACCGTCTTGGCCCCGGGATCGTTCAGCAACTTGAAAGAGCGCAAACAGTCCGTGCAGATCAACTGGAAATAACCGGCGCCATCCGGCCGGGTTCGGAGAGGGAGGTGAATGACCTGGGGGGCGTTCGGGCGATCGGGGGTTTTTCGGGCCCAATCGTGGACTGCCTTCAGGAGTTCGTCGAATCGCAATGCGCCTTTTTGGAAACAGGCGTCAGGCGCAACTTCCGGGGGAAGGCTGGCTTGCGGTACTCCGGAAATCACAATCACCGGCAATTGAGGGAAGCGCCGGCGCACAACGGAAATAAACTCGATTCCGGACATGCGGGGCATCTCAATGTCTGAAATGATCAGATGGGGAAGCCCCTGACGGAGTTTTACCAGGCCCTCAATGCCGTCACGGGCTTGTTCCGCTTCAAATCCGGCTTCTTCCAGACGAATCGATAGAATGGACCGAATGGCAGGTTCGTCATCCACCAGCAATACGCGGCGTGCAGAAGGTTTGGGCATCATGTTCTCCATCATCGGTGCATGTCAGCCAGACTGAATTGCAGGAATAATTTTAAGAGAGCGCGACTGGCCTGTCTGTTCCACACAGGACATCGCCTTGTACAATAATGAACACATTCTTCCAGCGGACGGGCGGACGCGCCTGGGGTGCTTCAGCGAAAATAAAACTGGAGCCCGGTTAGTCATGCAGGACCACGCTCAGGAGGCCGCTATTGACCGTCAACCCGCCGTTACCGGTGTAATCGACAAAGCCATGCTTCTTGAATTTATTCATGAAATGACTGACTCGCGACCGGGTTGTGCCCACCATTTGCGCCAGGTTTTCCTGGCTGACTCTGGGCAGCACAGTTTCGGCTCGACTTTCCTTGCCAAAGTGGGATAACTGCAGGAGAATCCGGGCCAGACGCTTCTCGCTGGAGTTGAAAAGCTGGTCAACGAGATCCCCTTCGAATTGAATGTTGCGTGAAAGCAGATGGGTGACGAACAATTCCGAGATTTCGTGCTGTTCGTGGAGCATGCTCGCCATTCGCGTCTTCTCAATCCTGGCCAGAGTGCAATCGGTCATGGCGCTCGCCGTGGCCATGCGTAGCGGCTGACCTGCCAGACACCCTTCGCCGAAGAACTCGCCGGCATTCAATAGGGCGACAATCGCCTCCTTGCCCTGTTCGGACGTGACGGCGAGCTTCACTTTGCCATGTCGGAGGTAGAACACAGCATCCGCAGGTTGTCCCTGAGAGAAGATGGTTCGGCTCGCGCCATATTCGATAATCGTTTTCCCACCATTGATTCCGGCAAGGAGGGCGTTCCAATCAACAGGCCGGCTTTTGTGATTCCTGCCCGATGGGACAGCCACTGAATTGAAGGGCTTGCTTTTCTCGTTCCTACTTGTTGGCGTTGTCATAACAACCTCACTCTTGTTGCCAAAGGCAAGCCCATGGCCCTACTCCAAATCGGCCGCCAGGCCCCCCTCAAATAAAAATGGGCAGAGCCTCAGAGTGCACCTTCAGATTTTTCGATCCGGCGTAAAGTTAGATGATTTGGCGACCGAATTTGGATTCAATCCACATCCGCGAAGGGCCGGCGCTCCTCAAGAAACATACGTTGGAACTAGTGCAATTTATCAGGTGGGTTTCAGCGTGTCTGTTCAATATTGCACACTTTTGAATAATAAGCGTGGGGGAGTCATTTTAGAAGGTACCGCGGCTCACGGCGATCGTCACCAGAGGCCAACCTGAAGATCCAACTGAGGACCGTCAACCTGCCATTACCGGCGGATTGAAAGGGCGGTGCTGTCTGAAATTATTCCAAATAGAGGGTGCTTGCTGTTGGAGGCTTTGCTAAGAGTTTGCCCGGGCCGCGTTCATGACCGCCTGGGAAGGATAGCGGAGGTCCCAGACAAGCCCAAGCCAGGAAAGCACTTTCAGCAGGTAGAAGGTTCCGTCCAGCTCCCACCAGTAAAATCCCTGCCGAACTGAGGCCATATAGTGGTGGTGGTTATTGTGCCAGCCCTCGCCCATGGTGATGAGGGAGATGATAAAACTATTGCGGCTGGTATCCGTAGTGACATAGCGGCGCCGTCCGAAAACGTGGGCCAGTGAATTGACGCAGAAGGAACCGTGCCATAAAACCACGGTGCTGATAAAGAAGCCCCACACCAGCCATCCCCAACTGCCGATCAGGAAAAGTCCGATGGCCAGGGCGACCGGCGGCACCAGGAAATGCTGGTTCAGCCAGCGCAACTCAGGGTACTTGTAATAATCGCGGATCATCTCAACCTGAGTCTCGTCATTTTTATTACTTAGAATCCATCCCAGGTGAGACCACCAAAACCCCTGTTGCGAGGGCGAATGGAGATCCTCGGGGGTATCGGAGAGCCGATGATGATTGCGATGGTGCGCCGCCCACCAGAGGACTCCTTTTTGCGAGGAGGTCATGGCCAGAAACGCCAATACAAACTGAAACGCGCGGCTGGTTTTAAACGAGCGATGGGAGAAGTAGCGGTGGTAGCCTGCCGTAACAAAGAACATGCGCGCATAGTAGAGCGCCACGGCCAGCACCACGTAAGACCAGCGAAACCCTATGAAGAAAGCAGCCAGACATGCCAGGTGGACGCCGATGAAAGGCAGGATGTGCAGAATAGACGTGCGATAACGCCGGTGGGTGGAAGCCAGAGTTCCTGAGAGCACAGAAAATCCTAAGACGGGCATGAGCTTGTGAACCTCCTCAGAGTTTCCGCCCAAAAAATAAGTGAATTTGAATGGGGGATAAAACCAAAACCTGCTTCGCCTTTGGCCGTTTGCTGCAGAAGCGGCAAAGAGGCGCAGACGACCCTCGCGGCGGTGCCAATCGAAGTTGAAGTAATTTCAGTCAAGAGAGCTCGATTCCAATCGAGCGCTGACGATGCCAGATCGAAGCTGTTTTTCCCTCTTATGAAGGGAGAGCCTGATTAATCTCAATGGCCGCTTTGGTGCGACGTTTCCCGGCCACACGCTTTTTCTTGGGCGCCTCACCTTGAGCTACTTCGAAGGCGGCCAGCGAAGTCACAAACTTCCTCACGCCAAACGTATCAAAATCCACTGTGGTCCGGTCGTCATCTCGTTCCACAATTGTGCCACAACCATATTTGGAGTGGCGAACGTATTGTCCGGCTTTAAGATTCATGGTTTGCCTCCCGACCTGCGCCTGAGGTTAGCGGTCGGAGCGACCGCCTCGATTGCCGCCACCGCGCGGGCCTCCCCCGCCTGAGTCGGAGCGCATGGGGCGGGCCTCATTCACAGTGAGCTTTCGCCCATCCAGAGTCTGCCCATTCAATCCGGCAATGGCGCGGTTAAAATCTTCGCCATCGGCCAGCTCGACAAAGCCGAATCCACGCGACTGCCCCGTCATCTTGTCACGAATCACCGTGGCCGTCGCCACCTGAAAGCCCGCAGCCACTACAAACTCATTAAGCTGGGCGTCCGTGACGTTGTGGGAAACATTTCCCACGAAAAGTCTTTGACCCATTGGGTCCTCCGGGTGAGGGCGGCCCTTGCAGACCGCCCACCCCACCTTACTTTACTTTGTTGCTGCTCTTTACTTTGATGCTGCTCTACGCCCGTTCGACGGCATCAGCTTGCAAGCCTTTGGGGCCTTTCTTGACCTCAAAGCTTACCCTGGCGCCTTCTTCCAGAGACCGGTAACCCTCGCCGACGATGGCGGAAAAATGTACAAACACATCCTCCCCACTTTCGCGCTGGATGAAACCGTAACCCTTCGCTGCGTTGAACCACTTGACTGTGCCTTGTTCCTTCATGCTGATAGACATCCTTTATTTTATTGATTTGGCAATTTGTGGGAACGGCTGCGGCGGGATTAACCCGACGATCCGCTGTAAAACCGCGGGTCACACAGGTTACAGAGCAACTTCATCGAACGCCCTTACCACTGATGCGATACTCGTCGGTATTACAACTACAAACTGCAACACTACCTTAGCATGGTTTTCTCTCTTGGTGCAAGAAAAAAATGGCTGCCCGGCGAAGCAGCCATTGACCACAGATCACGCTGAGCAAAACCGAACGATGCCGATGGTCAATTTTGAACAGACAGCGGTTTCCCCTCCTGATAATTTATACACGGAGAGACGTTAAGGTCGAATTCAAGGAAAAGAAGATTTCGACCGAAAATTTTGGGGAACGCATTTCGCCAAGGTGAGGAGGGGAAAATGGGACTGATGGCAACGCCTGAAAAACGATTGACGAAGCCATATGAAGATGGTGCGCTGGCCTCATGGCATCATGAAGTTGACGGAACGGCAATAGCGGACCAGAGCCTGATGCAACGGCTTGTGGCCAAAGACGAAACAGCATTGGCGATTCTGTACGATGGCTATGCGGGAATGGTTCATTCCACGGTCCGCTCAATCCTCACTGAGGAGGGGGCCGCCGCGGAAATCGTTCCCGAAATCTTTTACCAGATTTGGCTGAAGGCCCGTGATTTCAAGCCCGCGCGCAGCACTGTTCCCGGATTTATTTTGATAACGGCGCGCAAATGCGCCGTCCACCAATTACTGTGTCGTGGATTTGAGAATAGCGAACTGCTTGGACCTGAGCCAACTCTTTCCCCTTCAACCCCCGCATCGCAATTAACCCGGGATGAACTGATGGGGAGGGTGGGAAAGATCCTGGCGGAATCGCCCCACTCGCAGTGCGTCCCTTTGGAAGTCACCCACCTCAAAAATGCGTCCCAGGTTCAGGCCGCCCGATACTCGGGAAAGCTCATTGACGCGGTCAAAACCAGGATGCGATCTGCTTTGAAAGTCCTCAGGGAAATGCCCGCAGACGACCTTTACCCTTATGATCCAAAAGAGCGGGGGAAATTGTGAAGTGGGGGGAAAGCAGGAAAAAGTAGCGATACTTTGTTCCGCCGAACATTTGGCGCTTTGTTCATCTGGAAGTCATGAAGAAAATTAAACCAAATCACAAAAGTAGAAACCAATATGTCAAATACAGCAGTTTTCGGAATTTATCCCAATTAGGCCGCCGTCGAGCACGGGGTTGACGCTTTGAAGGCAGCCGGATTTCGGAACACTGATATCTCCGTGTTGTTTCCGGAAAATTCGGGCTCCAAGGATTTCGCTCATGAGAAGAATACCAAGGCGCCGGAGGGCGCTGCGACTGGCGCCGGAACCGGGGCGATGATCGGCGGTACCCTGGGGTGGTTGGTGGGCATTGGCGCTCTGGCGATTCCCGGCATCGGGTCATTTATCGCCGCCGGCCCCATTATGGCCGCACTGGCGGGCATGGGTGTGGGTGGCGCGGTAGGCGGGCTGACGGGCGCCCTGATTGGAATGGGAATTCCTGAATACGAGGCCAAACGCTACGAAGGCCGGATGAGGGAAGGTGGCATTCTCACCTCCGTTCACTCTGATGATTCCACCTGGACCAAGCGCGCCAAGGAAATATTCGAGCGGACAGGAACACAGGATATCTCCTCAACCGGTGAGTCGAGTGCTGATTATGCCGAAAGTGACAAGCCGCTCGCTCGCAGCGCCACGGGCGATGGGAAAATCTAGGAGTTCAAACCACCAATGCCGGGTTGGCCGGCCTCTAAGAAAGTTGGCGGCTGGGCAATGGGAGAATGGGATTTGAAGCGGGCACATTTGGACCATTCTCTTGTTGCCCCTTATTTTTTGCCCGCGGGAATACCGTGCTGCCCGGCGAAGCAGTGTTCGAGCGCCGCGAGATCCAGCGGAACTTTCGCGGGAGTTTTATTGGGCGCAGCCCTCAGGTACTGCACTGGCCATGGCGCGGAGAAATTCATCTTACTCGCCGCCCGCAAAGGCCAATACGGCTGCCGCAGGAACTCGCGCGCCATCAGGACCAAGTCAGCTTCACCCTCGCGAATGATGGCATCAGCCTGAGCGTGCGAATCGATCAGCCCCACTGCCGCCGTCATCACTCCGGTTTTTTTGCGAATATCACGGGCGAATGGAACCTGATAGCCGGCCTTCACCGGAATCTGAATGTCCGGCAGAATTCCGCCCGACGAACAATCAATCAGGTCAACACCCAGGGGCGCAACCTGGGCGGCCAATTCAATGGACTGGTCCAGGTCCCAGCCGCCATCCTTCCAATCGGTCGCCGAAATACGAAGAAATAATGGATTGGTTTTGGGCCACACTTCGCGCACCGCACCCACCACTTCGCGCAGCAGGCGGGTACGATTCTCAAACGAACCTCCGTATTCGTCGCTGCGCTGGTTGCTGAAGGGCGAAAGAAACTCGTGCAGCAGATAGCCGTGCGCGGCGTGAATCTCAATGACAGCAAAACCCGCCCGGCAGGCGCGCTGGGCGGACTTGGCAAAGGCATTCACGATCTCGCGTATGCCCTGCTGGCTGAGCGCCTCGGGCACGGCATAATCTCCAGAAAAAGGAATGGCGCTCGGTGCGACGGGCCGCCACCCGCCCGCGTTTTTGGGAATTGCGCCCTGTCCTCCGCCGGGACGATAGGTACTGGCTTTGCGCCCGGCGTGGGCCAATTGAATCCCGGCAACGCTCCCCTGGCCGTGAATGAATTTGACGATGCGCTCGAGCGCCGGGATTTGCTCGCCCTTCCACAAGCCAAGGTCCTGGGGGCTGATGCGGCCTTCAAGCGTGACCGATGTAGCCTCCGTCATCACGAGGCACGCACCGCCCACCGCGCGACTGCCGAGATGCACCAGGTGCCAGTCGCTGGCGAAGCCGTCTTCGCTCGAGTATTGGCACATGGGGGACACGCCAATGCAATTGGGAAATGTCACCTCGCGAATCTTGAGCGGATCGAATAAATGCGCCATTAGCGCGCTCCTCCCCTGCTTGAGATAATCCTGAGAAAGATAAATGACCATGAGATTATACTAGACGCGCCGGGACTAGAGGGAAAGGTTGGTCCTCGCCCGCCCTGACAGAGCACGGTCATTTCCACAGAAGGAGTTCACCATGCGCAGACTTTTTATTATTCCGTTTCTGGCGGCTCTGCTGGCATCCGCGCTTTCCGCCCAATGGGCGGGCGGCGCTCAAGCGCCTTGTGAAAGCCTGGCAACACTGGCGCTGGGCAACGCGAAAATCACGCTGGCTCAACTGGTGCCGGCCGGAACTTTCACCTTGCCGCAATCTCCACCCAACCGAACGCCGCCGGGCTTCAAGGGCGTTCCAACATTTTGCCGCGTTGTTGCTGACGCAGCGCCCACGCCTGACTCCGACATCAAAATCGAGGTCTGGATGCCGGCCACCGGCTGGAATGGGAAATTCAAGGGCCAGGGCAATGGCGGCTTCGCCGGTGTGATTGACTACCCGGGCATGGCCGCTGCCGTAAAGCGCGGCTATGCCACAGCAGGAACAGACACGGGGCACACAACCACTGACGCGGCGTGGGCTCTCGGCCATCCTCAGAAGGTGATTGACTTCGGGTATCGCGGCATTCACGAGATGACCATAAAAGCCCGGGCAATCATCGATGCGTTTTACGGCAGCAATCCCCAACATTCTTATTTCGCCAGTTGTTCGGATGGCGGCCGCGAGGCGTTGATGGAGGCTCAGCGTTTTCCCGATGATTACGATGGAATCCTGGCGGGCGCTCCGGCAAATTATTGGACGCATCTTCTGGTCGGCGCAATGTGGGACGTGCAAGCCACCACGCTCGACCCGGCCAGTTACATTCCGGCAAGCAAGATTCCGGCTCTCGGTGTGGCAGTGCTCGCGGCCTGCGACGCTCAGGATGGTTTGCGCGACGGCATCTTGAATGACCCGAGGCAATGCCACTTTAATCCGGAGACACTGCTCTGCAAAGACGCCAATTCCGACGCTTGCCTCACCGCACCGCAAGTGGCCGCGCTGAAAAAGATTTATGCGGGCCCGCACGATTCGGCGGGACGCCGGATTTTTCCCGGTTATCTGCCGGGCGGCGAGACGGGACCCGGAGGCTGGCTGCTGTGGATTACCGGCAACGATCCCGGCCGCAGCCTGATCTCATTTTTCGGGAAGGGATTCTTTACCAACATGGTTTATGAAAAATCGGATTGGGATTACAAAACTTTTAGCGTGGACCAGGGCGCCAGGCTGGCCGATACGAAAACGGGGGATGCGTTGAACGCCGTCAATCCCAACCTTCGCCCTTTCATGAAACGCGGTGGCAAGCTGATTCTGTACCACGGCTGGAGCGATGCCGCGATTCCAGCGACCAACACCATCGACTATTACAACAGCGTGGTGGCAAAAATGGGACAACATGAAACAGGCTCGTTTGTGCGCCTCTTCATGGCGCCGGGGATGCAACACTGCGGCGGCGGTCCCGGACCGAATTCATTTGGGCAATGGGGCGGTGACGCAAAGTCCGACTCCGGCCACAATATTTACCTGGCTCTCGAACAGTGGGTTGAAAAAGGCGTCGCCCCGTCCTCTATTATCGCCACCAAGTACATGGATGATGGAAACCCGGCGCGCGGCGTGAAGATGACGCGCCCGCTCTGCCCTTACCCACAAATCGCAAAATATAAAGGGAGCGGCGACGTAAACGATGCAGCCAATTTCGTGTGCGTGGCAGGGCGGAGGTAGTTCTGCAATTCCTCTATATGCCATAATAAAGAAGGGAAGAATAAACAGCCTCTCGCAAAGACGCTGAGGCACAAAGGTTCGCCAAGGAGAACTCCTTGATTTGTATCTTGCGCCTTTGCGTGAGGCTGTGTTGCTTTTCAGTCATTTTTTCACAGCTTTAATTCGGCAACTATGCACCCCCCGCGAACAAGACTCTCGTGCTACCGTTGGATAATTACTCTCTTTGGAATTTTCTGTCTCCCCCTCGCAGCACGCGCGGAAAAAATCAAAGACCTCAATCCGCAAGGTTACGTTAATGACTTTGCCGGCGTACTTGACGCGCAAACTGCGGCGCAGATTACGGCGCTCTGCACGGAAGTCGATGAGAAAACTCACGCCCAGATTTCCGTGGTGACCATCAAAACGCTTGAAGGTCTGGAGGCGGCGGATTTCGCGAATAATCTTTTCAAACAGTGGGGCGTTGGCCACAAGGACGATAATCGCGGCATCCTGGTTTTGCTGGCCACGGACGACCACAAGTATTGGACTGAAGTGGGTTACGGACTCGAACCCATTCTGCCCGATGGCAAAGTCGGCGGCTTTGGCCGCGAGATGGCGCCCAGACTTCGAGCGGGAGATTACAACGGTGGCTTGCTTGACCTTACCGCTGAAATTGCGGAAGTGATCGCCACTGATCGCGGCGTGAAGCTCGATAGTTTGTCGAATGTTGCCACACCGGTTCCAGTCCAGGACGAAGAGAGCCCCAGCGGCCAAAACAGTTTCCCTTTTTTACCGGTCGGCATCATTGTGTTGTTAATAGTCCTCACCATTATTCGCAATCGGGGCGGGCGAGGAATCGGAATGGTCGGCCCCGGAATATTTTGGGGAGGCGGTGGATTCGGCGGTGGTGGATTCAGCGGCGGTGGGGGAGGTGGCTTCGGCGGGTTTGGTGGTGGAATGTCCGGTGGGGGTGGAGCAGGAGGAAGCTGGTAGAAGAATTGTAGATTTGTGATTTACGCTTTGAGATTGAGAACTAATGAGGTTTCGTGGAATGGAAAAACTGTTGAACGAGCTGGTGGAAAAATTAAAGACTGCTGCGGGAGCGAATCTCAAGTCCGTGATCCTCTACGGATCAGCGGCGACAGATGAATTCCATGCCGGGTACTCTGACCTGAACGTGATGTGTGTGCTCGAGCGCATGGACCCGGAGAACCTGGAAAAATTAAATCCGGCGGGGCAATGGTGGGTGGGCAAAGGGCATCCGGCGCCCATGATTTTTACTCTGGAAGACTTGCGCAACGCCGCCGATGTTTTTGCCATCGAGTTTCTGGATATCAAGGCAAAGCGCCGGGTATTGTTCGGGGAAGATGATTTTGCGGATTTGGACGTGCCCATGAGTCTTCACGCCCATCAGGTGGAACGCGAGTTACGGATCAACCTGATTCGCCTGCGCCAGAATTATTTAACTTTTCCGCCCAAACCGAAGAGGTTGATGCAACTGATGACGGCATCACTCTCAACTTTTTTTACGCTTTTCCGGCACGCGCTGATCGCCCTGGGCGAAAAGCCGCCCCAGTCCAAACGCGAGGTGGCTGATCGATTGGCGACGCTCCTGAGTTTTGATTCTCAGCCGTTCCGCACACTTCTCGATGTCCGAGAAAAAAAGCTGGCGGAAAAGGATGTGGATGCCGCCGCCACATTTCGTAGCTATCTTGAAAGCTTACTGCGTGCCGAGGACGAGTTTGACCGGTGGCTTGACAGTCAAAAGTCGAAAGTTAAAAGTCCGTATGATGGTCGAGCGTCGAGAGATGAAAGCGGAGCTACTGAATCTTAACTCCTAACTTTTAACTCCAAGCTTTCTTGGATTTCGAATCGGAGGTTAAAACATGAAAGTAGCCTTGGTCGTGCTGGGCGTTCTCTTTGCCATTTTCATTTTTATCGCACTGGTGTTCGGCAGCATGTATGTGGACCGCAGGAACGCGATGGTCACCAAGAGTGAGGCCATCAAAGCGGCTTGGGCGCAGGTGGACAACGTGCTCCAGCGGCGCGCCGACCTGATTCCCAACCTGGTTGAAACCGTGAAGGGTTTTGCCGCGCATGAAGAAACCGTTTTTGGCGACATCGCCGCCGCGCGCGCTGCGATGATGGGCGCCAGGACGCCCGGCGAAAAGATGGCGGCCAACGGACAACTTGATTCAGCGCTGGGACGCTTGATGTTGATTGTGGAGAATTATCCCCAGCTCAAATCCAATGAAAATTTTCTGCGCTTGCAGGACGAGTTGGCGGGCACCGAGAACCGCATTGCCGTGGAGCGCCGGCGCTACAACGAGGCAATCCAGGACTACAACACTTATATCGGCCTTTTCCCCAACAGTTTGTTCGCCCAGTGGGCTGGGTTCAAACGCAATGAGGATTACTTCAAAGCGCCTGAGGCAGCGCGCGCGGTTCCCAAAGTGGAATTCCCCGCCGCAAAACACTAAGCGGAAAGCGTGGTTGCGCGCCGCCTAATAGAATGTGACATCGTTCATGGGATAGTGCTTGTGGTTCCGCGTCCAGAGATCCACTTGGTGAATGGAGGCCGAAGCGGCGATCAACGCGTCTCCCAACTCTACATGGTGGCTCTTGGAATACCGCCTCAAGTACGCTCCTGCCCGCTGCCCAATCTCTGCGTCGATGGGTATCGGGGTCATCGCGCCAAAAAGCGAACCTAAAGCTTTGTGCTCATGTGGCCGTGCGCCGTGCCAAAGCTCGGCGATGGTCACCGGCGAACAGAGCATCACGTCCTCGCCGCGGCCAAGTTCCTCCCATCGCGCCAGAATGTCGGGATCGCGCGCGAGAGAGACCTCGATCAGGATATCAGAGTCGATGAGCACGGCTTTCAAGACGCAAATCTCCGGAGCCGCATTCCCTTTCGAAGCTGGCGCACGTAAGTCAGGGAGTCACGGAGGTCCTTTCGGTCCTTCCATACCCCAACCCAATCCTGCATAGCCTGACGGCGATGGGCAGGCGAATTCCCATACTCCGCGCGCACGGCTCGGCGGACCAGCTCGGAAACCGACGTGCGCGATTGTCGCGCCTGAACGTGCAGAGTCTTCCAAATATCATCGTCCAAATACAGTTGAGTGCGTCTCATGATGTATAGCATACATCAAAAAGTAGTACTATCGCAAGGGAGCTTCGGTGAGTTTGATGGGATAGCGATTGACCACCGCTTCACAATCCCGTATCGTGGCGCGGAAACTCGGGGACGACGCGCCCTTCACCGCTTCTCGCGACAGAGGCCGGGCGGAGGAGTGCGAACCCCGAATCCTCATTTATGAACATATCTCCGCAAGCCGCAAGCGAATCATCCGAGCGGGCGACCGAGCCGAAACTACTGCGGGCACTTGGACTCTGGCAGGCCACAGCAATCGTGGTCGGCATCATGATCGGCTCCGCAATCTTTATTGTTCCTTCTGAAATCACCCGCGATGTGGGCAGCGCGCGCGCCGGCATGGCGGTTTGGGTCGTAGCCGGCATCCTCAGTCTTTTCGGCGCGCTATCTTTTGCCGAGTTAGCCGCCATGCTGCCGCAAGCCGGCGGCCAATACGTTTACCTGCGCGAGGCTTACGGCCCGCTCACCGGATTCTTGTGTGGGTGGATGTTTTTCACTGTGCAGCAATCGGGCGGTATCGCAACTCTGGCGGCGGGTTTTGCGCGCTATCTTGGAAATTTTTTCCCTCTCTCTTCCTTGGAACAAAAACTGGCGGGAATTGCCGCCGTCGTGGTGCTGACCGCCATCAATTACATCGGGGTGCGCGAAGGCGGCTGGGTGCAGTCGGCTCTTACGGGTTTGAACCTTGGGACCATTGTGGCGCTTATCGCGCTCGGCTATCTCCTGACGCATGGCGCACCGGCCAAAGTTTCCACCATCCCCGCGCCCAGCGGGATGGGTTTTCTTTCCGCCTTCGGAGTCGCGATGGTGGCGGCGCTCTGGGCTTACGAAGGTTGGAACAACGTCACGTTTGCCGCCGGAGAAGTTGCGCACCCGGAGCGCAACCTGCCCTTGGCGCTGGTCCTCGGGACTTCCGCAGTCATTGTTATTTACGTGGGTTTGAACCTGGTTTACTACCACGTGCTGACGCTCGAGGAGATTGCAAACTCGCCGCGTGTGGGCACGGATGCGGCGGTTCGAATTTTCGGCCCGTGGGGTGCAAACCTTGTCGCCATGGCGGTGATCGTGGCGGCCATCGGGAGCTTGAATGGGTCGATTCTCGCCGGCGCGCGCGTTTACTATGCGATGGCGAAAGATGGATTGTTTTTCAAGTGGTGTGCCGCCGTCCACCCGCGCTTCCGCACTCCTCACCACGCGCTGTTGGTGCAGGGAGTGTGGTCTGGCTTCCTCGTTCTACTTGCTGGCTACGAACAACTTTTCACTTACACAGTTTTTGCCGGCTGGCTTTTCTACGCGTTGACGACGCTTGCAGTTATTATTCTGCGGCGCAAGAAACCTGACTTGCCCCGCCCCTATCGGGTGATTGGCTATCCATTCGTCCCGATTATTTTTGTGCTTGCCGCTGCCTGGTTTGTTGCGAACATGCTGATGGAGAAGCCGGTCGAGGCGGGCTTCGGTGCGCTGATTGTCGCGCTCGGCGTCCCGGTATATTTTATTTGGAGGCGAAACTCAGGACGCTCGGAAGCGCCGTGAGGTTAATCAAATTTCGAGCCCCGCGATTTATTTGGGGAACAAACTTTTTTTCTCGCACGGACTCGATTCCGCGCCGGGTAAATTCCCCCCCAGCAAATTAACGGTGCTCGGCCCTTTTGACCTTAGCCAGAAGTCCCTGGGCCTGCCCTTGCCAGGGGCCGGCGACCCGACCCAAAGCATCAGCCGCCGCCTTGTGGTTGGGCGGGTATTCAAACTCATAAGCGCTTCCCAAAAAATACAACGCCTTGCCCTGGAGCTCGGGATTCGCTCCCAACAAATCAACCGCAGTTTTGAACTCCTGGATGGCGGGCGCCACCTTGCGCGTCTTGCCGGCTTTCAGGAACGCGATGTAGCCCAGGGTAGTGTGGGCCAGGCCGAGCTGGTTATTCTGATTTGTTTTAAAGTCCGCATCAGTCATGCCATCGGGTTTTTTCATGGCGGGCGCCAGTTGCAGAACCTTGGTGGCGTATTGTGTTGCCTTGTCCAGATTCGTCTGGCGGGTGGCGTAATCATCCGCCACCAGGTTGAGCGTGGCCACGTTATTGGGATCAGAGGCAATGGACTTTTCGCCGTATTCGTCCGCTTTGGCAGCGTTGTTGGCGCGCTTGTAGGCGACGAAATATTGGAAATTAACCTGGCTCACGTTGGGGGTGTCCGGATAGGAGGTCATAAAGCTATCCAGGAATTGGATCTGCTTGGTGGGTTCAGTGACGCGTGGCAGAAGTTGGAAGAACGCATATTCCCCGTAGGCGCGCTCGTTTTTGGTTTGTTCGGCAAGGTCTTGCTGGGCCTTTTGCCAGTCGGCATCGTTCATTTTTGCGGGCCGCGAGGGATTCGATTCCTTCTTGATTTCGTCCGGAACTTTATTGATGATATCAAAAGCCGCATCGCTCGCGTTGCCGGCGCCCACATAGGCGCGCAGTAGGTTCAACATCACGTTAATGTCCGCGGTATTGGCTGTGAAATCTTTCTCGCCATATTCAATGGCCTTATCGAAATTGTTGAGCTTCAAATACGCCGCCGTGTAAGAGGCGTTGACGCAGGGCATGAATGTTGAGTCGGCGTGCGCCTGGACGTATTTGTCCAGGGCGGCCACCTGATCCTGCGGGTTATCGGCGCCGTTCACCGCCAGCATCAGTTGGTCTTCCGGCGAGTTGACGACGACCGTGCAATTCATTTGGGCTGCCAAAGGACAGGCATAAGTCAGGCAGCCGGCCAGCAAAACCATATGGATGCGATTGCGCATGGTGAACCTCCAGATTGGCGGATAATTAGATATAACAGGTGGGCGATAATTACCAGCGGAAAAAACCAAATCGAGACCACGGCTATTTTATCTCCAACGGGAGCGGCAGACGTGTAGAATGTTCGGACGCGCGTGCCATGCAGAGCATAACGTCGGACAAAAAACGCGGGGAGGAAATGAAATGGAACAATTTGCCTGGGAGACAGTGAAGAAAGAAGTGATGAACCCGAAAGTCTGGCGCAAAGTGATTACCGGCGAGAAGGC
Organism: Terriglobia bacterium; assembly: GCA_035934315.1. Classification (GTDB taxonomy): domain Bacteria; phylum Acidobacteriota; class Terriglobia; order UBA7540; family UBA7540; genus DASYXZ01. Next base: position 3,201 of record DASYXZ010000038.1, on the reverse strand, counting down.
CATGCTGGCGCAGGTTTTCATAGCCAAAGGCGGCGTGGTACCCACGCACCAGCACGAGAGCGAACAGATTTCATATATTGTCGAGGGAGCGCTGAAGTTTGGAATGGAAGGCAAAGAAGTGGTTGTCCGCGCCGGTGAGGTGCTCCACATCCCATCCAACGTTCCCCACAGCGCCGTCGCTTTGGAAGATACGCTCGACCTCGATATCTTCAGCCCCATCCGCATGGACTGGTTGACGGGGGATGACGACTACCTAAGAAAAGGGTGAAGGTGAAAGGGCACGATTGATGCCCGCCCCTCCCTTTTCATCTCTAAAGAAATAACTTTTACCCTTTTACTTTTGAGGCGCTTTCGCGCACTTTGACTCCCGCCAACTCTTCCAGAAAAGTAATCACGGCGGCGTAATCCATGTTGCCTTTGCCCTGCGCTTTGGCTGCGCCGTAGGTTTCTTTTACCGCGGCGGTGGTGGGCATGGGAACGTTCTGCGCATAGGCGGCTTCCATGGCCAGTTCCAAATCCTTGTGCATAAGTTTGAGCGGGAAATAAGGCGTGAAGTCACCCTTAAGAATAAACGGCGCCTTGAAGTCCGTCAGGTTGGCGCGCGCCATGCTGGACTGAATTATTTCGAGCATAGTTTCCGGGAGCACTCCAGCCTTGGTGGCCAGCACAAAACCCTCGCAAAAAACCTCCACCATCGTCGCCTGGATGGCGTTCTGGGCGAGCTTGGCGGAGAGGCCTGAGCCTTGCGCGCCGCAATAAATGTGCTTTTTCCCCTGCACGGCGAGCAGGGGAATCATGCGCTCAAAAACCTCGCGCTCGCCGCCAATCATAAAAGTCAACTCGCCTTTTTCAGCGCCGTGTTTGCTGCCCGTCACCGGCGCGTCAAGCATTTTGGCGTCCTTGCCCGCGAGATGGCAGGCAAATTTGCGGCTCACGGTGGGACTGATGGTGCTGGAGTCGATCAGCACAGCACCCGGGCGGATGGTTTCAATTATTCCCCCTCTGCCCATCACAACTTCTTCCATCGCCGCGGTGTCACTCACGATGCTCCAGATAATTTCAGCGTCACGCGCTGCTTCTGCCGGACTCCCGGCCACGCGCGCGCCCGCCTGCTCGATTGACTTCGTCTTGGCGCGATCCCGGTTGAAAACCGTTACGTTATGACCGGCTTTCACCAGGTTCAAAGCCATGGGTTGGCCCATTATTCCAAGACCGATGAAGGCAATTTTATTGGGCATAAGAATTCTCCTGGGGTGTTGTGTCAGTAGTTAGTGGTCCATAGTCAGTTATCAGTGGCCCGTCATCCCCGCGTCGCTCCTCCAACCACAACTGACCACGGAGAAAGGACGGTTTTTCTCTAACTAAAATCCAGCCACAGCCGTACGTCGCGCACATTATTATCTGTGAATCCAGTGTCAATGATATCGCCGAGCGACCGAAAAAAATGATAGGAATCGCTCTGCGCGAGATACCGCGCCGGGTCAAAGCCGCGGTCGCAGGCGCGTGATATCGTCTGCCCATCGGCCACCGCGCCGCTCGTGGGACTGTTGCCGTCACGCCCGTCAGTCCCCGCACTCAAGACCACTTGCTTTTGCCCTGCGATTCGCTGGGCCGCATACAAAGCAAACGCCTGGTTGCGGCCGCCCGCGCCAGGCCCGGTGACTGGACAGGTGACTTCGCCTCCCGCCACCAATGCGACGGGCTTGTCCGGATGCTGCCCCTTCAAAGCCACGAGCGCCGCCAGGCTTGCGTCGGCCACTTGTTTAAAGTCAGCATCCCACACGCCCGAATCAATTTCACAATGGAACCCTGATTTCTCGGCGGCTGATTTCGCCGCCTCAACTGCGTCAAGGTTGGAGAGCAGGCAGAAAAAATTCGAATGTGAAAAGCGTTCATCCCCGGGCTTGGGCGTTTCTTCGAGTGCGTGGCTCTCGAAAAGATTGCGAATGCTCTGCGGAAATTTCATGGTCAATTTATATTTTTCCGCAAGAGCATGGCACTCGCCGGTTGTCGACTCATCCGGCATGGTCGGGCCGGACGCCACCATCGAAGGCAGGTGATCCGGAACGTCGGAAATATACAAGGTTAATTGGTGGGCCGGGTAAGCGTGAATCGCAAGACGGCCACCCTTCACCGCGGAAAGGTGTTTGCGCAAAACGTTAATTTGCTCGATGGGCAGCCCGCCGGTCACCAGCAGCCGGTTGAACTCGAGCAGATCGTTCAACGTGATCTCCGCATCGAGAGGCTGTTCGAAGAGCGTTGACCCTCCACCCGAAACCAGAAAAATCACAGCATCATCACTGGTGAGATTCGAGACCAACTCCAGCGCGGCGCTGGCGCCCTGCAGGCTGCCGGCGTTGGGATAAGGATGGCCGCCGACAAAATAACGGAAACGATCCAATTTCTTTACGGGCTCAGCCGGCGCGATCACCACACCGGCTTCCACCCGGCCGCCCAAAATCTCGTGAAGGGACGTTGCCATCCGGTTGGCGGCTTTTCCAAAAGCCACCACGCGCGGTGGTCGCAAAAGGGGAATCTGCACTTGACCTGCCATCAACGCGTTATCCTGGAGTTTGAGTTTGGCGCGCATGGCGCGGCGAACGTCAATCGCCGTCATCACTTCAAGAAAAATGTGTTTGGCAATTTCTTTTCCGTTCGAATACAGCGGCTTATTAACGCGGAGTGGTTGAGGTTGGGTGGGCATCAGGCAAATTGGGCCAGGGCATCAACACCCGCTTGGGCTACCAGGACATCTTCGTCTTCTGAGCCGGCGCTCACTCCGATCCCGCCGACGCATTGTCCGCCTACAAATAACGGCAGGCCGCCGCGAATGGCCGTGAGTTTTCCGCCCGTTGCCAGCGACAGGCCGAGTGAGAGGATCACGCCCGGTTCGCCTGCGGCGAGTGCCGGCCCGGTGGCGCCGCGACGTAAAGCGCACGCCTGAGCTTTGGTCATCGAAACCTCAATGGAAGAAAGTTTGGCGCCGTCCATGCGCGCGAAGACCAGCAAGTGTCCGCCATCATCCACCACGGCGATGTTCATGGGCACCCCAATCTCGCGTGCTTTCTTTTCCGCCGCAGCCAGGACGGCGCGAGCGCCTTCCAGAGTCAGGCGGGGGTTGTTGTGCGTTAGCATGGAAGTATTATTGGAGAGTGCGGGACGAAACGCAAGCGTGAGATGTATCACCGAGCGCATCGTAGC
>DASYXZ010000171.1:0-7861 GCA_035934315.1 Terriglobia bacterium | reverse complement strand
CTGGCAAGCGCGGCCATGAATCGACCGGGCGAGATTCTGCGCGAGGCAGCAGCAGGTAGCCTAAATTCACAGAGCATCAAAGGTGAAATGAAAATGAGCGCCATTAGACTTCGAGCCTTCGCGAGCGGCTTCTTAGCTGTGTTATTCGCGGCATCTTTCTTGTGCGGCCAGGCGACTTCCGGCAATACCAAGCACCTGCTTTATGTCGCCAGCCCGGGCATTCGCAACTACGTCGAGTATGGCGGTGTCGGCATCCTGGTCTTCGACATCGATCACGGATACCGATTTGTGAAGCGCATCCCGACCTGGACTTTCCTGCCCGGACAAAAGGTGGAAAACGTTAAGGGCATAGCCGCAAGCGCGAAGACCGGCCGGGTCTACGTGACATCTCTTACCCGCATGATGGCCTTGGATGCCGTCACGGGCAAGGTGTTGTGGGACCGCGCCTATGAAGGCGGCTGTGATAGGTTGGCCATCACCCCGGACGGCAAGACGCTCTACGTCCCCCAGCTCGAAGGAGAATTATGGAACGTGGTGAACGCGGCCACGGGCGCCGTGATCAAAAAGATTGAGACCAATTCGGGTTCGCACAACACGATCTGCTCGCTTGATGGCAAGCAGGCCTACTTGGCTGGCTTGAGGTCTCCACTGCTTTCGGTTGTTGATACGCGGAGCAAGAAAGTCGTCCGCCAGGTCGGTCCATTTTCCGGCTCTGTCCGTCCGTTCACCGTCAATGGGAGCAACACGCTCTGCTTCGTAAACGTGAATGGTCTGCTGGGGTTTGAGGTGGGTGACTTGCGCACCGGCCGGAAACTTTATAGCGTCCCGGTGCAGGGATTCCCGCCAGGCCCCGTCAAGCGGCATGGGTGCCCGAGCCACGGCATCGCTTTGAGTCCAGACGAACGCGAACTCTGGGTTGCCGACGGAGCCAACCACATGATTCACATTTTCGATGTGACGGCGATGCCGCCCCGGCAGATGAGCAGCGTCAAAGTCCGCGACCTGCCCGGGTGGATCAGCTTCAGTTTGGATGGCCGATTCGCTTACTCTTCAACCGGCGAGATTATCGATGCCACAACGAAAAAGATCGTGGCCGCGTTGCAGGATGAAGAAGGCCGTCAGGTACAGAGCGAGAAATTGCTTGAACTCACAATCACCAATGGGAAAGTGGTGCATGCGGGAAATCAATTCGGCGTCGGAATGAAGCGGAAGTAACGAGGATCAAGCCGCTGCCGGTCGCCGTCATGAGCTCTACCCAAGCCAGTTGAATTTGGCGTTTAGACCAAGCCTCTTCGGGACGCTTTATGACCGACAAGATTTTGATTTTGGTGACAGCCTCAAGCCGGCGCGAGTGCCTCAAAATCGCGCGCCACCTGGTGGAATCGCGCCTGGCGGCGTGTGTTAACATCTCGCAGGCCATTCAATCAATCTATCGTTGGGAAGGGAAGTTGGCGGAGGAGCGCGAGTTCCTGTTGCTCATCAAAAGTACTCGGGACCTTTTCCCCGAAGTTCGCAGGGCCATCTTGAAAATTCACAGCTATACGACGCCTGAAATTATTTGCCTGCCCATTGTTGACGGCTCGCAAGCCTATTTGAAGTGGGTTGGGGAATCGGTGAAGCAGGCGATCCGTGCTGATGCTGTCATGCCCGGCGATGAACCGGAGCCTTGAGAGTTGCGGACTTGAATCGTTATCGAGTTTACGAAGGTCCGTGAATTTTTTCCACGGTTTAATCAAACTTTGGCCAGCGCCTGATCCAGGTCCGCGATCAAATCCTCAACTTCTTCAATGCCTACCGAGATTCGCACGAGGCCCTCAGTAATGCCCATGCGGCGCCGCTGGTCGGCAGGGACGCTGGCGTGGGTCATGGAGGCGGGGTGGGAAATCAGAGTCTCGACGCCGCCCAGACTTTCCGCCAGGGAACAGAGGCGGACAGACTTGAGAACTTTCCGGGCGTTGTCCAACGATCCAGTTTCGAATGAGATCATCCCACCAAAGCCTCGCATCTGCTTCTTGGCTAGTTCGTGCTGAGGGTGGGAACTGAGGCCCGGGTAATTCACTTTTTTAACCTTGGGATGGCCCTCGAGATGCTTGGCGATCGCCATGCCGTTTTCGGTATGCCGCGCCATGCGGAGAGCGAGAGTTTTTACACCGCGCAGCACCAGCCAGCTATCAAACGGCCCGAGAATCGCGCCAGCGGCGTTCTGGACAAACTTCAGACGTTCGGCGAGCGCTGGGTCGTTCAGGATGACCGCGCCGCCCACCCCGTCGCTGTGGCCGTTCAGATATTTGGTGGTGCTATGCAGAACGAAGTCCGCACCCAACTCGAGTGGGCGCTGGAGGTAAGGGCTCATAAAAGTGTTGTCAACCGCCATCAGGATGCCGTTCTGGCGCGCCAGCTTTGCCACGGCAGCGATGTCCGTAATCTGCATGAGAGGGTTGGTGGGAGTTTCAATATAAACCAAGCGCGTATTGGGATGGATGGCCGATTCCACCTCTTCCAGCCGGCAGGTGTTGACGTAGCTGAAAGTGATACCGAAATCCTTCAGAATGCGCTCAAAAAGGCGGAAGGTGCCGCCATAAAGGTCGTGGCCAGCCACCACGTGGTCCCCAGCCTTGAATAAGGTCATCAGGGCGTTGATGGCCGCCATGCCAGAGGCAAACGCATAGCCAAAGCGTCCGCCCTCAAGGCAGGCAAGATTCTTTTCCAGCGCCGCCCGGGTAGGGTTCCCCGTGCGGGCGTATTCGTACCCTTTATGCTTGCCCAGTTCCTCCTGGACGAATGTGGAAGTCTGGTAGATAGGGACAATAATTGCCCCTGTGGCGGAGTCGGCCTCCTGCCCCACGTGAATAGCGTCGGTCGCAAATCCCATAATAAGCTTCCTCCGAAACCTAAATTCTAACGGACGCAACCCTGCCGGCGTCGGGTGGCTCTTCCAGCCGAGGGCGGGGTATTAAAGGAATTCCGCAGCGGGAAAAATGTGACTGCCGACTTGAGGTATGCCGCCAATCCGGCAATATAATCCCGTGCTGGCAAAGTTATAAGAGTTGCGCCAGTAAGTCAACGATTTGTCCCATATGAGATGGGGAAGGTTTGAATTCGACTCATGGCGGAAGCTATCTCTGGTATAATTAGAGTGCGGAATAAATCCAAAGCGGTTACATATACTTTGGTTGAGCCTGCCGCCAGAAATTTACGCTGTGAGGGGGTTGCATATGTCTCGAACTCGGAGGGCGGTGTTGCAAAGGATGTTTTGGGTTGGAATCGCCTGCGGATTTATTGCAGGGGCTCAGCCTTTGCTTAAGGCCGCGGAAAACGATCGGACCAACATCCACATCGTGGTGACGGACGCAGTAACCGGGAAGCCGATCAACCAAGCCCGATTGACCCTGCAATTCCATGAGGTAGAAAGCAAATATAAATTTAAACATTCAAAGATGATTTCTTATAGTGCCAAGACCAATCTTCAGGGTCGTTACCGGTTTACAGACATTCCCAAGGGCACCGTCCGACTGATGGTGACCTCCGAGCTTCACGAATCGTATGGCAAAGATATTGACATTAACAAAGACAACCAGGAGATTGATGTAAAGCTCAAGAAACCCCAGCCCCTGCTTTAATCGTCCCGCAACTTTGAAAGCCTGAACAAAACTTTCCCAAACCGCAAAATGTCAGTGAGGATTTGTTTTTCATCGCAACTTGAATTCCAAACCTGTCTCAATTCGTAAAGTACCGAAGGATTTTCAAAGAAATTTTCCAATCGACTTGGCGGCGTCTCGTTTTCTTCCAACCCTGACATGGCGAATGCTTCACATTGGTGCAAAGAGTCAGAAGCTATTTAGATTCGGACTCTTAAATCTGTTTCGGGTATCCTTTTCCACAAACTTTTCAACAGACCTGTTGAAAACAAATTGTGATGGACAAAACATTCTGAGCGGAGCGCTGAAGGAACCAAATCAGGGAGACAAATTGAGCGCCGCTCCCCGGCAGATAAGAAGGATTCCAAACGATTAGAAATGCCAACGAGATGGAGGTAAAATATAAAGCATCAGGATAGCCTTTGCTAAACTTGGGTCGAACTCTTTCCTACGGCTTGGGCGCTGGAGGAGCCGCGAGAGGTTGCTGTGGAGACGCGGGCGCAGCCGCCGTCGGACCCTTGAAGTAATCTTCGTCCATCCAAACATTGGTTTTGCTGCGCAGGCCGGCGAGTTCAGCATCCAGCTTCTGTTGTCGAAGGGCATTTTCGATTTCTGGCGCAACTTCCTTCTGATCTGCCTGGTGGTGTCCGACAACTTGAAGGAAAACGAGAGCTTGGGGTGTATCCAATGAATCCGAAACCTGGCCATCCTTCAACTCGAATGCCGCCTTGTCCAAGGCGGGTAACAACTGGCCTCGCCGGATGGTGCGCGGCTCGGCATCGCTCATCACCACGTTGGGCATGGCAAAATCCTGCGCAACCTTTTTAGGATCGGTCCCGGCTGCCAGGGCTTTGCGCATGGAATCAGCCTTGGCCGTCGCTTCCTCAGGGGTCAGCCCCACCGTCCCTTCCTTTGCGCCCACCGGCTTTTTTCGGACCACATACTCACGCACTTGGGCCGTTTCGTACTCTGGCTGGTGGGCGGTGAAATACCGGCCAATCTCATCCGGACTGACTTTGACTTCACCTGCCATTTTTTCGTATTCCGCCTGGGCGAGCGTCTGGACCCTTTGCAGCTCGAGGCGCCGGTGAATCTCCGGGGATGAATCCAGGTGGTCATTTTCCGCCTGCTGCGATAGCAAGAGAACCTTCGCGTACTCATCGCCCAGGGGTCGCCGGCCCTGCGCGGCCAGAGTCTGCTGAGCCTGTGGACTAAGATTGGAGATTATGGAGTCGATTTCGGATTGAGTTACCTGCGATGCGCCGACCTTCATCACGACCTTGTCCGTTGACGCCGCACTATTTGCCGTGGCTTCGGTCTGAGACTTAACAGAGGAAGCAGCTGGACTCTTTGCCGGTTTTACCGGGGTTCCAGATTTCTGTGCGGCGGCTGCCGGGACCAGAAACGCCGCCAGCAAGATGATGGCCAAAACCAAATGAGCCCGATTCTTTTTTCCCATTGCTTTCACCCTTTTACGGATTTGAGATGATTGCTTGACCTTGGAATTCTATCACAATTGAAGTTTTGGCGTATAGGCGACTCTAAAGCGAATGTGGCCCCGCGTCTTTTGGAACTCCAACTTTACACTTGCCACTCGCCCCTTGTCACTTTTCTTGCCTCGTCACTTGCCATTGTTTTTCAACAGCGCCGTCCAGTTGACCACCACGGTAATCGGCGCAGGCTTGGCCTCACTGGCGGGCACGACCATGAGAAACCGCTGGCCGTCGGGTGAGACGACATAGCGATTTCTCCAACCGCCTGGAACGAGTTGAACTTGAAAAAGCGGTTTCTGCGCCCCGGCTTCAAACTGCGACAAGTCGGTCTTGACGTCCACCGCCATCACTTTGTTATCCAGCGTCAGATAAAAAAGCTCTTTGCCATCGTGCCGCCACATCGGCTCAACCCCGCCGCCCGTCGAGACCTGCCATTTGCCGCCGCGCTCTGGGAAAGTTTGGACATAAATTTCCGGTCTCCCCGTTTCATCGGCGGAGTATGCCACATATCGCCCGTTAGGTGAGAATTGGGCGCTGTCGATATAGGATCTGCCTTGGACGATGGTGTAAGGCGTCCGCTCGCCGAAGAGGGGCAAGACCCACAAGCTACGCGAGGGGATGTCATTCTCAAACGTGCTGAACACAACATAGCGACCGTCAGGCGACCAGTCGTTAAGGCTTTTCCGTTGTTGTTTGGACTCAAAAACGGATTCGGTTGTTCCGAGACCATTGGCGGGTTTCTGGTAAATGTCGCGCTGGCCTTTGCGGTCTGATGAAAACATGATACGGCTTCCATCATGTGACCACGCCGGGGCGAAGTCATCAGCGGGATTGAAGGTGAGGCGCGAGCTCGTGCCTCGCTTCAAGTCATACACCCAGATGTCCCGTGTGTTGAGCTTGGGGTCGAACAACCCGACGGCGAGTTTGGCTCCGTCGGGTGAGAGGGCCGGATTCGTGTAGGACCCGGTTTGCCCCACGTTTCCAAGTTTCTCTCCCTTGCGGCCGAACCACACCATTTGGTTGTTCGCGCCACTAGGGTAGCCGCGGGTTTGATAAGCCAGGACCCCGTTTTGAGAGACTGAAAAATATGCCCCCCCAACAGGATCGAAGCCGATGTTCTCTGCGATTGGGACGGCTTCTTCGGTGAATCGCAAGCTCTTGGCGTCGAACCGGCGAGCCATCAAGATCGCGTCCCGCAAGTAGAGCATGTAACCGGTTGCGGTATACATGCCGGATGAGCCCGCTTGGAGCAAAACCTTGGTCCTCTTCGAATCGAGCGAGCCAACTTTAATAGAGCCCCCTCGAACGGCCCCTGCCATCCCAAGTCTCGAAGCGGCGAAGACGAGGAAGTGACGGCCATCGGGCAGAAACTGCGGCAAATAATAGTAGGTTTCTTGCCGCGCTGCATCGGGCTCCGCGACGAGTGTGGGCGCTCCGCCCGCTTCGGAAATTCGATAGAGGCTGCCATGACTTACAAAGACGATTACCCCTTCTCGATTCCACGTTCCGCCCTGCTGGGTCAACACAGCGGCCACTCCTCCCGCATCACACAGCGTTTGAGGTGGCCCGCCCGCCACTTCGACCTTCTTCAGTTTGCCGTCCGCTATAAAGCCGAGGTAGCGGCCATCCGGCGACCAAAACGGGTACGAGGCGCCCTCCGTCCCAGGGAGCGGCTTGGCGGCGAGCTCATCGAGCGAACGCACCCAGAGTTGGGTCCCGACCCAAGGGTTCAGCGTCCCGGTCAAGAAGGCCAAGCGGTGGCCGTCCGGTGAAAGGCTGAACCCTCCAGTGTAGGTGCCACCAGTATAGTAATGAAAGCTCGTATTCTCTGGCGGCGAGATAGAAAAACGAATAGCGCTTTCTTCTGTTTTGGGCTGGAGCGTATTCCGCGCCGCGAGAATGGCGAGAACCACGCAACCAACAAGGCCGACCGCTGCCAGCACCCACGGCAGTGCCTTTGTAGGGGCGCGGCTTGCGGTGCCCTCCTGTTCGCGTGAGGGCAGGGCCCCCATCGCATAACCTGGGGTCCCCGTCCCTGCCCCTTCGCCTTCTTTGATCCATTTCAATTCGTCGCGCAAATCGGCGGCGGATTGCCAACGCTCGTCCGGATCTTTCGCCAGGCATTTCATCACCACGCGCTGTAGGGGCGACCCTTGTGGCGACCTCTTCGCGTTAACCGGCGGGGCCCCTGCAAGGTCCGAAGAGGGCAGGGCCCCATTGCAATACCTGGGGTCCCCCGGCCCAGCCCCTACCAAGGGCGGCGGGTCGTTCTGCATAATCGCCGCCATCACCTGCGCCGAACTTTCGCCTTCAAACGCTCTCTTGCCTGTCGCCATTTCATAGAGCACGCAGCCGAAGGCGAAAATGTCTGTCCGCGCGTCGGCGGGTTTACCCTCGAGTTGTTCGGGAGCCATGTAGTGCAGCGTGCCCATGATCGCGCCCTGCGCCGTGAGCGATTCGGCTTTTGTAGCGCCGGTGTCCCCACCGGCGGCAAGATAATTCGCCGGGGGGGGCACCGGCGCTACAGACTTCGCCAGGCCGAAATCAAGTAGCTTGGTACCCGACTTGGTCAGCATGATGTTCTGCGGCTTGAGGTCGCGATGGATAATGCCCAGCCGATGCGCCGCGGCCAACGCCCCCGCAATCTCGATGCCGTATTCAAGGATGGTGTCGAGTTGTAACGCGGTTCGCCGTTTGTCGTCACCCTCGCGCAAGCGGGGGTCCACTGCG
>DASYXZ010000281.1:0-3988 GCA_035934315.1 Terriglobia bacterium | reverse complement strand
TCCCGCCTGCCTCGGTTCCCGGCCGGATGCGTCGGGCCTATGGCGAGACGCCGTCAGAGATTATTTTCGTCTGCGAAGCGTAAAGTTGGTAATCCGAATAGCGATGGTCGTTGCGAAATCTCCCGTCCACCCGATCATTTTCGACGACGACCTCTTGGGGAAGCCAGAACACAACGGGGATTCCCGCGAAATGAACCTCAGCGAAGGTGATTTCCGTGATTTGTTCCATGATGAACTTCACGGACTGACCGGGCAACACTTCTGTGCGGATGCGAATGATCTGGTAATTGCTCGAATCGATCCAAACCATCCCTTCCAAATAGACGGTGTACGCCCCCGTTTCTCCTCCGATTTTTTCCCTGAATCGCGTCACGCCCGGAATTTGGGCGAAAGCCACGACGAGAGCATCGCGGCCCGCTATTTTTTGCCTTCCCAGGTAACTGAACTCGCTGTCGTCTTGCAAGGCCGGGTGAAGTAGAGCGGGCATGGAGGCAAATCCACTGGTCAGCGCCCCGCCCCACAGGACTTTTTGCTTGGCGGGCCGCCCCTTCTTGTTCATTCGATATTCCTGCAGATCAAAATCTCTCTTCCCCGAGGTGGAGATCAACAAGTATCGAAATTTTTGCTTTAAGGATTCGTCCACTTTTCCATTGGGCCGCAGCCGTTGCTGAACCACTTCCTCCTGCGCGCTCGTGCTCACGAAATTGTGAAAATACGCCTCCACATTCGCGCCAACTTTTTCGAGGATCATTGGAAGATCTTTCTGGTCCGCGGCCGGTTTAAGACCTTCCAATTGAGGGTAAGTCTGCATCAGTTCCTGGGGAGTTTTATCAACGATGGTCTTCAGGGCGCCATTGGGCAGCGTGTCTTGAGAGTCCTGAAAACTTATCGGCGGTCCGCCCTGCCCGGCTCTAACTATGCCGAGGGCGCCTGAGGAGTCACAAAGAATAAAACCTGCAAGCCAAAAAACCAGGGCTGCCTTGCCGCACTTGGTCAGAAGATTTTGAAATCCGAAAAAAGGTTGGAAATGAGGCACTCTACGCTCCGAAAAAACGTTAACTGAAATTTGCCATTTTGCGCATCGCCGCCAAATCTTCTTCAAGCGGAGCGAGTGGAGAATACTCCAAAGCCGCCGAGCCATGGTATCGATCGCCGAGTTCGTAGATTGCCTTGAACACGTTGCGGTAATTAATCTCACCGGTGCCTGGCTCGTGGCGCCCGGGGACATCACCAATGTGGAAGTGGCCGATGCGGTCGATATTCGATCGAATGTTTTCAATCAAATTCCCTTCCATAATTTGCACGTGATAAATATCAAATAGAAGTTTGACATTGGGACTCCCCACGCGGTCAATCAGCTCCGCCCCGTCGTGAACGCGATACAGGAAATAGCCGGCGTGGTTCACATAAGTATTCAGAATTTCGACGACGGCGGTGATTCCGCTTTTTTCCAGCATGGGCGCGGCGGCGCGCAGGGCCTCCACAACATTGGTCATCTGCTCGGAGCGTGGCATGCCGCCCAGTTCATTTCCTGTCAGCGTGACAAGCTGCCGGCAGTCCATTTTCTTCGCCGCCTCAATCGCCATGCTCGTCTGGTGGAGAAACTCTTCCCTTTCGCGCGGGTTCACCAGGCCGCATCCCGGCGCCGTCACGCCCTTGTTCCCGATCAGGCATTCGCAACGCAGGGAATACTTATCCTTCAAGCTGACAAAAGTATCGAGGGTTTTCGGATTGCGCCAGTCAAACATTTCGTAACCGTCGTACCCCAGGCGAGCCAGCAACGCCAGCGCGTCCGGCACGGGCATTTTCTCCACCAGCCACCAGGTGGTGGAAAGGCGCAGACCGCGCTCGCCGGCTAGATTTGCCCGCGCAGGAATGGACAAAGCACGGGCGGCCAGCGACCCGGCCGCAGCACCCAGGAAAGAGCGTCGATCCAGAAGAACCTGACTCATCACATACCTCCCGAAAAAAGAATTTGCGTGAAACGCAGTTCACCTTACTCCATTGGAAATGGCGGCGCAAGCGAAGGCACGCGGAACAATCAATTCCAGTTGCAAGCCCGTCAAAGTCTGGTATGGTTCGATTACATTTAATAACGGAACGGGGCCAGGGAGGTTGGCATGAAATCTTCGAGGCGAACATTTCTTCAGACGATGGCGGCGTCAGCCACCGCGGCTGTTGCGGCAGAAGCGACGGCTCGCGCCTCCGCGCCGAATCCGGCCACGCATCCCGCGAGGCCGCGCATTCATGCAGGATCAGATGCCGCGCCCAAACTACGGACCGCTTATTCCTGGTGGTCGCTCATCGGATTGCCGCGCGGCGGCCCGGAATGGTCGATGGAGGAAAAGTTCCGACGCGTCAAAGAGGCCGGCTTTGAAGGCATTGAAATGTGGGTGGAGCCGAAAGATGAGACCCGAGTCCGCCGTCTTCTCGATGAGACTGGCCTGTTTTTGGGCACGGGTGGACATCCGAATTCCGTTGATGACTTTAAAAAGTTTTTGACTCAAGTCAAGCGGCTGCGCGCCGAGTATATTTTTGTGCATCCCGGCAATGCCTTTATGAGCGATGACGATGCCGTGAAGCTGGTGAGTGATGGCTACAAAGTAGCCTACGACATGGGAGTTCCCATGACGCTCGAGACGCATCGCGGCACGGTAACGGAAAATCCTTATCGCGCCATGCGTCTCGCCGAGCGCATCCCGGAGCTTCGATTGACGGGTGATTTGTCCCACTACGGCGTGGACGGAGAGATGGGCGGCGCGCCCGCCGCTGATTTGATCCATCGGCTCAGCCCGCTGCTGGATCGAATCGAAACCATGCAGACGCGAATCACCAATGGCGAGCAGGTGCAGGTGGATGTGGGCGCAGGTGACGGAAAGCTGGCGCGCAATTGGGTGGCGCTCTGGGCGGAAGCGCTTCGCCGCTGGCGGAGCAGGGCGCAGCCGGGCGACTGGTTCCCCTTCGCCACGGAACTCGGACCTCCTCCCTACTCCATTCTCGACCTTGAAGGCAAAGAAATCTCAGACCGCTGGGAACAGTCGCTGGTGATGAAGCGGCTGATCGCCGAAGCGTGGGGGCAAGCGGAAAAAAGCGACAACGGCTAAAAGTTAAGCGTCGGAAGAAAAAACTTTTGCTCTTCGAATCTCAATCCCATCTGCTATGCTCAATTGTCCAGAGTGACGAGCGGGGTTGTCCCGCCTGCAGCAACGATCCACCGGAAAAAAAACAACATGCCCATCAAAGGGAAAAATCACACTTCGCACAATCATCTACCTCGTCTCGCCTTCCATAATTCTAAATTCCTGGAGACGGCGGAGGCGCGCTCGCTGCGCATTCTCGCCGAATATTTGGAGCCGCAAGACCGTCTACGGCGCGAAGGCGTGAAGAATACTGTTGTCTTCTTCGGGTCGGCGCGCATACTGCCGCGCGATGTGGCGACGCGGAACCTGAGCGAACTCACCACCAGATCTAAAAAGGGCGCAACCCGCGCGCCAGCGGCCGAACTCAAGGCGGCGCGCCGTGCTGTCCAAATGTCCCGGTACTATGAGGAGGCGCGAGAGGTGTCCAAGCTTCTCACGAGTTGGGCATTGTCGCTCAAAAATGGGCCTAATTTTCTCGTCGTGTGCTCGGGCGGAGGACCCGGAATCATGGAGGCCGCCAACCGTGGCGCGGCCGAAGCGGGGGGAAAGTCCATCGGATTAAATATTCAGTTGCCCATGGAGCAGGTGCCCAATCCTTATATCACTCCCGAGTTGAGCCTCGAGTTCAAATACTTTTTCATGCGCAAATTGTGGTTCGCGCAGCCCGCCAAGGCGCTCATCGTTTTTCCCGGCGGCTTTGGAACCATGGATGAGATGTGGGAATTTCTCACTTTACTCCAAACCAGGAAAATGAGGAACCCTGTGACCATCATTCTTTATGGAGAAAAATACTGGAGGAATGTCATCAACTTTGACGTGATGATCAAGAGCGGGACCGTGGACCGCGA
>DASYXZ010000277.1:0-2889 GCA_035934315.1 Terriglobia bacterium | reverse complement strand
ATTTTCTTGAGGGCCTGCAGCGCCGCGTTAAAGAACTTTTTGCAGAAGAGGGAGAGCAGGCCGGAGCCGAGTTCAGGCAGGAACCGCAAACGCAGCGCCTGGCCAATCTCGTAAACAAAGGTGAAATTTTCGAGCGAGTCATCGCCGCGCCGGAAATACTGGAGCGCGTCGGACATGTACTCGGACCGGAATTCAAATTGAGCAGCCTGAACGCCCGCTCCGCAAACCCGCACTCCGACTGGGTGCAGCCTTTGCACTGTGATGTGGGCGCCATCGCGGATGAAAAAGGTTATTGGGTGGCGAACACTGTCTGGATGCTTGACGATTTCACACCGGAGAATGGCGCCCTGCGCGTGGTGCCCGGCTCGCACCAATGGAAACAGTTGCCGCAACAAGTGCTGCAAGACCCCTTGGCCTCGCATCCGCAAGAGAACTTAATCACAGGAGCGGCAGGAACAGTAGTGGTGATGAACGCTCACGCGTGGCACGGCGGAACGGCGAATCGCACGCCGGCGCCGCGATGCGCACTGCATGCTTTTTATACACGCGGTGATAAGCCACAGCAGCAGTATCAGAAAAAACTCCTTTCCAAAGAGGTGCAGCAGCGCCTCACCCCCACGCTGCGCAAGATTCTGGCGCTTGATGATCCATTGAATGACCAGCTCTCCGCCGCGGTCACCGGACAGAGCGGGTTCCTGCGCTAATGATGGCTCTATTCTTTCACAGCGCAGCGCACTGGAGCCCTCTGTCGCTTGAAGGCTGGAAGGAAAGCGCCAGTTGTCCGCGGGCGGTAATTCGCTGAAGCACGACTTGATCTTTTGTGCGCCCGCCATCCAGCCCATATTTGGCGCGCAACTCCGCCATGCGTTTCTTGATGACCTCCTTGTATTCCCCGTCCAAATACGCGGAGCGCGCGTAAAGCTTGCGATAACTTTTGACGAGATCGGGGAACTCACGTTCGAGGAAAGGCATGAATTGGCGCATGGCGCTGGGCATGAGGAAAAGGACATTACCGTGAAATGATGTGGCCCCAGCCTCCGCCGCTCGGCGAGCCAGGCTGTTGAGAGCTCGCGCGGAATCTGTTAGCCCGGGTAGAATGGGCATGGCGTTCACGCCCACTTGAATCCCGGCCAGTGCAAGTTCCTGCACCGCCTGTAGACGTTTTTCGGGAGGCGGAGCCTTTGGCTCGAGCAACCTCGCCAGGCGTTCGTCCGCTGTCGTGACCGTCATGTGCACGCTGAATCGGTGCCGGGCCGACAAGGTTCGGAGCAGATTGAGGTCGCGAAGAACCAGCGTTCCTTTCGTAGTAATGGAAAAATCCAGACCTTCGAATTCGGCGAAGACTTCCAACAATTTTCGAGTGATTCCGAATTGCTTCTCGGCCGGCTGGTACGGGTCAGTCACCGTTCCCAGGGCAATCGGCAGACCTTTGTCGCGCGCGCGGTGAACCTCCGCGCGCAAAAGTTCAGCCGCGTTGACCTTGGCAAAAATCTTCCGCTCGAAATCAAGGCCATCCCACATTTCCATGAACTCGTGCGAGTAGCGGGCGTAGCAATATTTGCAGCCAAACTCACAACCGCGATAAGGATTGAGCGTCCAGGCAAATGGCATGCGGCCGCTCGATTCCCGGTTGAGCGCGGACCGCGATTGCAAAGCAAAGTATTCCGTATCCGCGCGGAGACGAATTTGCGGGCTCTCAGCCGCCATGCGAGCGATGCCGACCAGCTTTGGCGCCGGGGTCAATCCTGATGCAACGTTCGGCGCGCCCGTGGGAATTGAAATGAGTGCATCTGTCATCACGTGTTTGCCTCCTGCGCGGCAGGCTCCCTGCAAAAGAGGCGTGGCCGCGCGACATTCCAATACTTTCGCCTTTTGTTCGCCTCTTGTCAAGTGCCTTTTTAGGCCCAGACACGCATCAATCCTTGGATAAGGACATGGCGGAAAACCGGGCGGCCTCAATGGTTCACTGATAAAATGAAAGTCGTGGGATCGTCAAATCCGTGAGGGAGATTACCTGAATGAAAATTGCTGCAGTACAAATGGACATCACGATTTTTGAAAAAGACAAGAACCTTGCGCGCATCCTGGCGAATCTTGAGGCGGCAGCTCATGCCGGCGCTCAGCTCGCGGTTTTTCCTGAGTGCGCCCTCTCCGGTTATTGTTTCACGAGCAAAGAAGAAGCTTGGCCCGTTTCGGAGACGGTTCCCGGGCCGGCCACCGAGCGCATCGCAGCGGCGGCGAAGAGGCTCAACTGCACGGCGGTGGTGGGATTACTCGAGCGCGAGGGCGACGTGATTTACAATTCCGCCGCTGTGATCAGCCCGCAAGGGATACTGGGCACGCACCGCAAAATTCATTTGCTTTGCCTGGGCATTGACCGCTTTGACGTGCCCGGCGACAAGCCCTTCCCCGTTTTTAATATCCCCGGCGGCGGCCAAGGCGTCGCGGCAAAAATTGGCATCAACATTTGTTACGACTGCAGTTTTCCGGAGTCGGGCCGCGTCTTGAAGCTCAAGGGCGCGCAACTCCTGGCCATCCCCACCAATTGGCCCATTGGTTCGGACTCCTGGCAACATACGCCGAAAGTTCGGGCCACCGAGAATCACATGGTGGTGGTGGCGGCGGACCGGGTGGGAGAAGAACGCGGGTTTCGTTTTTCAGGGCACTCGCAGATTATTGATTGCGGCGGGCAGGTGCTCGCCGAAGCGGGCGAAACCGAGCAGACCATTCTCTACGGCGATGTCGATCTGGCCGCCGCGGACGACAATCGCGTGGTCCGTGTGGCCGGTGAGTGGGAATTCGACCGCATGGCCGCAAGAAGGCCAGAGATGTACGGTGAGATCACAAGGCAGTAAGCAGCAGGCTGAGATCAACAAAAGGCAGGCTAAT
>DASYXZ010000273.1:0-21814 GCA_035934315.1 Terriglobia bacterium | reverse complement strand
GGCAGCGGCATGCCCGTGAAAACTCAAATGCAGCCGGGCACATCAGCAAATGTTCAGGCCACTGTCCCCGTCCCGGCCAAAATCTCTCCACTAGTGCCATCGATAAAAACTCGACCAAAATCAAGACCGCTGCGCCATGGGAAAAATGCCAAGACGCAGTCCAAAAAAGCTTCTCGGAAAAAGCAGGCGCCTAAAAAGCCGGTTGCTTCAAAGCCCGCACCGGGAAAGCAAAGCACTCTGCCCCAAGCATAATTAATCTGCTCTGCTACCCCGCGTTCGCAGCGGCGAACAGGCCGTCGAAAATATTGTGCGCGACCGATCAAGTTGTTGGACCCGTGGACAAAAAGAAAAACACAGCAAGTGATTTCAAGCAAAGGAAGTGGGTTCCCAGTTAATAAAGCCGTCAGGAAAAGCGTAACTATTTTTGAAGTCCAGGCAGCACCAGTGGGCGAGTGAATTATCCGCGGTAATAATATGCGCCACGCGCGACGCGCTCCACCGGGCCGGTTAAAGTGACCTCACCCTTTATGGGCCAGTTGACTTGAAGGTTGCCCGCCACGGTGCGAACTCGCACTTTGCGTTCCGTGACGCCATTCAAGACGCAAGCGATGACGGCGCCGCACGACCCGGTGCCGGATGACATGGTCGCCCCCACGCCACGCTCCCAGAAACGTACTTCAATCTCGCGCCTGGAAATCACTTTGACAAACTCAACGTTGGTTCGATTAGGGAAGCGATCGTTTACTTCAATCTCCCGGCCGAGGCTGGCCCAGTTAATGGAAGCAAAGTCAGCAACAAAAACCGTGCAGTGAGGATTGCCGATGGAAGTAACCGTAACCGGCAAAACGCCCCGGTGTGTTCGTAGCGAGAATCCCACGATGGGAGCGGGCGCATCGCCCGCGAGAAAAGGAATTTTGGCGGGCTCCAGGATGGGCGCCCCCATGCCCACCTCAAAGATCCAACCGCCAGTCCCGGATTTGACGAGCTGAAGAGGTTTCACGCCCACACCGGTTTCTATTCTTATCGGGCGCCGCGCGCGCTTTTCGCCCAGGAGATAAGCTCCCGCGCATCGGATGCCGTTGCCTGACATTTCCGGCTCGCTGCCGTCGGCGTTAAAAAATCGTATCTTCGCATCGTTGATTCTACTCGCCGGCGGCATAGTTACGATAAAGCCGTCGGCCCCAACACCCGAATGCCGGTCCGTGATTGAGCGGGCCAGCGCCGGCAACGATTTCGGGAGGTCGCTTCCGCGGGCTACAATAAAATCATTGCCCAGGCCGTGAAATTTTACGAATGGGACTTCAAAGTTTTTAGCCATGTCTACGCTTCACAGTAGAGGCGGCTTTACGCCGCCAATTTACGCTTCGCCGTAGCAGCGGATTTATGCCGCCAATTTATGCCACCCCCTGGCGAGGTAAACTCGCCGCGGCGCCACCACGTGGCGAGGTAAACTCGCTGCTACGCCGCCAGCGGGATAAGTCTTGACGGAAAAAGACATCGCGTCAAGCAGAATTCATCCGGAGTGACGGCGGTAAATTTCCAGGTTCCCTTCCCCCGCAAATTGGTCGCGCTCCACCAAATCAAAATCGTTGAACGCCTGCGGATAAGCGCGCATCAATTCGTCCACTACGTCGTCGTTGCCGCGAATGATCCAGCCCACCCACCTTGGAGGGCCTTGGGGGAGTTGCTTCCAGAATGGTGAATTTGCCTCTGAAAGAGTTTTGCGATAAGGAATGCCAAGCTCGGGCATCATGCAAGGCCACTTTCCAGCCGCCACAAGAATTGTTTGGCCGTCGTAATGACTGCGGAAAAAACTGATGAGCGTCTGCTGCGGCTTCGACCGGCAGGGGTTATTCCGTATCCCTTCCTGAACCACGGCCAGGTTACGTGCTCCATGGGCAAGCAACGCAATGCCCTGCCCCGTGAGGGTCGCCAGCAGCAGGGCCAGAAGTAAAATTCGGGCTCGGAGCGTCAAGCGTGCCGAAAGCAGAAAAGAGGGAAAGATGGCCACGGCGGGCAGCATTTCAATACCATACCTCAGGTTATAATACGTAAACGGATATAATGATGGTACATAGATGGGAATCGCGGCGTGGGCCATTGATTGAACATAGAAAACGAACGGAACCAGAAACAGAAGAGCGGCCGCGCGGCGGCCACGCTCCCGGGTGTCAAGCGCCCAAGCCAGCAATCCCAGGAGCGCCAATGCCAGGGGCCACACTCCAATTATCAGCGTGAGGTCGGCCAGATAATAGCGGGCGGAGATTAAAAAACTTCCATCGGTCGGGTAGCGAAACGCCGTGGTGGCAAGTTGATGGGCGTAAAACGCTTTTGCGGAATGAGGCCCATTGTAAAAATCAAGCACGTTCCCATAGCGGTAAGCGTTGTGGATGAACCAGAGAACCGGGCCTGTGCCGGAGATCAATGAAAACACGGTGACGTGCCAAAGACGAACGCGCCACGTTTCGTCGCGCGCCCAAAAAACAAATGCAGCCGCAAAGGGCAACAAATACCATCCGTCATACCGCGTCAGCGTTCCAAAAAATGCTGCCATGGAGGCTGCGGCGAGCGGGAGCATCCCGCCACTTTGTTGATGACGGTAAAGGCCATAAACAACCAGCACCGCCCACATGATGGCCAGCGGTTCCGTGAGCGGCGTGCTCGCCAGAAAATCCATGCTCGGGCAAAGCAGAAAAAATGTCAGAGAGAGGACGGCTGCGCCAACATTCCGGTTTATTTCCAGGCTCAGGCGAAACAGAAACCACGCCGTCACAGTGAAAGCCCCGGCGGAAATCAAGCTGCCGGCAAGGCCTGTCTTCCATAGGAATGTGTTTTGGGCGAAGGGCGAGGCGAGGATGTGAAATAAAGGCAGCCACGCGCTGCCGATTTCGAAGTATCCCGGTGTCAGGGAGTCGAATAGCCGCCGAGCTCCTTCCACGTGAGCCAGGCCGTCGCCATAGAGATTGCTAAGGCCAAGTGAATAGAAAAAATAGAGACTGCCCAGAGTGACGGAAAGAATGGCGGCGATGACGGCCGCGCCCGCCCGCACTGAAAGGCTTTCGGGTTCTGCTGCGAATTCAATCGCATCCGCGCCGCGTTCAGACATCAAAATGCGTCAGACTTTTAAATTCCCGGAATCGGGTCTCAATGTCCCCTGAGGTTAACCGCAAAGTTTGAGCGAGACCGAAATCCTGAACGGCATAGCTAGCCATCACAGATCCGTAAACCATAGCGCGCCGAAGATGGGATTCGGAAAGATCGCCGGCCCGAGCCATGTACCCCATAAACCCGCCGGCAAAACTGTCGCCTGCTCCGGTGGGGTCATGAACCTCCTCCAGAGGGTAAGCGGGCACGGAAAATATTAATTTGTCCATGAACACAATCACTCCGTACTCACCGCGTTTTATAATCACCATGCGCGGACCAAGCTTTTGGATGGCGGCCGCCGCTTTCCGCAGGTTCTGGCATCCGGAAAGCATGATCGCCTCGCCCTCATTGGCCATCAACAGGTCCACGCGGGCCAGGGCCTTTTTCAGCTCTTCCAGCTTTCCCTTGATCCAGAAATTCATGGTATCCAGGGCTACCAAGCGGGCATGGGGAAGTTGTTCTCGGACGTGGAGTTGAAGCGTGGGATCGATGTTCCCCAGAAAAACAAATTCACTGTCCCGGTAGGCGGGAGGAATTTTCGGAGAAAAATGCTCAAATACATTGAGCTGTGTTTCGAGCGTGTGCGCCTCATTAATGTTATTCATATATTCACCGCTCCATCGAAATGTTCGGCCGGGCGCATGTTCGAGGCCTGAGGTATCAATTGGCCTCCCATGAAATATTTGCAGGTGTTCGTCAACAAAGTCTTCGCCCACGACCGCCACTACATTGACGGGAGCGAAATAGCTCGCCGTCAGCGCAAAGTGCGTGGCCGAACCACCCAGGACATTATCCCGATGGCCGGAAAGCGTGCGAATGGAATCAAAAGCGATTGAACCGACGACGAGCAGAGACACGATTGGGCTTTCCTCCTTTTCCTGAAGTTTCCCAAAACTAATTTCGTATTGAACGGTTTCAGGCCAAAACCGCAAAACTATTTCAGAGTCTTAAATTGCACAAGTTCAGAAGCCTAACATCGATAGCCGAATCACGCCAGAAGATGTTTAATCCCGAACTGGCGCTATCACCGTTGAAGTCTATGGCGCATGGATCAGGCTGCAAAACAGGATTGATCTAAGGGTTTTTACTGCTTCAAATCAGGATTAAACCCGATTGCCCATTGGCAGACTCTGAACTAAATTTATATCTGTAACATGTACGTTCATTCAGGAGGTAGTCCGATGTTCGCCATCATGGAAATAGTGAGTTGGCAAATAATTTATATTTTGACAATAGCAAGCGCACTTTTTTATCTAGGGCTCGTGATTCTTGGTTATGCCACTGAAGGTCCACAGTATCAAATTAAGTTTGCATTCGCCGAACCCATTCGGTCCACGGAGCGGCTGTTGGTGGGCATCGGAGTGAGATGCTTGTCCGTATTTTTCCGTGCAGTGGGAGTGGTCTTTGATCCGCTTTTTGAAACCTCAGCCGAGATTGGTGAATGGCTCACCAGCCTGGGCAGTGCTGAAACACAAGCGCGCTACCGATCCCGGTTTATTTAGTCTGAATGTTTGCTCATAGAGCGGGCTATTTAGTCATGTAACGAAGCGAATCCCTTATCGCGCTTCATCAAAGGCACGCGAGTGGAATTCCACTGACTCACCGAGGTGTTGCAGAAAAAACTCGAGATTGTGCCCACCTGGATAAAGGTGGAACTCGTGTTTAATCTTTTCGGCGACAAGTTGCTTGTGCAACGCGCTCGCTCCCCGGTCAAAGCCGTATTCATCCTCAGTGCCACAGTCAAAATAGATTTTCAACTTTGCAATGACCGCGCGATTTTTCCTGGCGAGGACAAAGGGGCTATTCTGCCGCCAGAAAGCCAGGTCAATTGGATTTCCGAACACGTCGCCAAGCAGCGCAGCTTGGCCCAAACCGGAGTTCATGGCCACATTCAGGTCTTTGGGTGATTCGGGCATTAGAGCGGCGCTCTGGGCACTAACCGAGATAAACAACCTAGGGTAAGCAAAGGCAAATCGGAGCGCGCCGTACCCCCCCATGGAAATCCCCATGATCCCTCGCGAGGACTTCAGGACGTGGTAGCGGTGCTCTATGGCGGGCATGAACTCGCGAATAAAGAAATCAGAATAGGGCGCTCGCCCATCGCGCGAATTGACATAAAAAGTGCGCCCCCCTTCAGGGGCCACGATAATAAAATCGCCAATCTTATGCTGTTCGCGAAGGTCTTGAATCAGGTTCCAGCCGCCTGAATTCACCAGCGACTGTTCGTTATCGCCCAACCCGTGCAGATAGTATAAGACTGGATAACGGCGGGCAATCCGCGAAGAAGGGTTTTTTGCCGGAATTGATGCATCGTAGTGGGGGGGAAGAAACGCGCAATAGCGGACGGCAGCTTTCAGGAATTTACTGTTAAGGGCGCTGCACTCCACGCGGCTTTGAGCCCATCCGGCCGCATTGGGCCACGCGGACAGCACCACCAGGACAACCATCCGGCTAAACCTGTTATGGGCAATGCGCATTGATTGAGTTTACTCGTAGCGAAGCGCTTTCACGGGATCAAGTTTTGCCGCGCGCGCGGCGGGATAAAGGCCGGAAAGCATACTGACCGAAATGGAAAAACCAATAGCCCCCAGTACAAGCCACCAAGGCACCAACCAAATATTTTCCGATGGCAGGTCCTGGGAATGTAAATAGACGTCCGTGCCGAAATTGATAGCCCTTCCGATGCCCCAGCCCTGCGCCACGCCCAACACTCCGCCCAGGAGCCCCATGGCGGCCGCTTCCGCAAAAAATAACTTTTTCACGTCACCATCACTGGCCCCGATAGCTTTCATGATTCCTATCTCACGGCGCCGCTCGAGAATGGCCATCACCAGAGTGTTTATGATTCCGATGGAAGAAACAGCCAGCGCCAGGCTGCCGAAAATTCCGAGAAAGATATCGAGGACGGCGAAGAATCTCCGCAGGCTGCGCGTGGCGTCAAGAAGCGAAAAGGTATTGAAGCCCATCTTTTTGATCGCGTCCTGAATGACCTCTATTTGATTGGCATCCCTGATGCGCACACTTAGCGTTGAGTAGGTGTGGACAGGTGAGAGACTGCGGGTGGTATCGCGCAAATCCGTGGGAAGCATGACGTGCAGATTCTCGGCGAACTGAAGGGGGATGAAAACGCGCGCCCGGGCCTGGCCGCGCATCCCCTCAGGTTCCTGGTCCGTAATGCCTACGATGCGCAGAGTCGCCTCGCGCGGAACCACTGTATAACCGGCCGTTGGACCGCCCATGGCCGGGGATTCAGAGTTCGAATTGTTCGCAAGGTTACGCGGTGACGCGGAAGGGCGGCTCTTGGCGCTCCCTTTTCTTGCAGGCGCGGATGTTGCTGTAGCGGCTGCGGGCATGGCCGTGCGCTCGCCGTAACGCAGGATGAGCTCTTTTCCGATCAATGATTTAGTTTGATCGAGAGTGATGGAGTTAGGCTGATTGGGCCGCTGGGGCGCGCCCAAAAGTTCGTCAGCAAATTCTTTCTGCAAAATTACTTCGTTGGCTGTCGCCGATGAGAAAAACTTTCCCTCCATACTGTCAAATGCATCCATTCCTTTCGCCGATTGGGGCAAGCCTGCCACCATTGTCAAGTGAGGTTTCCCCTCATATCGAAACTCAGTGATAAAGCGAATGTCCGGCGTAGCCTCCAGCACATTGGGAAGGCGTTCAATTTCAAGCCGGGCGTTTTCATCAAGAGGGCGGCTTTCGGCGGGAGGCGGGCCTGAGTTACGAGCAGCACGATTAAAATTCCGAACATCACGGCGAGAGGTCACGATGATGGTATCGAACAGGCCGGATTTGGCCAGCCGCTTGTTGGCCATCTGCTGCAGTCCCACTCCGAGGGAGAGCATGGCCACCAGCGAAGCAACGCCCACGCTGATCCCGAGCGTGGTAAGTGAATTGCGCAGGACGGACTCGCGCAGATTTCGTCCGGCGAGCTCTATCAGGTCATGTGCCTTCAATGTTGCGCTCCGTCTTGCGCCTGTTTCCCGGCGAGTTGCCGCTGCGGCACAAGGATCATGAAAACTGCAATGGCAAATTGTATTGAATACATGGCTGAGTTCTCGTGAGTTTTCGCTGTCGGATTCAACGAAGATATTTCTTAATCAGCAACGCCAGCTTCAGCTTTGTCCGGTTTGGTATTTTTCCTGGGTCGGTCATGATGGCGTGGGCGAGCGCCTTCCCACACTTGCAGCCACGCTCCCTGGGCAACGCCCGTACAGCAGAGCCGATAATTTTCTGCGCGTTCGCAACATTTTCCGTCAAATATTTAATCACTTGAGTGACGGTCACGGCATCGTGCCCGGGATGCCAACAATCGTAATCGGTAACCATGGCGAGAGTGGCATAGCAAATTTCCGCTTCACGCGCGAGCTTGGCCTCCTGCAGGTTGGTCATGCCGACGATATCCATCCCCCAGGCGCGGTAAGTGTTGGACTCCGCGACAGTCGAAAACGCCGGCCCCTCAATGCAAACGTAGGTACCGCCCCGGTGATGGCGAACGCCCAGACCGGCGCAACCGCTGACCAGGGCATCCACCACCGCAAGGCAAACGGGCTCTGCAAAACTGACATGGGCCACGATCCCGCCGCCGAAAAATGTGGACGGGCGGTTTACTGTTCGGTCAAAAAACTGTAATGGGAGGACCATGTCCAGCGGGCGAAAATCTTCCCGCAGCGAACCTACGGCGCTGACGGAGATAATCCGTTCCACGCCCAGCTTTTTAAAGCCATAAATATTGGCGCGGAAATTTAATTCGGAAGGCATGAGCAAATGCCCGCGGCCGTGGCGTGATAGGAACGCTACGTTTCGTCCTTCGAGCACGCCCAGGACGTAAGCGTCCGAGGGCTTGCCAAATGGCGTTGCCACGCGCAATTCGCGCACTCGTTTCAGCCCCGCCATATTATAGAGGCCACTCCCGCCAATAATACCTATTTCTGCGTGATCCATCGTCTATAGGCTCCCTTAAACTGTAAAAATAACGGGGATGGTTACGGTACAGATTGTGCCGCAATTTTGCCATCAATTTCGATGAGCTTAACCCAAGGGGAAGCAGCGTCATGAGGAAAAATGACCAAGGCCTCCTGTTCGGCCAATTGGGGAAGCAGGTGCTGCTTATTAGACAAAGTTTCAAGCGGGTAGAGGTCAAAGCTCATGATCCAGGGAAAGCGGAGGTGGGCCTGGGTTGGGACGAGATCAGAAATAAAACAAGCGTGTTGGCCATCGGATTCTATGCGCACGCACTGCATATCCCGATTATGGCCAGGGGCAAGTTCCACCCGGATTCCAGGAATGATCTCGGTGTTCCCATTCAGAAACTCTGTTTGCTTTTCCGCTGCCAAGAAAAAGTCCGGCATGTAGCTCGCACGGTCGCGTTCTGTCGGGTGCAGGGCGTGCTCCCATTCCCCGCGCTGCACCAGATAACGCGCCTGCGGAAAAGTGGGAAACAGCTTCGTCCCGTCGCGACTGGTATTCCATCCGCAATGGTCAAAGTGCAAATGAGTGTTAATCACCACATGAATATCATTGAGCGCAAGACCTTTTTTCTTTAATTCCAAAGGAAGGCTGGTCGCGTGGTCCACGCCGTATATGTCCGTCAGCTTGGCGTCAAATTTTTCGCCGATTCCTGTTTCCACGAGAATATTTAATTTGCCGGTCTTGATGAGCAGGCAGGTTAAACCCAGGCGCACGCGGTTGCGCGTATCAGCGGGCAATTTCTTCTCCCAAAGGACTTTGGGCACCACGCCAAACATCTGGCCGCCGTCGAGGGCGAACGTCCCATCGGAAAGCGCGTGGATTTCAAACTGGCCCAGCTTCATTTGGTTTCCACCAGCTCAATCAGAACTCCAGAAGTACTTGAAGGGTGCAGGAAAGCGACACGTTTGTTATCAGCCCCGGTGCGGGATTCCCGATCAATCAGCTTGACGCCGCCATCTTCGAGTTCCCCCAGCGCCTTTTTAAGGTCGGGGACAGCCAGCGTCAGGTGATGGAGGCCCTGACCGCGTTTCTGAATAAAGCGCGCGATGGGCGAATCAGGAGTAGTGGCTTCAAGCAGTTCGATTCGACTCTCGCCCACCTTGAAAACCGAAACGCGCACTTTTTGATCCTCCACCATTTCCTCCGCGTCCGGGGGATGGCCCAATAATTTTTCAAAAATAGGAATGGAAGTTCGGAGCGAGCTCACTGCGATGCCCACGTGATGAATTTTCATGAATCATCCTTCAGGTGTTTGCGCCGGGCTAGTCCTGATTCTTTAATTAAACTTTCAACAACCGAATAGGGATCCGCGCGGTGTTCTGCGAGATCATCAATGAAGGCATCAATGGAACTGTTGTCAAGCTGGTCGGCCATAAACTGTTCGAATAAGTTCTGCCGAAGAAGCGCCAGCAATCTCAACCGCCATCGTTCACGCTGCCGCTTGATCGTTTTGGGCTCTCCTGCGCCGAACGTATGGAATTCATCCAACTTTAATCGGACTGCGGCGACGCCTTCACCCACAGTTGCAACAGTTTTCAGGATTGGCGGCTCCCATTCGTTAACCCTCGGAGTAATGGAGAGCATCGCCGCAACCTCCTGTTCCACACGGTCGGCTCCGGGGCGGTCAGATTTGTTAATTATAAACAGGTCCGCGATCTCCATCACGCCCGCCTTGAAAGTTTGCACATCATCGCCCATGCCTGGCACCAGAATTAGCACCGTGACAT
This sequence comes from Terriglobia bacterium, assembly GCA_035934315.1. GTDB lineage: Bacteria > Acidobacteriota > Terriglobia > UBA7540 > UBA7540 > DASYXZ01. The sequence continues at coordinate 11,966 of DASYXZ010000273.1, read as the reverse complement.
CCGCGAGGCGCGCCACCTCCACTTCATCCTGCCCCACGCCCACTGTTTCAATCAGAATAACCTGGCAACCGGCCGCATCCAGAACCGTCACCGCATCGTGCGCCGCGGGAGCAAGGCCGCCCATCTGCCCCCGCGTGGCCATGCTGCGAATGTAGACTCCCGCATCAGATGACAAGCTCTGCAGGCGAATGCGGTCGCCCAAAATCGCACCACCGGAAAAAGGACTGGTGGGATCGACCGCCAGGATGCCCACCTGAATTCCGCTGGCGCGATACTCAGCCGCCAGTTTCTCGACCAGAGTGCTTTTGCCCGCTCCCGGGGAGCCCGTGACCCCGATGACAAAAGCGCGGCCCGTTCTCGGGAAAAGCTTCTTCAGCAATTCCCTTCCCGCCGGTTCGCCGCTTTCCATGGCCGAAATTGCGCGGGCTATGGCGCGGCGGTCGCCGGCGAAAATATTTTCCGCCCACTCTTGTTGTAGATCCGCCATGGTGATTGAGGCGCCAAAGGGCGCTTTACAATCTTCCCAACAATTCCCGGGCGATAACCATCCGCTGGATTTCGCTGGTACCCTCGCCAATAGTAAACAGCTTGACGTCTCGGTAATACTTCTCCACCGGATAATCCTTGATAAAGCCGTAGCCTCCGTGGATTTGCACCGCCTCGTTGGCAACTCTCACTGCCAATTCGGAGGCAAAGAGCTTGGCCATGGACGCCTCGCGGGTCATACGAACGCCGCGGTCGGCCAGGGCAGCGGCTCTGAGAGTCAGCAGCCTTGCGGCATCGATTTCTGTAGCCATATCCACCAGTTTCCACTGGATGGCCTGGAACGCGCCGATCGCTTTTCCGAATTGTTTCCTTTGTTGGGCGTAACTCGACGAAGCCTCAAAAGCGCCTTGCGCAAGCCCGACCGAAATCGCCGCGATGCCGACGCGGCCGAGATCCAATATCTTGAGGCAATCGATAAATCCATCGCCCGGCTTTCCCAGGTAATTTTCTTTGGGGATCCTGCAATCTTCAAAAATCATTTCCGCCGTGTCGCTGGCGCGAAGTCCAAGCTTGTTTTCTTTTTTACCGGCGCGAAATCCCGGCGTCCCTTTTTCAACAATGAAGGCGGAAATGCCATGCTTGTCAGACGTCTTATCCGTCACCGCCATCACCACGCAAACGTCCGCGTAATGGCCGTTGGTCACAAAAGATTTTACACCGTTTAATATCCATTCGTCGCCATCAAGCCGGGCGGTCGCGCGCGCGCCGCTGGCGTCGCTGCCTGACCCGGGCTCGGTCAAGCTCCAGCAACCCAGCTTTTCACCTCGAGCCAGGGGAGTGAGGTGCTTTCTTTTTTGCTCTTCGGAACCTGCGAGAAAGATGTGGCCCGAGCACAATGTGTTGTGGGCGGAAACGATCAGCGCCACCGATGGGTCAACGCGGGCGAGTTCCTCCAGGATAATGCCATATTCGATATATCCCAGCGCAGCGCCGCCATATGCGGCGGGAAACGTCACTCCCATCAATCCCAAGCGGGCAAGTTGCGGAAGGATTTCGCCGGGAAAGTGTTGCGCTTCATCCCATTCCATCACGTGCGGCCGAATTTCCTTTTCTGCGAAGGCGCGAACGGATTTCTTGATTTCCTTTTGTTCTTCAGTCAGTTCAAAGTCCAGGGCTCACCTCAGGGACCATCGTATGGCGGACGATGTCTCATTAACTGATCAATTCCCGAATCGAAACCGGTTGAGGCATCAATGTAATCGACCCGGGGACCAGAATATAAAACTATAACATATCCCGGGCCGGAGGCGGACGGGCGGCGATTTCCATAAAGCACTTCCCCGTGCGAGGTATGATAAAATTAAAAAATTGTGACGATAGAATGTTTCTGCATAAAGCACGCCCGGAGGCTGGGGGTCATCGCCTCCATCCTGATCGCATGCCTTTACCCAATGCCCCTCAGTGGAACTTTTCGCGAACCTGAGATCGAGACCACGCGAGTTACCATCCACATCGGTCTCGAGGGATGTGCGGTGGATATGGACGCGACCCCGGTTGGAAAGACTGACGCGCAAGGAGTCTTATTTCTGCAAGACATCGAGCCGACCGATCACTACATTCACGTTCGCTGCCCCCGGCAGGAGGAAATGACTTTCTTCGTTTCCCCGAAAGAGGGCCAGAATCTGGAACTCCACCCAGGTTCGAGGAGCTCAACTGCCGCCGCACCTGCGGGATCGCCTTTGGAAGCAGCCGAAGCGAAAATCCAGTTGCGCCAGCTTATTCAAGACGCAGTCCGCCTGCGCGCCCGTGGGCACATTGAGGAAGCGGTTCAACGCCTTCGCGAGGCCGCTATAATGGATCCGGAGAATTCCGACCTTCATCGCGAATTGGGCATCACATTTCTTTTGGTGAAAGAATGGAAAAGGGCTCGAGTTGAAATGCTCGAAGCCATTCGGCACGACCCGAGTGATTCCGACGCTCACAACGGGCTCGGCTACGCGCTGGAAAAGCTCGGCGACTTGGACGCGGCGCTTAAAGAATATCGCACCGCGACCCAGCTTGATCCCGATGATTCTTCTTATCGTCAGCACTACATCGATGCGTTGAGCAAAACGGCGGGTGAGCAAACGGAAAAGAAAAAGTGATAGCTCGGCCTGTTGGAGGCGCTTGAGCAGAAGCCGTGCGCTTCGACGCCCAGGGGGCGCTGGTTTCAAGCAACAACGGTTTTCGAATTGACGTTCAGGACGTCGCGCAGAACACGAATGGCGCGTTCACATCCGACTCGGTTCACGTCATAGTGGGTGACCATGCGAATCGATTCCGGGGTCACTCCGTTGGCAAGAACACCCTGCACCGCCAGGCGTTTTGAAATCTCGAAAGATGTGAGTCCCGTTCCTGAAACGTCAAAGAATAAAATATTGCTCACGACTTTGGTGGGATCAATCTTAATCCCGCGAATTTCAGCAAGACCCTGGGCGAGGAATATGGCGTTTTCGTGATCCACGTGTAGGGATTTGGGCGTTTCCTCAAGAGCAACAAGCCCTGCCGCCGCCAACACACCTGCCTGCCGCATGCCCCCGCCGAGCATCTTGCGCACAAGGCGCGCCTCTTCAATGAAATCCTTGCTGCCCACGAGCATGGAGCCAACCGGCGCTCCGAGGCCCTTCGAAAGGCAAAACATGACGGAATCAAATTTGCGAGTAAGGTCCGCCACCGGTTTCCCGAGCGCCACACTGGCATTAAAAATCCTGGCGCCGTCCAGGTGAACGGGTAGGCCGCTTTCGCGGGCGCGGTCGCAAACCTCATTCGAGACTTTGAGGGGGTAAACAAAACCGCCGGCCAGGTTTGACGTGTTTTCAAGCGAGACGAGCCCTGTGCTGGCATGATGGTCACTGCGGTCGCGAAGATTGGGCGCAATCAACTGCCAGGTAAGTATTCCGTCTTCGGCCCAGACGGCCCGCGGGATGCACCCGGAAAACGCCGACATCATGCCCATCTCGTGATTCAGGATATGGGCGCGTTGTTCGCAAATAACTTCCTGGCCCGGCCGGGTGTGGACTTTAATGGCCGCCTGATTGCCCATGGTTCCCGAAGGCACAAATAACCCTGCCTCGCGCTCAAAGATTTGCGCTGCGCGTTCCTGCAGGCGATTCACAGTCGGGTCTTCACGATACACGTCGTCGCCGACCACGGCTTCCGCCATGGCGCGACGCATGGCGGGGGTCGGCCGAGTTACAGTATCACTTCGCAAATCGACTACCGGTTCGCTCATATAATGAATTCTACTCCGTTCTGAATATTAGCGGGGGTTGCTGCTCCAGCAAAAATTCCTGGAAGATTTCGTTTGAAATTAAATAGGCGCCTACGGGAAGCGAAACCCGGTCTGCGCGCCTCTCGATCCATCCATCGCGGGCCAAGGCAGTAAGCTTTGGTTCCCAACAATTGAGTATAGTATCTCCCCAATGGCGCCGCGCCACCTGAAGATCCACGCCGTCTTTCTGGCGCAAGCCCAGGAAAAAAAACTCTTCCAATTGCTCATCGATTGATAGCATCCGGGCCTCCGCGATGGGTGATTGCGCACAGCGAACAAGCTCTTGATATTTCTCCACCCTCGTCTCGTTTTCCCAACGACACTTGCCGTCAAACGAATGAGCGCCCGAGCCGAGGCCGACGTATGGTTTCAATTGCCAATATTTTTGGTTGTGATGCGATTCGTAACCCGGAAGGGCGAAATTGGAAATCTCATACTGTATATAGCCCGCGCCCGCAAGAAGTTCCTGTGCCGTCTGGTAGGCAGCAGCCATAAAATCATCATCGGGCACCGCTGCGGCATGATAGTTGGTCCCGTGTTTCAAAACCTCCGCACCCAGGCGGCTCTTCTGGTCAATCTCAAAGAGATAAATAGAAATATGTTTGGGTTCAAGATCGAGGGCCGTTCGTAGGGTTTTACGCCACGACCATTCGGTTTGAAAAGGCATTCCGGCGATTAAATCCAGGCTTATGTTTTTAAATCCGGCGTGCCGCGCCCTGCGCACAAGCTGGCGTGTTTCTTCTGAAGTGTGAAGGCGTCCGACGACGTTCAGCTCCCGATCATCAAAAGATTGCGCGCCAATGCTCAACCGATTGATTCCCAAGACGGGCGCGGCGGAGAAAAGTTGATCATCCACCGATCCGGGAGTGACCTCAATCGTGAATTCGGGTGAATCAATAAATCCAAAACGGCCGCGAAGCGCGTGGACAATCCGATACAGGCGTTTTGCCCTTAAAAGAGAGGGAGTGCCGCCACCGAAATAAAGCGTATCCACGGCGAGATCGCAAATTGCCGGGGGAATTCCCCTCCGCGCATAATCCAACGGCAAGCTTGCAATCTCTTTTTCCAACGCGTCGCAATATACGTCAAAGACGTTTTCCGGCACGACTTTGGAACTGAAATTACAAAAGCTGCACTTCGAGGCGCAGAAGGGGATCTGAACGTAAATACCGAGGGTATCCATGATTTTGTTAAGCAGCGACAATCTTAATTCGCAATTCCCGCCGGCGGGGTCCATCGAATTCGCACAAGTAAATCCCCTGCCAACGTCCGAGCACGAGGCGCCCATTTTCCACCAACAGAGTCTTCGAGCAACCGATCAATGAGGCTTTCAAGTGCGAGTCGCAATTCCCGTCATTATGATGGTACGCCTTATCCGGCGGGGCGAGGCGCGCCAGGAAATCATCCAAATCTTTAGTGAATGCCGGGTCGTCGTTTTCATTAATCAGAATCGCGGCGGTTGTGTGCATTACAAAGACATGACAAAAGCCGCCCGGCACGCCCGAAGAAGCAACCAACTCCTGAATGTCATTCGTAATATCCTTGAACTGTACACGAGCGAGAGTTGCAAGTTCGAGCTTGTGAATTCTGGGCTGCGGTCTTCTGGCTGGGGCAGGTTTTCCAAGTTGAGCAGTCATGATTTCTCCCGGGAGACTAAGGATCCAAGCAAGGTGGCGAAGGCCGTAAACAATTTTCAGACTGCGCTGACAGCCGGTCTGGCCTCCCGATTATAACAGGAGAGGCTTTACCTCAGTATGTGATCACTTGATGGTCCGAAGAATTGGTTTGTATATTTGCGAACAGGCGGTCCAGCAATTCATAACCTGCCCGTCCGAGAAAATACGCCCCGCCCACCTCTCTCTCTTGCAGGTGTTTTCGCGGCAGTAAAAACCTTAGAATCGACTGCTCGTGCCGCGCCAACAATTCCGATTTTCCCATTGCGGCGCGGGTGATTTTTCCCTTCAATTGGTCCATCTGCCGCTTTATTTTTTCTTCCGTATGTTTGAGCGTGTCCAGCAATGTTGCGTCGATTGCCTCGACATCTTGGCGAAGCCTCTCGACAAGGCGGATTATATCCTGTTCGGTTTTGTCCAGGTTTTCAGACCAGCCCCCGGCGAAACCGTTCGCTACAATAGTGCGCCTCAAGTGCTCTTCGCCCTGCCAAACATCCTCGACGGTGAGATGATATTTTTCCATTAGTCGGTGAGTTCTGGCATCCACCAATGTAAAACCTGCCCGCGGAAAGATGATGGGTTGAGGCCGGCCGAATTCCGCATAAATCACCTGTGATTGCGCTAGATAGGCGAGTTCGGCTGGCCCGGCGACGCAGGCGATGGTTGGGAGCAGCGTGTCTTGGACAAATGGGCGCAGCAAGGCGGTGGGTGATAAATCCAAGGGCTGATTTATTGCAAGGGCTTTAAGTTCTGAAGCGGTAATCGATCCCGCGCCTTCGAAGGAGAAATTTCCATTGTGCTCGTGAAGCGCGGTCCGGTTTCCTTCTCTGGTAACACACAACAGTGTTGATTCTTCCCCAACATGAACCTGAGCGTTATATCCAGCCCGCACCAGCGCGTCGGATCGTTTCTGCAATTGCTCCTTAAGATCCCCGGTGCGTTCGATTGTCCGAACGTAAATGTGCGCGGTCAGGTGGTGGACATCATCGTCGAGCGGATCGAGAAGTACGACACCCCATCGGCTGAAAACTTTAGCCATGAATCGCCCAAAAGCGCGCCCCCACGTCACTCCCGGCTGATAGCTTTCGCGAAGGTCCCGCAGCAGGCGGTCACATGACTCGCCGGGCGGAAGCGTCTTCTCCAACAGATTGAGTGCAGCGTTGATTTCACTCGTGAGTTTCACCCGCCCGACATGCGAGTGAGGCGCGGGACGTTCGCCCGGATCTTTCAAATCGATCAAGTTGTACTCTTCATCAAAGATTGCAGTCGTGGCGACTTCATCCAAATCGTGGTCTTCGGTGGCCAGCCAGAAAACCGGCACTGAAGACAAACCTTGCGTTGAAAGAGACTGGGCCAGCCGCACCGCGGTCAGAGCCTTGTAAAGAGTGAAGGCGGGCCCGGAGAGCAATCCCACTTGCTGGCCTGTGACCACGGCAAACGTAGCCGGATCTCGCAGGCGTTTGATGTTCTCAAATGTTGCCGTGCCGCAACCGAAGGATTCATTCTGCCTGGTCAGGATATCTGCGAGCGCCGCGCGATCATTTGTGCTGTTCTGGAGCTGGCTGGCAAGCGTCTTATAACTTGCGGGATGGAAGGGAGCGCCGTTGTAAAACTGTGCCAAATTGTCAAAATGATAAATGTAGTCGAGGAATAGCTGGGGCGGACTGGCGAGCTTGGTATAGGAAACCGGAGATAAATCCATAGATTAAATATCCTAACACTGGCTGTCAGGCTCGGACAATGGCGAGAGGGTGTGGCCTGAGTTGGCCCATGACGGCGTGGGTCGGAAAAAAATGGAAACTGTCGCGGCTCAGAGATCGAGCCCGGCGTGAGCTTCCCGAATCGCGGCGGCCACAATGCGGCGCTCCGGCCCGCTCAGCGCCACGAGCGGAGACCGCAGCGGCCCGCCGTGGTATCCACAAAGATCGAGCGCTGCCTTAATGCCGGAAACTCCAAAAAGAATTCCGATCTTGTGAACAAGCGGAAGGAGCCGCTGCTGAAGTTCCATCGCAGCTTTCATTCGCTTCTGTCGAAACGCCTCATAAAGGCTGACGCAAAGTTCCGGCACAAAAGTCGCCTGGCCCAGTACGCCGCCGGCAGCGCCCGCGCGCAAGGCATCAAGCTGGATCAATGCCGCACCGGAAAACACTCGGAATTCCGGATGACCATTTTGTTTTACGGCGTACAAAACTGACCGGAAATACCTCAAGTCACCGGAGCTTTCCTTAACGCCAGCTATATTCGGATGTCGCGAAAGCAAGGCGATTGCAGATGGTTCCATTCGGACGCCGGTAAATTGCGGGATGTTATAAATGATAATAGGCCGCCTTATGGAGTCTGCGACAGCGCGAAAATGCGCGACAAGGAGAGTAGAATTCATTCGCGATTTGAAATAATTAGGCGTCAGAATTAAGACGACGTCGGCCCCGCGCGCGATCGCCTCACGGCTCAGGCGCACCGTCTCACGGGTGCTTTCCAATCCTGTGCCGACGATCAAGAGTTCCGATGGGGGCACAATTTTGCGGGCCAGTTCAACCAGCCTTAGGCGTTCTCGTTCCGCCAGGTAAGGCGCCTCGCCCGTGGAACCTGCCACCACGATGCCGGATAATCCCACCCCGCCATAGCGCCGCAGGTTTTCGCAGAATCCTCCTTCGTCGATATTCCCCCGGGCATTAAACGGAGTCACCACAGGAGGGAAAATTCCCTTTAGATTTGCAATAATTTCTTTATGCGTCATTTTAAGTTGAGGCGCCTTTCCTTATATTTTCGCCCGCCGTAGCCATTCCATGGAAACTGGAAATCTCGATTTGCCAGACGCTCAATCAACGGCATTGGCGACCGACAACGGGCCACGGATAACGGACGTTTTTGACAGATGCAATTCCTGCAAACTGATCACCTGGATTCCTTTGTCCTGTTGCGCGCGGATTCCATTCACCACCGCGGCGGCGGCGGAAAGTGTGGTGATACAGCTCACCCGATGCTGGACAGCAGCGCGGCGGATCGCTTTCTCATCGAAACGAGAGGCCCGTCCCAGCGGCGTATTGATGAGCAGGGCGAGCGATCCGTTCCGGATGAGATCGACGACATGAGGACGGCCTTCATTCACCTTGAACACTTTTTCAATGCGCAGGCCGGCTTTGCGCAAGGTGGCTGCGGTTCCACTGGTCGCCACCAGTTTGAATCCCAGGCTGGCGAGATCACGCGCTATCGCAATGACATTGGGTTTGTCCTGGTCATTCACCGAAATAAATACCTGGCCCTCGCTGGGAATTGGCTGCGAGGCGGCGAGCTGAGCTTTGGCGTAGGCGAGGCCAAAGTTATCTGCCACGCCCATCACTTCTCCGGTTGATTTCATTTCCGGTCCGAGAATGGTATCCACACCGGGAAATTTCTGGAATGGAAAGACCGGAGATTTTACGAAGTAATGGCGGACCGGAAGTTCTTCCCCCAAGCCAAAGTCGCGCAGTTTGCGGCCCACCATCAAGCGTGCCGCGATCTTGGCCAGTGGCACTCCCGTAGCCTTGCTTACATAAGGAACAGTACGCGAGGCGCGTGGATTGACTTCAAGAACAAACACTTTGCCTGCCTGAATGGCGTATTGAGCGTTCATCAATCCGACAACTTTAAGTTCCTTCGCCAGCTTCATAGTATATTCGCGCAACGTTTTCCGTTGGGTCCCGGGAATTTCCACAGTCGGCAACACACACGAACTATCTCCGGAATGAATTCCTGCTTCCTCGATGTGCTCCATGATCCCGGCCACCATCACGTCGCGCCCATCCGCCAGCGCATCCACGTCAACTTCCGTTGCGTTTTCCAGGAAGCGATCAACCAGGATGGGGAATGCGCGCTGCAATTCTTCCGCCCGGGCCACGTAGTCCCTTAGCGTTGTCTCGTCATACGCCACCACCATCGCGCGGCCTCCCAGCACAAACGAGGGTCTGACGAGCACGGGGTAGCCGATGCGGTTGGCAATGGCCAGGGCTTCCGCGGTGTTCATTGCCGCGCCATTTTCAGGTTGTGGGATGCCCATGCGCTCCAAAAGTTTTCCAAAACGCTTGCGATCCTCGGCCAGATCGATTGACGCAGGGGAGGTTCCGATAATGGGTACGCCTGCCTTCTTAAGTTGCCGGGCCAGGTTCAAGGGGGTTTGCCCGCCAAACTGGACAATCACGCCGTAGGGATTTTCCTCTTCGACAACCGCCATGACATCTTCAAAAGTAAGCGGCTCAAAGTAGAGGCGGTCGGATGTGTCATAGTCGGTTGACACCGTTTCAGGATTGCAATTGACCATCACGGACTCGAACCCTTCTTCTTTTAATGCGAAGGCGGCGTGACAACAGCAGTAATCAAACTCAATTCCCTGCCCGATGCGGTTTGGCCCACTGCCCAGAATCACAACTTTTTTTCGCGTGGTGGGGGCGCCCTCGTCCTCCTCCTCGTAGCTGGAATAGAGATAGGGAGTGAACGATTCAAATTCGGCGGCGCAGGTATCCACTCTTTTGAAAACGGGGCGGACGTTGGCTTCTGCGCGGCGCGAGCGCACAACCTCCGCGCTCACGTCCCAGATCTCGCCCAAATGCGCGTCAGAAAACCCAAATCGCTTCGCCTCGCGAAGGGCGGAGGTGGGAATGGATTTCGCGTCAAACCTTTTCAGTTCACCCTGCATGTCAACGACTTGCCGGAGCTGATTCAAAAACCACGGATCGATGTGGGTGATTTCTTCGAGAGATTCCACGCTGTGGCCCGCCGCCAGCGCGAAGAACAGATCCCAGAGTCGCTCGGGATGCGGCACTGCCAGGCGGCGGAGCAAGTCAACGGGATCTTCGGGTGGTTTGGGAGTTTTCCGTCCTGTCTCGAGCGATCGAATACCCTTCATCAATGCCTCTTTGAAGGATCGCCCGATGGCCATGACCTCGCCCACTGATTTCATTTGCGTCCCGAGAGTGTGATCCGCTTCGGGAAACTTTTCCTGAGCCCACTTGGGAATCTTCACCACCACGTAATCGATGCTGGGTTCAAAACACGACGGTGTTTTTTTTGTGATGTCGTTTGGAATTTCGTCCAGGCGGTAGCCCACCGCGAGGCGTGCCGCAATTTTGGCGATGGGGAATCCTGTTGCCTTTGAGGCAAGCGCCGAGCTTCGGGAGACGCGCGGATTCATCTCAATCACCACCATGCGCCCGGTGCGGGGCTCGACGGCAAACTGGATGTTTGATCCTCCTGTCTCCACGCCCACGGCGCGGATCACGGCAAAGGCGGCGTCGCGCATACGCTGGTATTCCTTATCCGTGAGAGTTTGCGCCGGCGCAACGGTTATGGAATCACCTGTGTGCACACCCATGGGGTCGAAATTTTCTATGGAGCAAACAACCACGGCATTATCCGCGTGGTCCCGCATCACCTCGAGCTCGAATTCCTTCCAGCCCAGCACTGACTCTTCCACCAGCACTTCGTGGACGGGGCTCAATTCAATGCCCCAGCGGACCATCTCCTCATATTCCTCGCGGTTGTAGGCGGTGCCTGATCCCGACCCGCCCAGCGTAAACGAGGGACGAATAATGAGCGGAAATCCGATTTCGTCGACGGCCTTGATCGCTGCGTCAACGTGATTCACCAGAACACTGCGCGGGACGTCAAGACCGATTTTCACCATCGCGTCCTTGAACCAGAAACGGTCCTCCGCCATCTTGATAGCATTCAGAGACGCGCCAATTAACTCGACATTGTGTCGTTCGAGAATTCCCTTTTCAGCCAGTTCCACCGCAAGGTTCAGTGCTGTCTGTCCGCCCACAGTCGGCAGAACAGCGTCAGGCTGTTCGCGGGCAATGATGGCTTCGAGATATTCAACGGTGAGCGGCTCAACATAAGTGCGGTCGGCAATTTCCGGGTCCGTCATGATGGTGGCAGGGTTCGAATTCACCAGCACCACTTGATAGCCGTCGGAGCGCAACGCCTTGCACGCTTGCGTGCCAGAGTAGTCAAACTCGCACGCCTGGCCGATAATGATCGGGCCGGAGCCGATGATCAGTATTTTATGAAGGTCAGTTCGTTTGGGCATTGTTCCGTATCAGAACTCGTAATCACTTACTTCATTCCCCGCACCTGTTTTAATCTCACCATCAAAGACTCTGGCAAACCGTGTTGGATTTCAGGTGCAATCAAGCCTCCGGCATAGGAGCTTTGGCAGAAATGACTCCCAAGTCACAGCAGTAATTGTTGCCATCACCTTCCTCCCCGGGGCATGCGCGCAATTGGCACTTTTATCCTTTAACTTTTATCCATCAACCTTCTTAAACTCCTCCATCATCTTCACAAACTTCCCGAACAAATATGCGGAATCGTGCGGGCCGGGAGACGCTTCCGGATGGTACTGCACGCTGAATAGTGGAAGCGACTTGTGGCGCAATCCCTCCAGCGTGTCATCATTCAAATTTCGATGGGTGAGCACGACCTCATTTAAATTGAGGGAATCTGGATCAACTGCAAAGCCA
>DASYXZ010000264.1:0-2539 GCA_035934315.1 Terriglobia bacterium | reverse complement strand
CCCTGAACAAAAATGGATGGATCATCTGGTGATCGTTCGCCATGGAGAGTCGCTGCGCAACGTGGGCAAGGACGCCGCGACCGCCGCGGGCGAACTGGAATATGGGGGCGGCCTTCGCGACATGGACGTTCCCCTGACGCCCCTCGGCGAGAGACAATCCGAGGCCACGGGAAAATTCCTTGGCCAAACATTTCACTTCGATCGTATTTTTGTTTCGCCATATTTGCGCACTGTTAAGACCGCGGAAATTATGACCGGGCATTTCAAGGATTGCCCAACCATCACTCTTGAGGACCGTATCCGTGAAAAAGAATTTGGAATTTTAGATGGGCTCACCCAACAGGGTATTGCCGATAAATATCCCGAAGAACTAAAGCGGCGGAATCGGGACGGCAAATATTATTACCGCCCACCCGGCGGCGAAAGTTATCCTGACGTGGCGCTGCGCATCCACAGCTTTTTGGGGACCATGGCGCGCGAATGTAGAAAGCAAACGGTGCTGGTCGTGTGTCATTCGGTTGTAGTTCTAACGTTCAGGCGGCTGCTGGAACGGCTTTCGGAACGCGACCTGATGGCCATTGACCGCGATCCTGAACAAGACGTTTGCAATTGCTCAGTCACGTGGTATGCATTTAATCCTGCAGCGGGCGGCAAAGGCAGGATGGAATTGCGGGAATTCAACGGCGTTCACTACTTGTCGGAAGACGCCTCCACCGAGGAATGCCGCCGGAAAGCTAAGCGTTGATCGGATGTTCAGTCTTTGTCGTTGAGAGATTCATAGCCAAACTTGAATCGCGATTTTGCCGCGTATGGAAACCAAAAGGATGTCAGGAGAAACACAACCCCGAGTAAAGAACAGCGACGCCGCGCCGCGCTCTCTTCCCCGCGCCATCGGCTTTTTGGGCTCCACGGCCATTGTCGTGGGCAGTATCATCGGCTCGGGCATTTTCCTTGTGCCGCACGATATGGCGCAGCACGTGGGCTCGGTGCGCAGCCTCTTCCTGGTGTGGATTGTGGGCGCCGTTCTCTCACTGGCCGGGGCGCTTTCGCTGGCCGAACTGGGGGCAGCCATGCCGGAAGCGGGCGGCATTTACATCTATCTGCGCGAGGCCTACGGCAAACTTTTTGCTTTTCTCTACGGATGGGGAATGTTGCTGGTCATCAATTCAGGATCCATCGCCACACTCGCCGTCGCTTTTGGAATTTACAGCGCGACTTTTTTCCCCTTGTCGCCAATCGAACAGAAATTTATAGCGGCCACGGTGATTGGCGTTTTAACTTTTGTGAATTACGTTGGCGTTCGCAAGGCCGCCGCGGTCCAAACCGTATTCACGTTTGCCAAACTCGCCGGACTGGCCATTATCATGGGCTACGCATTCTTTCCATCCGGCATTACTCCGCTCACTACAACGCAGTCGTTGCCCACACCCGTCACTACGGTAAGCTCCTTTGGCGTGGCACTGATCAGCGCGCTCTGGGCCTACGAAGGCTGGCACACGCTTTCGTTTAACGCGGGAGAAGTGATCAACCCCTCGCGCGTGCTCCCGCGCAGCTATTTTATGGGGACGCTTTTGGTGGTTGCGGTTTATCTTGGCGCCAACCTCGCCTACCTTCGCGTATTCTCGCTGCCCGTTCTGGCTGATGACAAGTACCAGCGCGTGGCGGCCAGGACCATGGAGTTGCTCGCCGGGCCGCGCGGCGCCACTTTTGTTTCCGCCCTCATCCTCTGTTCCATTTTCGGCGCGCTTAATGGAAACGTTTTGGGCGGGCCGCGCGCTTATTTCGCCATGGCTCGCGATGGTGTTTTCTTTGCCGGGGTGGGGCGCGTCCATCCGAAATTTGAAACTCCCGCCCGCGCCATCCTGATTCAGGGAGTGTGGTCCGTGGTCCTTGCGGCCAGCGGGAGTTATAAACAGCTATATACCTATGTGATCTTCACTGGATGGATTTTTTATGGCGCTGCAGCTCTGGCCGTAATCGTTTTGCGCGTGAAGAAGCCGCAACTTGCGCGACCTTATCGCGTCTGGGGCTATCCGGTTTTGCCCGTGGTCTTTGCCCTGGCCGCTGCTGCCATCGTCGCCAATACTTTGGTGCGCAGCCCCCAGGAAGCCGTCATCGGATTGGCCCTGGTGCTCGCTGGCGTTCCCATTTATTTTCTCTGGGCGAAATTGGGGAGCGCAGCAAAGTGCGAAGGTGGATAACGAATGACGCACGACGGATTCAAATCCTGGCTTGGCTTCGCCACCGACAACGTACGATCAAGAACGCGCACTGCGCGTGGATTGAACCAAGCTTAAATTTCAGGAGGTCGCGTGAGGAAAACAACCAGTCTCTTAAGCGCCTTTCTATTGGTGACGTTAGGTGTTGCGGTTCATGGGCCGAAAATTCTCGGCGAGGATGGGCCCAACGGCTCGTCGCAAGCACTACTGCGGCTGGTAAAGACCATTCCGCTTCCGAACGTTGCGGGACGAGTCGATCATCTCAGCTTCGATCTAAAGAGCCGGCGCCTCTTCGTGGCGGCGCTGGGGAATAACACGGT
>DASYXZ010000261.1:0-2740 GCA_035934315.1 Terriglobia bacterium | reverse complement strand
CGCGATGCACAGGGCGCCGTGACGCATGAGGTGCAGGCAAATATATCGGCTCCCCAGCGGCTGCGCATTGAGAAGCGGGGCGACTATTTTTACATGTTCCTGGGCGGTGATAACGGCACACTCCAGATGGCCGCAGGATCGCCGCGGATTGCACTGCACGCGCCATTCTATGTTGGAATCGGAGTTTGCTCGCATGACAAAAACGTGGTGGAACGCGCTGTATTTTCCCACGTCGAACTAACCACAGGGCTCGCTGCCGTGGCGCCCGCGCACCCGGCGCTTTATAGCACGCTTGAAATTGTACCGATTTCATCGGGCGATCGCCGCGTGGTTTACGCCACTTCAGGTCGAATCGAAGCGCCCAACTGGACGCACGATGGCAAGTGGTTGTTGTTCAATCGAGACGGTCACATCGAGCGAATGCCCGCGGCGGGCGGCCAGCCTGAGCCCATTGACACCGGATCAGCCACCCATTGCAACAACGATCATGGCCTATCGCCGGACGGTACGTTGCTCGCCGTCAGTGATCAGTCACAGGCCCCGCACCAGTCACTTATTTACATTTTGCCTCTGGCCGGAGGCAAGCCACGCCTCATCACTCAAAATGGGCCGTCTTACTGGCATGGGTGGTCGCCGGACGGGAAGACGCTGGCTTTCTGCGGGGAGCGAAAAGGTGAATTCGACGTCTACACGATTCCCGCCGCCGGGGGCGAGGAAACGCGCCTGACGACTGCCCCAGGACTCGACGACGGCCCGGAATATTCACCCGACGGGCAATATATTTACTTCAACTCCGTGCGCACCGGCATGATGCAGATCTGGCGCATGCGTCCTGATGGAAGCGGGCAGGAGCAGGTGACCTCCGACGAATTCAACAACTGGTTCCCGCACATTTCTCCTGACGGAAAGTGGATGGTTTTTTTGACCTATGAAAAGGACGTCACAGGTCATCCGGAGAATAAGGACGTGATGTTGCGCTTGATGGCTTTGGGCGGCGATAAGAAGATTAGCGTGCTGGCCCGGCTGTTCGGCGGGCAGGGAACGATTAACGTTCCGTCGTGGTCGCCGGATAGCAAGCAGTTGGCGTTTGTAAGTTATGAGTTGGCGCCGTAAAGATGACCCTGCAGTTGACAAATAGCAGCTTCCTTGGGCACTATAAAAGATATGAGCAAAGCTACGAGGTTATCCAAGAGCTTTACTATCGATCGCTCCATCCTCGACTATCTCCGGCGCACGCGTTCCCGCCGCTCGCGGAGCGATCACGTGAATGAATTGCTCCGCCGGGCGATTATCGAGGAGCAGAACGAAGCTCTGGCTCGGGAGGCAGCCGAGTTTTTTGCTGCCGCTGGAAAGACAGAACGCGCCGAGGCCAGAGCTTTTTCCGCTGCCAGCCGCCGCTCGATTACACGGGAGAATGGATGATGGCTCACCATCCTCCCAGCGGATGGTTTCCCCGGCGCGGTGACGTTTACCTTGTCCGGCTGGACAAGAACCGTCCGGCACTGGTGATTTCTGCCGACGCCCTTAACCGTTCCGCTCTTGATGTTTGCGTGGTGCCAATAACGAGCGTCGAGCGTCCGAAATTTTCCTTGCGAGTTCGAGTGAAACCCGGTGAAGGCGGCCTCAGCCGCGATTCCTGGGCAAAGTGTGACCAGGTGACGACGCTTGAAAAATCCCTTCTAATTTACCCGCCGATGGGCCGGCTGGCGACCCATACAATCGAAACCATAGAACAAGGCATCAAACTGGCGCTCCAGTTGCCGTAGTAGCCTCCGAGCCTGTCTAACTGGGAATTACGCTCTCCTGTCGAACATTTTGACCATCCAAAGCGAATAACTTGGTGGAGAATGCATCGTATGCCAGGCGACCATGAACTCTGGAGCAAGCTGAGCCGGGGCGATGTCGCGGCCTTCGAAGGTTTCTTTCGCGCGCACGCGCCTCGCCTGCGCAGCTTCCTCAGAGTCTACCTGCCCGACTCGCAGGCCGCTGAAGATGTTGCGCAAGAGACTTTCCTGCAGTTGTGGAAGCATCCGAATGGCTACAACCCTTCTCGATCGAGCTTGAAATCGTATGTCTTCGGGATTGCTCGCAAGCGGGCGGCAGACTGGTGGCGGCGTCACCCAACGAGCGGAGAGCGATCTACAGAACGCCCGGTTCTTGGAGAAGGTTTTGGAGTTCTCGTGAAGGACGCTTTCGACCAGCTCGATTCGGATTCGCGGAGCGTGTTGTGGCTTCGCGAAGTTGAAGGCTATTCTTACGAAGAATTGGCGCAGATTCTTGACATCCCTATGGGGACGGTGAAGTCCCGCTTGTTTACGGCGCGCGAGGAGTTGCGCCGGGTTTGGAAGTCCGGCAATTGAGGAGGAAATATGGAGTGCAATGAATCCCAGCCTTTTGTTTCCGCTCTCTATGACGGAGAGCATATTCAGGCGGATGCCGCCGACCACATCAACGGTTGCGCCGAGTGTCGCCAGCAGTTGCAGGAGTACGCCGCAATGGGCGCGGAATTAAAGTTGGCCGCAAGCCGCGCCGAGGAGATTTTGGCAGAGCTGGAGTGGTTGCGACCGTCTTCGCCACGCCCGCGACTGCTGAATGCTCGGTCCTTGACCACGCGGGTGATGGTGCCCCGGTTCGCGCTGGGACTCGGCATAATCGCGATTCTTGCGCTTTCCGTCGGGCTGACCCTCGTCAGGGCGCAAACCCGGGCGCGGTGGTTCGAATTTCAACTTTATCCGGCAGA
>DASYXZ010000255.1:0-21480 GCA_035934315.1 Terriglobia bacterium | reverse complement strand
CACGGTGAGCACAAGGATAACCAGCATGGCAAGGATTAATGCAACACCTTCTTCAGACTTTTTATAGCAACCTTGGAGATTCATAAAGTGGCGTCCTCTCTTTACCTTTTCGGCCTTACGCACCATATTTTTTACGGGCATGTGTAGCCCACCGGGCACGCAAGCGGCAGCCCCGCGGGCGTGGGCAGAAGATAATTGGAAAGCTGGTATTGAGACAACTCCAAACCTCCCAGCGTATTTCGCGGCGTCAAATTCATAAAAGATTTTGTCATCACCAAATATTGGCCCGTTACTTTGTCAACCTCCTGCGTCCGGACGCTGAGCGTGACCCCGACATTAGAGACAAACGTGGTGCCTGCAACCGTCTGAGTCCCCAATCGGAAACAGGGTATCGGCTGTCCCGTGACCGGGTCGTTCGGATTTACCACCAGAGTATTGAGCAGGGTTTGGGGTGGATTGGCCCCTCCCGGTGTGGGCAAGCGGGTGATGGACCTCACCAGCGTTCCTGCCACGGGGCCCTGCTGAGCGGATGGATTACAACTATAATAAACATACTGGAGTCTGCCGTTGCTGTTGATGTCGCCAAAAAGTTCCAAAGTACTTGGGGTGGAGCCGGCGGTGGAGACTGGGGAAGCTACCGGGGAAAAAGGCAAAACCCCATTGGCGTATACCCCCTGGCCCACGATGCTCACCGTCGCACCGGAAGTGTGATTTTGCCCGAAAGTTGCGCTGAACGTACCGGGGACTCCGGTCGTCACTGCCGCTATAGTGACCGTTTCCTGGGCCGGCTGCCCTTGGTCAATCATCACCTGATTACCCACCGCCATCCCAATGGAAGTAGTGACAGGCGCAGTTCCAAACGCGCCCCCCACCACGGAACCGGTGAATTGCGCCTGGGGATAGGTGGGCGTGATTTTTAGACCTGCCTGCCCAATCTCCTGGGCCATAAGTTCGCTCACGCCCCTCAGGTTCATGTACATGTCAGCCTTCAACTGGGTGGTTCCGTAGGACTTTTGATAGCTGGACATCACGGAAAAGGTGGCGCCGGTAATCACCAGCAGAATGGCAATGCTCACCATCAGTTCGAGCAGGGAAAACCCGTCTCCCCGCCGGGCGCGTTGCCGCGAATCTGGAGCTTTTGCAATCATCACAGTCTCCTTTTCACTCACACCGGCCCGAACGGCGAAGGCGGAGGTTCGCAAGGCCCATCCACTGCGAAGCAAGTTAGCATTAAGATGAAGATTCATGTCGGACCGCCTCGGAAACTGGTTATATTCCATTTGATTTATAACAACTGACCGTCGTGGAGGGAGAGAGTCCCTGCACAACACCCGGCACATTGGAAGTGACCACGACGACAATCCTCTTCATTGTAGGCGAAATTGCAGAGATCGAGACCGCCCACTGGCGGGTGTAAGATGCTCCCGCTGCGCCTGCCAATAGGTTTCCGGTATCGTCGAGATAATCCACATAGCCGGCCACGGGTAGCGTTGGGGGAAGAGAGCCGCCGACTGCGAGGCCCGTGCCACCCGTGGGTGCAATCGGATAGACGGCCGTATTGGTGTTTGCATCATTGTAATTCAGCGCCATCAACTGCTCCATCTTGTCCTGAGCGTACTCGGTGGTACGGGTGGCCAGGTTTCCCTGTTGCTGATTGGTGGTCATGGCAACGGTGAATAAGTTCAGCAGCCCCACCACCACGATCAGCAAGATGGCGGCGGCGATCATGGTTTCAATCAGTGTCAAGCCGCGCTCGTCGTGGCGCCTTTCATTCGGTTTCGTCATGGGTTTTTTTGTTCCTCTCAAAGTCGTCGTGCATCACATCTGGAACCAGGCGTTGCTGGTATACTTCCACACCGTCTGCTGACCGGCAATAGAAGCCGTGGTCCCACAGTAAAAATTAATCTGTGGATTCACAATGTAAATGACGTCGGTGGCCACGGGGACCGAGGCAGGAAGGAAGGCGGGGTCGAGAGCGATGCCCCGGGAATTAAATACAATCTGCGCGAAGCCAACCGGAGCGGCGCCCGACCCCGTACCTTGCTGGAGGGTAGCCTGCCCGCCTAACGGAGGCATTCCAACAGGAAAACAGCCTGGGTTGGGACACGCAGGAACAAAAATATTGCCCTGGGATAATGCCTGGGGCGCGGTCCCGGCCTCAGGTACAAAGCAACAGGTGGGGGTCGCCTTATTCCACACCTCCACCTGGTAGGTGTTGGGCGCTGATGTGGGAGAACAATTGCCACCGGTAAAGTCGAAACATACTTCCGCGCGGGTGAATTGCGCTGCGGCTCGCATCCTAGCCAGCGCCAGCGAGCTGGCAATACTGCGGGCATCGCCTGTCAATCTATAATTTTGCAGCGTGGGTCCCATCATAAGAACCGCCGCCGCCGCCATGATCATGATGATGGCAATAACGACGATAAGCTCTATCATGCTGAATCCCTTAGTCCGGCTCGCTCTTGCCACGTTTTTGTCTCCTGCTCTAAGGTTGAGGTGAATCCGTGTCTGGATGGTACTATGCCGGTAATTCCCCCTGCAAGCAGTATTTAGCGGCCCGTCTGAAGGATCGGACATTGTTTTGAAACTCGAGATTTTTTGTGGTCGGAACATAAGTTGCGTTTCGGGACTCGAGTAAAACTTCAGTGGAGAATTTCCATCCCGTTCGGATGCCTTATAGAGCATTCTTACCACCAAAGGGCTAACCTATATACATTTTCATCAAAAGAAACGGGTAAGTTAAGAAAGAAACAGGCTGCTGGAAGTTCGCTCAGAAGATTTTTGTAACCTTTTGATTCATCACGGGAAGGCACCGACTCGTTCTACACACCATGAAGTTGTGAAAAAATCAACATTCTCTCGCAAAGGCGCTAAGGCGCAGAGAAAGGCGAACTCGACCTTCTTATTTTCTTCGCGAACCTTCGCGGCTTTGCGCCTTTGCGTGATCCTGTTTGGCTTTTAAATTGATTTCTTCACAGCTTCTGCATGCTTTATCAGCGACCTATGGGCGCCTGCCCCGATTTCCTTGGAAGCACCGAAATGGAATGTAACTCAACTCGGATACCATGTGACGGGATGTCACCGTCAAACGTCACTGCTATTGGCAAAACTCTTTGGCGCATTCCACCAGCGTCTCAGCGCAAAGCGCGACATCTTCCAGACGAACGTATTCCACCGTGGAGTGCAAACCCTCGCCTCCCGGACCAAACAACACGCTGGCAATTCCGGCCTCGTTGAGCAATGCCGCGTCCGTCCAAAAACTCTGCGCCCCGAATTTTGCCGACCTTCCCACAATTTTGCGCGCGCAGTCCAGGAGTGTTTGCGCGATGGGAGACTCGCGGGCCGTCTCAAGAGCCAGAGCGGAGTAGCCCATCACGGTGCGGGCGCGGAATTTCCGATCCTGCCGTCCCAGTTGCGAAACGATCTCCGCAAGTTCGCGTTCGAAAGTGGAAACGCCCTCCCCCGGAAGAAGGCGGCGCTCGACGCTTAACCGGCAGTGGGCTGGGTAAGTTGAGAGCTCATTACCACCGGAAATAATTGAGGCGTGCACGGAGCCGCACCCGAGCAGCGGATGCGCGGGCGCCGCCTCCAATTTCTTCTGGAGATTTTCTATCCCGCCCAAGACGCGGCCCATCATGGCGATGGCATCCACACCGTCCTGTGGGCGGCTGCCGTGGGCAGCTTTGCCAAGGGTCTCAACCGTGGCCCACGCGAACCCTTTGTGCGCGGAGGCTACTTCGAGCCCAGTGGGCTCCATTACAATAGCGGCGTCGGTATTGATTTCGTTGAGCAGCGCGCGGGTGCCCAGACTCTTGTGTTCCTCGTCAGCCACGGCCGCAACCACCAGATTGCCGCGCAGGCGTGATTCCGGGGCCAGCGCCGCGGCCGCCAGCAGTGCTGCTGTAATTCCGCCTTTCATATCTTGTGCGCCGCGCCCGTACAACCTGCCCGCCTCAACCCGCGCTGAAAAGGGATTCTGCATGCCTGCCACGCCCACCGTATCCAGGTGGCCGTTCAGCATCAAGCTTCGTCCCCCGCCCCGTCCGCGAAGCACGCCTAAAACATTCGCACGATTGCGCCCCAGCTTCTGCACACGGGTCTTGAGCCCGGCGGAGCGGAGGAAGTCGGCGACGTAGCGGGCTATCCCGGCTTCGCCACTTCCTCCCGCCACCAACTCTGGATTGATGGATTCGATTTTTACCAGGTCAGCCAAAACGGCGGCCACCTGAGCGCGGTCAATCATGGGAAATAGTCGATGGTTTACAGTTCACAGTCCTCTCCCCGGAGGAATTGCCATCGGTCGCGTCCGAGGGACGGTCCTCACGGCACAATGATTACGCCTGGGTCGTAGGGATGCTGTTTTCCAGCCGTATCGGTAACTACCACTTTATACTTGAAATAAGCGAAGTTTCCTGGTTGAAGATGGAGGTCTTTGGCGGTTCCACTTCCATCGTTGGGGCTGTCAGAGAAGTGGGACTTATCATTCCCGCCTGTGTCTTTAAGAGGTGTTCCCGAATCAAAATCCACCGTGAAGCTTTTCGTCCCGGACCCCTTTGCCCACGTTAGCGTATCGTTTTTGCACAGGACAACAAATTCAAAATTAACTTCCGGGTCGACCGTCAAGGTGGAAACGTTAACCTTATGTTGATTTCCGTTGTCGCAAGGTGACGGAGAAGGTGAAGGGGGCGGTTGCTTAACCTGCTGAACTGCAACCGGCGGAGTAAAAAACCCGGTGAAATAGAGTGTCGCCGCCAGGACAGCCGCGCCGATAAGAATCCCCAGGATCAGACTTTTGTAGTTGATGCTTGCCATGTTCTCCTCCTTTTATTTTGCTTGTTCTTTTTTTAGGACCGTCTGAAATCGAAGGTTATCGCGGAGCGCATCGAAATTTGGTGTGTTCCGCAAGGTCGTCGGGGAAAATCCCGCCGCCAGCGCCTGGTCTACAAACTCAATGGCCCGGTCGGTCTCGCCGAGCTGGTTATAAGCGAGGGCCAGATTGAACAATACCTCCTGGTCTCGCGGAGCGAGTGCGAGCGCCTGGCGGGCATTGGCCACTGCCGCTTCGCGTTCGCCGATCATGGCATAGTAGCTGGCCAAGTAGCCAAGTGCTTTGGCATCGCGCGGATTCACCTGGAGATCCTGGCCGGCCAGAGCAATCGCCTTATTGTATGCGTCCGCTGCCTTGTCGCGCTCACCCGGCGCCCAGTAATAAGCATCGCCGAGGTTTCCCCAAACTTCATAATCCCGATCGTTGAGTTTAAGCGCCTGTTCGTAATGGCGGGCCGCCTCAGAAAATCGGCGTAATTGGAAAAATGCGGTGGCCAGGTTGGAGCTTGCCTGATAAGTCGGGCGGATGGCAACCGACCGCTGGAGAGTAGTAATGGCCTCATTGAGGCGGCCCTGCAGCAGGTAGATACCGCCCAGGTTGGTATAGCCGTGGAAATTATCGGGCGCGAGCGATACGACCTGGGCGAACATTTTAGCCGCTTCATTATAACGCGCGTGGCGGTAGTAGAACACGCCCAGCCAGTTGTAGCCGGCCCAGTAGTTGGGCCGAAGGCTGATAGCACGGCGGTAAGTTTTCTCGGCCTCGGCAAGATTTCCCAGGTCTTCATAAGCTGAAGCCAGGCCTCCATTGGCAGCGTCGTTCGTGGGTTCCAGTTCCACGGCCCGGCGATATTCCTGCGCCGCCTGTTCGTATTTGCCGGTTCCATCATAAACCATACCAAGGCATGAATGGCCGGCCGACTGCTGGTCTTGTAGTGCGATGGCGCGGGCGCAGGCGGCGCTCGCCTGGGCGACGAGCTTGCCATCCTTGGTCAGGGCGTACTTCCGCCAATAAGCCTCGCCCAGTCCGGCATAAGCCAGAGCGTAATGGGGATCCTTTTCAAGCGCGCGATTAAAAACCGTAATCGCGTTGCCGATGTTTTCTGGTTTTTGATAATCCTGCAAGTATCCGCGCCCCTGGAGGTAGAAGTCATTGGCGGCAGGTTGCGTGGTGCCGTGAGCTTCGAGGGCGCCGCGCTCGGATGGCTGTAATTCGAGTTCGAGCATCCGCACCACGCTCTCAGCCGCCTGGTCCTGGACTGCGAAAGGGTCTGACATGCCGGCCGTAATTGTGGTGGCTCGAAGTTGCTGGCGCGTGCCCGCGTCCTCAAGGGAAATATTCAAGCGCAATTTATCTCCCGACCGGTACAAAGTTCCTGCCAGAATCAGATTACCTCCCAGATCTTGCCGGGCGGCATCAGCGCTTGTCACCTTTTTCGACCAAACTTCGCTGGCCGGAGCCACTTGCAGCGCATGAGTGGCGGTCAACTGGGTCAGTTGGGCGGTCAGCGTTGCGGTTAGCCCGTCGCAAAAAATCTGGCTTTGCGGGTCGCCTCCGATCGCCTGGAACGGCAGGACCACCAGATTTTTTTGCTCTGGGATTTTTGCCGAAGCTGGCGCACTCAGTCTGTTGTGGCGCCAGGCGAAAACGATGCCGACTACGACGGCGAGTAATGCTGCCGCCGGGATTATGCGTCCCCAGTGTATCGGTCGAGTCGTGCCCTTGATCGCCGGTGGAGTCTTCCACATTGCCGGCTCGCCGCGTTTCACCCGGCGCAAGTCGGCCAGGAGGTTTGCGGCGCTCGGGTAACGTTCCTCCGGATTTTTCGCCAACATCTTATCTACAATGCGCGCGAGTTCCGCCGGCACTTGTGGGTTGGCTGCGCTCGCGGGCGGCGGAACCTCATGAAGAATGCGATCGGTAGTGGTCACCAAATTGGGACCCTGGAAAGGATGATGACCGGCGAGCGCCTCATAGAAAACGACGCCCAGCGAAAAAATATCAGACCGGCCGTCTGCGTCTTTATCGAGCAACACTTCCGGCGCCATATAAGCAGGCGTCCCACTCAGCCCGCCGGTGCGAGGCTCGTTGGTTTCTGTCACGGCCAGCGGGTCTGGGTGCCGGAGCCGTTTGGCAACGCCGAAATCAAGAATCTTCACATGCCCGGCGGGCGTGAGCATGATGTTTTCCGGCTTGATGTCATGGTGTATGATTTGTTTCCCGTGCGCCGCCACCAGGGCTTCAACCGATTGAAGAGCGATATTCCAGAATTCGTCCAGCGGAAGCGGCGCGTGTAAACGCGCGCGCAAATTGGCGCCTTCCACATACTCCATCACCAGGAAGGGCTCGCCCTTCTCTTCCAGAACGTCGTAGATCCCCGCAATGTGCTGGTGACTTAGAGCCGAGGCGCGTTCTGCTTCCTTCAGGAAACGCTGGCGATAGTTTTTGTCGGTGCGCAGGTGGGGCGCCAGCCGCTTGAGGGCGACCGGCCGCTTCAATGTGGTGTCGTCGGCGCGGTAAACTTCGCCCATGCCTCCCGTTCCCAGGCACGACCGGATGGCGAACCGGCCCACCATCATGCCGGTAAGGTCCTGCACTGGACGGGGCCCTGCGTGTTCGTGTCGCGCTTCAGCCATCGGCAGGCGGGCGGAGGAAATGCCCTCTCCAATCCCAAATGGGAGGTATCTTACTATTAAAAATCAAGAGAAACAATTCCCGAAGAAATATCATTGAAGTTTGACTTGTCGACTTTTAAGGAATCGCGGGGACACTTCATTCCGGCTTTCGCGGGAATGACTGCTTTTTCGATAGGGATCCACTTCGACATGACATCACCCCCCAGCTGAATGAGCTTGTTGCCCGTCCTCTCAATTTCTAGTACTATCCTCTGGTCTTTTCATCAACGCAGTTTAAGTTTCGAAATCGGTCCGCTCTTTCCGCATGGGAACAACTCCCTCGTCATCTCAAAAGACGCCTCACCCCATCCGCCGTTTTTTTCTTCGTGTCCTGATTTTTCTCGTCGCTTTGTGCGTGGCGTTGGTGGCATGCGCCGCGTGGTATGTCTACTCGAGGATCCACCGAAGTCTGCCACAGCTTGATGGGACCATCCAGGTGGGCGGTCTTAAAGCTCGCGTGGAAGTAAGACGCGACGCCCGGGGAGTTCCTCACCTGAGCGCCCAATCGCTTGAAGATTTGTTCTTTGCCCAGGGCTACGTGACCGCGCAAGACCGCTTGTGGCAGATGGACCTGAGCCGGCGGCTGGCGTTTGGCGAGCTCTCTGAAATTTTTGGCGAGCGCGTGCTAAGCCTGGACATTGAGAACCGGACGCTGGGTTTTCGCCAGGTTGCCGAGCGCGCCGTGCAGGAATTGGATACCGACTCTCAGAAATTACTCGCCGCTTATACCCGGGGCGTCAACGCCTTCATCTCCACTCACAGCGATCGCCTGCCCGTTGAATTCCTTCTCCTTCGTTACAAGCCCCGCCCATGGGAAGTAATGGATTCCTTTGGCGTCGCATTGAACATGGCGAAAGCCCTCAACACCACGTGGCCCGACGAGTTGATGCGCGAACGCATCCGCGCCAAGGTCGGACTGGACCTTTACATTGACCTTTTCCCGGATCGCTCGCCGCTGGACCACCCAGTTGCGGAAATGGTTCCCGCGCCCGCATCTGCGCCCGGCGCTCCTGCCAAACAAGCGCAGATTTCGCCTCAGCCGAATCCGCAAGAACTTGATCCGGTCCTGGCTTCTCTGCTCCCGGCGAGCGGCGAGTCTACCGCGGGGCTCGGAAGCAACAACTGGGTTCTGAGCGGAGCGCATACGCAATCCGGGAAACCTTTGCTGGCCAATGATCCCCACTTGAACCACAGCGTGCCAAGTGTCTGGTACATGATTCACTTGAAAACTTCCGGCCTCGATGTTTCCGGTGTGAGCTTGCCCGGCCTGCCACTGGTGGTGATCGGCCACAATGAGCGAATCGCCTGGGGGATGACCAACACGGGCCCGGACGTCCAGGACCTCTATCAAGAAAGTTTTAATATTAGCGACCCCAATAAGTATCTCCACAACAGCGAATGGATTGCGGTTGAGACGAGGGATGAGGTCATCAAAGTTCGCCACGGGGGCGACTATGCCTTCACGGTCAGGACCACGCGCCACGGCCCGGTGATCGCCCACGACGGGAACCGCGATTTGTCTTTGCGTTGGACGGCGCTGGAGCCGCATGCCCTGCGATTTCCCTTTTTGAAAATCGATCAAGCGCAAAACTGGTACGAGTTCACTGCGGCGCTGCGTGACTTTACCGGCCCCATGCAGAATTTCGTTTATGCTGATATTGACGGCAACATCGGTTATTACGCGGCCGGTTGGGTTCCCATTCGTGCGCAAGGCGACGGCACTGTTCCCACTATCGGGTCCCTTGATGATAACGATTGGACGGGTTACATCCCGTTCGAGAGGTTGCCCCACGTTTACAATCCTGCCTGTGGAATGATCGCCACTGCGAACGGGCGCGTGGTGCCTGACGATTATCCATATTTCATCACGAACAAATGGGATCCATCGTTTCGCACCGCCCGCATTTATCAATTGCTCGAAGCCAAAAACCAATTTACCGTTCCGGACATGCTGCGCATCCAGACGGACATTTACTCGCTCCAGGATGAATGGCTGGCGAAACAACTCCTGATGGCCGCCGCGGTGCACTCGCCTTCAAGCGCCGACGCGAAGTATGCCCTAACCTTGCTTCGCAATTGGGATGGCGAGGCTCATGCTGATTCCGCCGCAACGCTGGTATGCGAGGTTACCCGCCAGGCGTTGCTCGAGAGAATTCTCAAACCGAAACTGAGCGAAGATCTTTCCGGATATCACTGGCCGATGAGCGCGATTTTTATTCAAAGCGTTTTGGAGAACAAGTGGACTCGCTGGCTTCCCCCCGGCGATGCGGATTTTAACGTCACGCTGGTGGAAAGTTTGGAAGAAGGCGTCCGGCGGATTCCTGGCCTGGTGGGATCGCAAAACCATGACGCGTGGCAGTGGGGCAACACGATTCCGCTCACCTTTCATCACCCCCTCGGCGACAGCCTGTATTTCTTCGATCGATATTTGAATGTCGGACCGGTGCCTCAGGCCGGAACCGGAACGACGGTGAAGCAAACAACCCCTGCCCTTGGCCCCTCCATGCGAATGGTGGTTGATTTTTCCGGCTTTGACCAGTCTGTCCAAAATATTACGCTGGGCGAGTCCGGCCAGGTGTTCAGTCCTTATTATAAGGACCAGTTTGACGCTTGGTATAACGGGCGTAGCTTTCCCATGTTGTTCAGCGACGCCGCGGTGGATCAGGGGACAACGCATCTGCTGGTTATCAAGCCGGCGGGGCAATAACGATCTGGTACGCGCCTGCTGCCCTACTGCGAAGAATTGGTTGTGGGCTTATGGCAAGTCGCTACTCATCCCACGGGAACGATCCAGGTGTGGCCGGAAGCATAGGATTCATGGGGATTGATTGAACTCGCCATCTCATTTTGTTTTTCAAAAGACCAAAAACCAAACGCACGCGGAAAGGCTCGCCACGAGTCGGGGCGTTCCGTCCAGCTCTCCATATCGTGTCTTGGTGCGACGGATTGTATCTGTCCTGAAGCATCCCACTCGGAAGTGCTGCAATGATGATTTCGAGCAGCTTATTTTCAGGCTCGTCTTGGTATTCATACTTCACAAAAATTGTCGTGGTTAAACACTTTCCGATATTGACAGGAAGTTCGCCGGCCTCATCAACCGGTTGGTCTGCCCGAATATGCCGTATTCTCATGGATGTTTGAGCGGTCTGCAGAGTGGACGTGCCGTGATCTTTTTCGGCCTTCGAATCAACGAGAAGTGCCTGCCGAACCGCATATTCTGGATGGAATACATATCTTGCCCGCTTATAATCTATCTTACCGTAGATACGCAGGTCCATTCGAGAAACGCCGAGCCTATCCAGCGCTTCCCTGGTAATGTCCTCTGCAATATCTTGAGCGAGGTCTTCTTCCTTGCTAAAAATATCGGCGGCTGTCTCACGAAATTCATAGACAGCCTGCGTAACCAAGCGTGCGGATGCTTTCTCTATTTCTTCAATCTGTGCGGGATGAAGATCGGAGGGATCAAGGAACACGGATTCACTTAAAGAGCGTTGGAAGCGACAATTTCCTTATTTGCTCTTGCGCAAGATTGACGGACTTCTTTTCCTTCTCAATTCCAATGAACTCCCGGTTCTCTTTGATCGCGGCCAGGGCGCTGGTCCCGCTTCCCATGAAGCAGTCCAAAACCAGCTCCTTTGGGTCGGTCAAGAGACGTATTACTCTCCGTGGCAATTCAACCGGAAACTTTGCCTCGTGGTCATCGTTCGCCCTGACAGACGGAATGTTCCAAACCGCTCGGGAGCCCCAGTCTCGCCACTCGGTCTTGGTCAACCTGGATCGGTCAACCTTCGTCACTCCCGGTTTCCAGAAGAAGTACAGATATTCAAACTCATCGACGGACCGGTATGACAAACTGGCCCATCGACTGTTCTCCCAAGCGGCGTCCTTGACCCACACACGCCGGTCATGGGTGTAGAATCCTGCGCTCAAAGCCCATCCTTCGACCATCCCACCCACGATCTTCACTCGCGTCTGAATTTCGTATTTTCCACCACGAATATTGTTTCCATTTAGGCGGCGATCAATTGTTTGTTCACTGCACCTTAACAAAGCCGCAAGTTTGTAGCGATTTATATCCGGATGCTCTGCGATTGCCCTAATGACGGCCTCTCTTGTGACTGGAGACTTACGCTGATTGAGCGCCTCGGCCTGTATCTTAGGCATTGAGCGGTCTTTAAAACAAAGAATATCGGCAATGTTAATAACAAGGAAACCGCCGGGCTTGACAATTGGGAAGTGAAGAGCAATGACATCCTTCAGGAGCTCCTGCCACTGCTCAAAAGACACACCAGCCTCGTAGTTTTTTCCGACGAAATAGGGTGGCGACCAGACACTCAAGGCAACGCTGTTAGGCTCTATCTCTGGAAGAAACTGTCTCGCGTCCCCTTCATAGATCGAGTTCGTTCTAAGGTAAGTCCTAGCGAGCTGACGTGGATTGAGAATGGGATTCAACCTTCTCTGTAGATGCTTGGGTAATCGTTCAAAAGTGTTGGATGTTTGAGGAGAGGCAGTACCCATGTCAAGTTGCAGATTAATCCAATCGGTAGGGGAAGTCAAAATGTTTTTGTCCACTTAACACCTCCGCCACTCTTATCGGCAGATTCCAAGCCTCGGATTAGACGGGACGTGGGGGGACTTTAAAAACTTTTGAAAGCGGAAACGCAACTTGAGCCCATTACTCTTACCGGGGAACACGTCATGAGCCACTAACGAAAACTGTTGACGTTCTCGCTGCGAGGCGTTTTAATGCTTGCTGTATTGTTCACCCTTTTTTTGGGAAAAGGACGCGAGGCCGGGGCTCACTGCTCCGGCTTCTGCTTTTATGGAGACTGGTAATTTTGGGAGGAATAAATTGGGCCGTCGAATAATGTTTCGCAGATTGTCAATATTATTTGGAACTTTTTTTCTCCTCTCCTCGCACGCTGCAAGCGTCCTTCTGGCTGCGGGCCAGGCTCCAACTCCGCTCGAGTTGAACTACCACCTGCGCCTCTTGCACCCTTCAATGCATCTTGTGGAAGTCGGGATTGAGGTGGGGCTGGTGGCTTCGCCGAGTATCGATTTTGTTTTGCCTGCCTGGTCGCCGGGCCGATACGCCATTTATGATTTCGCCAAAAATGTGCAGGAATTTGAAGCTTCGGACGGTTCAGGGCACCCGCTCCCCTGGACGCAGCCCGACAAGCAAACCTGGCGCGTTGACATGCAGAACTCCGCGCGAACGGTACGCGTGCACTATCGGGTTTACGCCAACGACCTCAACGGCTCGTTCTCCCAGTTTGACTCGTCTCATTTGAATTTGAATGGGGCATCCGTCTACATGTACGTTAACGGACACAAGCAGGACCCTTTGACGCTCACAGTGGACGAGCTTCCGGCGATGACGCCTGCCTGGAAAATTGTCAGCGGATTTTCTTCTTCCACCGGCCAAAAATCTTTCACGGTTCCGAGTTACGACCGGTTGATTGACACACCGGTCGAAATCTGCAGCGAGTGTTCCATCAGCGAGTTTCGCGATCGCGACAAGACCTTTCGCGTGCTCGTCCACAACTATGTTGCCGGGGAAAGCGAGGATTCGGCGCAGGAGGCGAGGGACGTTGCGCTGCGGGCCACCCTGGCCAACGAACTCGCCCCAATAGTGCACTCCGAGATGGCCATGATGCCCCTGCCGGACTTTGACACTTACACTTTTATTTTCCATTTCGCGCCCGACATTTCCGCCGGAGACGGCATGGAGCATTTGAACTCCACCCAGATCATCATGCGCGGATCACTTTCAGATTCCACGGTTCAAGAGGCGGTGGAGACGGCGGCGCATGAGTTTTTTCATCTCTGGAACGTCAAGCGCCTGCGGCCCGCCGCCCTCGGACCTTTTGACTATACGCGGGAGAATTACACTCCCTCGCTCTGGTTCGCCGAAGGCGTGACCACCTATTACGCCTACGTTCATCTTCTTCGATCCGGCCTTTGGAGCCGCAATGATTTTCTAAAAAACCTGGCGGGTGAGATCCGCACTTTCGAGATGGAGCCGGGACGTAGCATAATGTCAGCGGAAAGTTCCAGCTTCCACGCCTGGTTTTATGACCGCGCCCCGCAAATGCAGGAAACGAATTTTGCCAACTCCACCATCTCCTACTACAACAAGGGCGCGCTGCTGGCCATGTTGTTGGACCTCGAAATTCGCTCCCGCACTCACGGACAGAAATCTTTGGACGACGTGATGCGATTGCTCTATCACAATTTTTACGAGTCGCCCGCCGCTACGAACTATGGGCCGGGACGTGGTTATGGAGAGAAAGATCTCCTCGACGCGGTGAACGCCATCGCGGGCAGCGACCTCACCGAATTTTTCGAAAAATATGTTCATGGGACTGCGCCGCTTCCATACAAGCAGACTCTGGCGCTGGCGGGGATGGAGCTTAAAGTGAGTACCGCTCCCGGTGCAGGACCTTCCATTGGTGTTTCAACCCAGGCGGAGGATATCGGACTGCGGATAACTTCCGTCCGCACGGGGAGCGCCGCCGATCGCGCCGGTTTGAGCGCTGACGATCTTCTGATCAACGTAGACGAGCTTTCGCTCGCGATTACATCGCTAAGAGATCGCCTGAGAATGTATCCGCCCGGCGCTGAAGTTCCCTTTACTATTGAAAGACACGGGCAGCGCGAAAGGATCATTGTGAAATTGGACCCGCCGCCCAGAGATCAGTACTCGATTGAAGAATTGTCAGGGGGCACGCCCGGGCAAAAAGCCGTCCGCGATGGTTGGCTGGCCGTTGGGAAGCAAGCCATGGAGACACCTGCTTCGCACACCGGCAACGCTGGTGGGTTGTAGCGCCCGGACGATCCGCGCATGTCTCGCAAATGACGCCAGCACCCCGCCACGTGTAATGAGAATAGGCTTGCGTCCTGTTCGGGACAGCCTTAGAATCTGCCCAGACTTGGGTTAAATTTACAACGGAGTTTCTCCGTGCGCCACTATTTCAACTCGCCCTCGCCGTTTTTTTTAAGTTTTACCTTTCTTGCCACATTAATCGTCGCGGGCATTACTTTGAGCCGAAAGGGAAGCAGTGTGCCGGTTGCAACTCCCCTGCGAGACGGCGCCGCCCATCTGTCTTTTCACGCAGAATCCCTCCAGCCTTCGGCCCATGCAGAAACTGCCAACAACACAGCGCTACCGGATCAATGGACTGATCGTTGGGGTGACGGCTTTCCGGATGGCGCGCGGCTTGACCAGAAACAGGACCGTGAGAATTTCGTCCATTGGGTCACTTATCTGGCGGAGGCGCAGTATTACAGGCCGTCGGCGCTGGCTCAGTCTGAAATCGACGACTGTGCCGCGCTGGTCCGGTTCGCCTACCGGAACGCACTGGTGGCTCACACCGCGGAGTGGCGCCGCTCCATGAGCCTGCCCAATGACCCCGGCTTTTCTGACGTCGAGAAATTCGTTTACCCGGAGTGGCCGCTGGGCAGCAGTCTGTTTCGCGTCAAGCCAGGGCCTTATGATCACTCGGATGCGGAGCGCGGCGCCTTTGCGGAATTTGCCGACAGCGCGACTCTCCTCCACTACAATTCATTTTTTATTTCCCGGAACATTCGGGCGGCGCGGCCCGGCGATTTGCTATTTTTCCATCAACCCGGCGCGCGCCAGCCTTATCACTCCATGTTATTCATCGGGCCGTCTGCGTTCCAGCCGCAGGGGCTTGATTGGATCGTGTATCACACGGGCGACCTGAATGGCCGGCGGGGACGGATCCGCGAAGTTGAGGCCACTCTCCTGATGCGGCATCCTGACCCGCGCTGGCGGCCCGTGGAAGCGAATCCCCGGTTTCTGGGCGTGTATCGATTTGAGATATTGCGATAATCGGCTATGGGAATCAATCGAGCAATATCGCGAAAAAAGAATGCACCGCGCGCCGGCGTCCCCTGGGGCGTGACCGCCCGGCGAAGTGCAGCTCGACTGGGAATTCTTTGCAGCGCCCTGCTAGTGTTCCTGATGGCGTCGTCCGTGGCGCGCGCCCAAGAGGAGCCGCCCGAGTCCACCGAGCCGTTTTTTTCCGTCTCTTCGCGGCAAACCTACGCGCCCGGTCAGCAGCCCGGAATCTCCATCGCCTTCCGGCAAGTCGATTCCCTGGATTTTCGTATTTACCGCGTGAACAATCCCATCCAGTTTTTTGCCAAGCTCAAAGATGCGCACTCCTTCGGAAGCATCAAGCAGGAGTTGGCGCGCGAGAAGACGTGGCTGGAACGGCTCCACGATTGGAAGCGCGATCTGCGGTTCGAGATCCGCAATTTTATCCGCAGCCAGGTTCGCTGGGAAACCCGCGTTGAATACCACGCGACTCAAGTCGCCGCGCGAAAAGTCAATCGCATTCCACTCGATGTAACTTCCTACGCTCAGGTACCGTTGCTTAACCGCCAGCAACTGGTTCTGTCATGGCGCGAGCTGGTGCCGCGCACGCGCCAGTCGGAATGGCAGGATATTCCCATTGACCTTCACACCAAAGGCCTTTATCTGATCGAAGTCACTCACGCTGGCTTGCGTGCCTACACGCTCTTGATGATCACTGACCTGGCGCTGGTAACCAAGAGCGCTCCGGGCCAAATCCTCCTCTTCGTCGCCCATCGCGATTCCGGAGCACCCGTCCCTGGCGCGCAAACTGTTATTTTTAATAACCACCAGGAAGTCGCTCGCGGGACCACCGATGCGCAAGGTATTTCCCAGGCAACGCTAAAAGATATCAAAGTCGAAAACGCCATCATGGTGGCGAAAACGGACCAGGACTTTGCCGCCGCCAGCGTCGAACCATTTTTCTTTTACGATACTTCCGCCACGGAATACGTGGGTTACGTTTACACGGACCGGCCCGTCTATCGGCCTACTCACGAAGTGAACTTCAAAGGCATTGTTCGCGCACGCCGTGGTGGCGAGTACAGCATCGACCTCCCAGGCCCGGTAACAGTGGAGATTGCCGACGCCAACCAAAAGACAATATACCAGCACCCACTGTCCCTGACGCCCTTCGGCACGTTCAACGGCAAGCTGGCGCTGGGACCGCTGGCGGCGCTCGGAACGTATTCAATTGTCGCGCACATCGGCGACAAAACCGTTTATGGGTCGTTTGAAGTAAAGGAATACCAGAAGCCGGAATATGAAGTTACAGTCTCAACTGAAAAGAAACGGTATCTCGAAGGTGAAACAATCCAGGCAACCATCAGCGGACAATATTATTTCGGGTCTCCTGTGGTGAATGGACAGGTGAAATATTCCGTTTACAAATCAGCGTATTATTTTCCTTATTGGCGAATCCTGTGGGGTTATGAAGATTTTGGGGACGAAGGAATGGGGGCGGAAGGCGAGGGCGGGGAAGATGGAGGAGGCGATGGAGGGGGTTACATAGGCGAGGAAATCAGCCAGGGCACCGGCCATTTGGACGCGAATGGGCTTTTGAAAATCAGCGTGCCCACCGCCGTGGATGACCATCATCGCGATTATACCTACCGGGTGGAAGCGCATGTTACGGATGCGGGCAACCACGAGATTGTGGGCGGGCGCGCGGCGTTGGCCACTTATTCCACCATTGTCGTTTTGCTCGATACGGACCGCTATGTGTATAAACCGGGCGATCAGGCCGATGTGGTGGTCAAGACATTTGACTACGATTCGCAACCCGTTTCTGTCACAGTCAATCTTGCCTTCGAACAACGTAACGGCTGGGGTGAAAATACATCCAGCGTCGTCCTGTTGAACCAATCGGTGACGACCGACAAGAACGGCGCCGCCCACTTTTCCTACAAGGTTCCCGGGGTTCCGTGGGTCAGCGTGCGCGCCAGTACTTTTGATTCAAACAGCCGCGAGGCAAAATTTGAAACCAGCATGTGGATCTCGGGAGTCCAGTACTACGGAGAAGCGACGCGCAACCGGCGGCCGGAAATTTATCCGGACAAGCATACTTATAAGCCCGGCGACACGGCCCACGTATTGATAGTCACCAACGAACCGGAAGCGCAAGTGCTGGTAACCACCGAAGGACAGCAGGTTTACACCTGGTCGTTGCACGCGGTGACGGGCGGCTCACTGACCGTGGATATTCCCATTGAAGAGCGGTTCGAGCCGAACTTTTTCGTGGGCGCCGCCTACGTGAAGAACGAGCAACTGTCTGAAGCCACCAAGAACATTGCCGTGCCCGCCACAGAAAAAACCCTGAAGGTGACGGTGGAGACCGACAAGGACAAGTACCGGCCCAACGATAAAGTGACCTACACCATCAAAACCGTGGATTCAAATGACAAGCCGGTGAGCGCGGAGGTGAGCCTGGGCGTTGTGGACGAGTCAATCTACGCAATCCAGCCCGACCTTGTGCAACCGCCCGAGAAGGTTTTTTACGGCAAGAGTTGGAATCGGGTGTATACGGAATTTTCAACCAACTACTGGTTTAATGGCTACTCCGGCAAAAATAAGATGGATCTGACCCGGTTGCGCGCGCCCACCCAGCTTGCGGATTTCAAGAATGCCGGGCAGGTGGTGCAGCCGAAAGTGCGAAAGTTTTTCCCCGACACCATTTATTGGGCGCCCTCGGTCGTCACCGATTCATCGGGAACGGCACGGGCCGCGTTCACTTTCCCCGACTCGCTCACCACCTGGCGCGCGACGGTGCGCGCCATCAGCCGTGACACCCGCGTGGGCCAGGTGACGCAGAAAGTGATTACGCGCAAAGACCTGATCCTGCGCCTGGAGATTCCGCGCTTCTTCACTCAGGGTGACACGGCGACGCTGACGGGCATCGTCCACAATTACCTGGCGAGCGATAAAACTGCGCAAGTGTCGCTGGAGGCCAGCGGCGTCGAGCTGACGGGCAGCGCCTCGAGTTCCGTCACGGTTCCGAAGAATGGCGAGGCCGTGGTCACATGGACGGTGCGCGCGCCCACAATCGGCCAGGCCAAATTTTTGGCCAAAGCTCTGACGGACGAAGAATCCGACGCATTGGAACTCACGGCGCCAGTACGGCCGTGGGGTTTGCAACTCAACAGCGCGTTCTCCGCTGCTCTGGTGGCGGACACGGCGGAGTCAAAAACTCAAATCGTGATGCCTGCGGACATTAACCCGGACGCTTCGTCGCTTCGCATCGACATCGCGCCCTCCATCGCCGGAACTATCTTTTCCGCGCTCGATTACCTCGCCACTTATCCCTACGGATGTGTGGAGCAGACGATGTCGAGTTTCCTGCCGAATATCATCGTGACGCACGCGGTGAAAGAGTTGGGCCTGGCGCCGCCTCCAGCATCCATCGAACTTGATCAAAAAATCGCCGCGGGGCTTGAGCGGCTCTATGGTTTCCAACACGATGACGGCGGTTGGGGCTGGTGGGAAACGGACGAGACCCATCCGTTTATGACCGCTTACGTGGTGGCGGGGCTGGCGCAAGCGAAGGAAGCGGGTTATCCGGTGGATGAGAAACGACTGGCGCGCGGGCGCGCATCGTTGCTGAAGCAGATCAATGAAAATCCCCGCGCCATTGCTGACATTCGGGCTTACATGGTTTATGCCCTGGTTCTGAGCGGCACGGTTGACTCAAAATTGGTGGACGGACTCTACGAAACGCGCGATAAGCTTTCCGCCCACGGGCAGGCACTGATGGCGCTGATCCTGGCAAAAATGAAAGATGCCCGCGCGCAGGAATTTGTAAAACAACTCGAAGAGTCAGCAAGCGTGAAAGAGCCTTACGTCTGGTGGAAATCGGAACGGGACGCCATGCTCGATTTTTCATCCGACAATTCCTATGAGACCACGTCGTACGTGGTGAAAGTTCTTTCCGACCTCGATCCGAAAAGCGAATTGCTGCCCAAGGCCGCCCGCTGGCTCATCGACCACCGCGACGACGGCTACTACTGGAGTTCCACGGAGCAGACTGCCACCGCCATCTACGGGTTGATTGATTACCTGAAAGTTTCCGGCGAGCTGAAGCCGAATTATTCCCTCTCCGTATTCGTGAACGGAAAAAAAGTTACCGAGCGGACCGTGACTGAAAAAGATGTGAGCAATCCCCAGCCGTTTGTTATTACTTTGAACCCACCGGATATACATGCGGGCCGGAATGAAGTTCGTGTGGTGAAAAATGGGCCGGGCGTTCTCTACTGGTCGGCGTTTGCCACCTACTTCACGCGCGAACCCAAACCCGCTCCTACGGGCAGCACGGCGCTGAATGTGGTACGTGAATATTTCAAACTGGTTCCGGAGAAAGTGAATGACCGGTTCGTTTACGCTGAACAACCGCTGACCGGAGCCGTCCAGAGCGGTGATATTGTGGTGGTCCGGTTGACGGTGAGCGCCACGGCGGACGAGCAGTACCTGCAAATTGAAGACCCGATTCCCGCCGGGTTCGATTTTATCGAGCAGGAGAATCTGTACGAGCTTAAATCCAGGCCGCCCTGGTGGGACTTCTATTACACCCGGCGCGAGTTCCATGACGATCGCGCCGCATTGTTCTCCACCGTATTCCAGCGCGGTCAGGGGCAGTTCCATTATTTATTAAAAGCGGTGACACCCGGAACTTTCCAGGCGAACCCGGCCAGAGTGTTGCCTATGTATGATCCGGCGCGGCAGGGCTCAACGCGCAGCTTTACCATTACGGTGACGCCGCGATAAGCGCGGGCGAGCCGGCAGGCGATTGAAAAATGAAGAAGACATTTGACGCATGGAAATGGAGTGTGGCGTTGGTGGCGCGCAGCCCCTTGACTGTGCTGGGGCTCGCTGTGCTTGCCGCCTTGTGGGCCCTGGCGGGCGATCAATGGCTGGCGTTGCCGGAATCCTCCGCGTGGATGCTGCTGCTCAGCTTTCTCTGGGCGCTGGCGCAAATATTGATTGCGGTCAGCGTGCTCGCAGGCACGGCGGCGAGCGCCGCGGAAGCTGCAGCCTTCGGAACCCCGCCGACCCACGGCCTCGCCTTTATTACTTTTAATCGAAATCTGCTGGCACGGACGGCGCTGCTGGCCTTGCCGGCGGCGCTCCTCGTTTTTATGATCGCGCAAATTTTCGGCTGGGTGGACGCGCATTCGGTGGAAGTCGGTTCGTTTCTTACTTTCCATTCAGAGAAACCAGTCAGTCACATCGTCATCGAAAGGATTTTCTGGTGGATTGAATCGGCCTTGTGGATTGTCGTGTGGGGATTCCTTCTAACTTTTCTCATCGTCTGGTTGCGGTCAGGCTGGCAAGAAGCATTGCGACAGGGCAGGCGGGTTTTTGTGAATAATTTCGGCCGCAATTCATTCTTCACCGTCCTGGCCGGTGTAGCGGTGTTTGGCGGCCTTTCATATTTCCTTGTCAATTGGCATCCCGTCGTTCAGCCGGGATTTTGGGATTACACTCAGGCTGCCCTTCGACTCGGCGTCGGATTGCTTCTGCTCGCGGCGGGTTGGTTTTTCACCCTACTTGCACTGGCAAAACTCAACCCACGGCAGGACTCGGACACCCATCCCTGAAGCGCCCTCACTCGTCATGATTGATCTTTAAGCCAGCGAATGTCACTCGTCGATGGATGCTTGAGGATTTGCCAGAGCGCGGCCTGGCCTCGCTTGCGCGCGAGATTGCGGACTCGACTGAGAGCCAGCGCGTAGGCCGCTTTCATCTCAGCTTCGGAGCGCGGTTTCGAAATGCTTTCCTCAAGGGTCCGCCCGCGGAAATCGAAGCGCAAATCGCCGGTCATTTGCTCCCCTGTCGAGTAGAGCACCATGCCCTCTTCAAACCAGCGCGGAATCCCGGGCGAACGCACACGATGGATGGCGAGATGGGCTAATTCGTGACGCAACGTAGAAACGAGGATACCTTTTCGCTCGAGCGCGCTCAGAGGTTGAAGCGCGATGGAAACTCCGTCGGTGGATGCTGCTGTCCAACCCGGCTGTTTGGCGGCGCGAATAAAATCCGCCGTCGTCCCAAAGGTTTCAACTCGAACTTTGGCGGGCAGCGGACCCACCCGCCTTTCCAATTCC
>DASYXZ010000192.1:0-1825 GCA_035934315.1 Terriglobia bacterium | reverse complement strand
AGCGCCAGCACGGGATCGCGAATCACAACCAAGTCGCTCGGGCGACACCCAAACTTATGCGCGGCCAGGGCGACGAGTTCGAAGTTTTCACTCTTTACGAAACCGCTCCAGCATTTCGCTGGAGAGGTCCTCCTTCCCGACTGGCGAGGCGCAACGCGCTGCTGCGCGGCCGCCGCGGCGCGCCTTGCCTTCGCTCTCCTTGCCAAGAGCGGCGCCAGGCGCGCCATTCTCGCGCCTGCCTTTCAGCGCCCGGCACGCCCACTCAAAAATATAGGCGCGGTCTTCAATCGGAATATCATCCAGCGCGATTTCCCCCGGCCCATCGCCGATGGCGGGCTTCACCACGCTGGCCTTCACCAGTTGCCGGGCAAACCCGGCGAGGTCCAGAATTTCTTCGCGAGTCATCACGCGGTCAGCGTCATGGGGGGCGGCAGTGCCCGTATCGAGCGCCGACCCGAGCAGGTGCTGGGGAATTCGCCCGCTCAGAATCCATTCCAGCGGCTCCGGCTTCACGGCCAGGATGGTCGCGCCACTCGGCAGCTTTAAGTGTTCGGCGCGCATGATGCGGTCCGCCATCATCGCTGAGCGCCAAACGGCGGAGCTGGCAATTCCATTAGCTCTCGTTCTGTTCATAGGCACGTCCTTTGAGGAAATTGAATCATTGAGAGATTGACTCATTGAGTCATTAGAAGAATCTTTTACTTCAATCACTCAATAGTCCAATGATTGAATGAACCAATTCTTCTTACGTTTGCCTGTAAATCTTCCCCACCTGGTCGCCCGCGATCCGCGTTGAATCCGCCAGCCCGTCAAACTTCACTTTGTAGGTGGTCTCCTTGCCGCGCTGGAAGGGAAGCTGAATCGCCTCGGCCTGGTAAGCCTGGTAAAGCTGGCTGACCACATACTTGCTGGCTGCGTCCCGTCGCGGTGAGATCACGGCCACGGAAGTTTTCGGGATGGCGATCACGCCTCCGAATGAAATCTCCTCGTAGGTTTGAAATCCTGCCGGGAGGCCCGTGTCCGTCCCGACGGCAAACGTCCCGTGAACGATGAAATTTTTCAGATTGGCCAGGTCGGATTGTTTCATCGTCACTTCAATCGTTTCCGCTTCACCCGTCATCACCACATCGATGGGGGCCGCCACCTGGTCCGCCATGATTTGCTCGAGCTTGGGCGCCAGCGCCACGGTGGCGGCGCCTTCCGTGGCCCCTGCAAATAGAGGCGTGCCGCCGGTGGGCGTGCCGGTGGTATCAATGAGCATTCGATTTCCCGTGGTGGGTACGAGAACCGCCAGCCACAATTTGCCCGGCCCCTGGTGGATTTTTGTTGCGTCAATGTTTGCCATGTATTCCTCCCCTCCGATTATTTCAACAAGAACAC
Organism: Terriglobia bacterium; assembly: GCA_035934315.1. Lineage (GTDB taxonomy): Bacteria > Acidobacteriota > Terriglobia > UBA7540 > UBA7540 > DASYXZ01. The sequence goes on along the minus strand of DASYXZ010000192.1, from coordinate 445 downwards.
TTTCTTCTCATTCCCCATTCGCATTTCATTTGCACCCTGCGCCCATCAGTGCGAAGCGATTGGCGCAGCTTCCATTTGCCGGCGTGGTAATGTCCTGCGGGAAACTGACAAAATCATTCGCGCCCAAAACATTCAGCGTTGTTTTGGCCGTGTTGGAACTTGACGAATTTGACGTTCCGGTTTCGTAATAGACTTCCACGTACAACTTGTCGCTCGCCGCAAAATCAATCCGAGCGCAAGTGGCGGAGGCTGCGATGGTGGCTGCGCTGGTGCTCATGCTCACGGATGAATTCGTGTAGCCGCATTGTTGCGCGGTAAATACTCCGCTGTTGGCTTTGTAGACGTGGATGCTCAACACGGCGCTTGACTGCGTGCCGGAACTATCCAGCATCGAATCCGAAAACGTCCACGTCCCCGAAGGCAGCGAACAGCCCGCGTTAATACT
>DASYXZ010000175.1:0-2827 GCA_035934315.1 Terriglobia bacterium | reverse complement strand
GCCTGCAAGTCCTCGCGATTCAGGTGAAGCGGTGTGTAGGTCAAATCACCCGCCACGTCGTAATTGGCCGGCACAGCGTCATAGCCCAGCAAGGCGCGCAGACCCTCCTTGGCCTGAACGAGTCCCAACTCGGCTGAAGAAACGTCGGTCTGAAACTGCAGCATTTGCAGCTTGATTTTGAGAAAATCACCTTCACTCATGCTCCCGGCTTTCAAGCGAGCCTGGCTGATTTCCACCGTATCCTGAAAACTCTTCAAGTCCTGCTGCGCGAGTTCGATATTCGACTTCGCCAGGAGGACGGCGAGAAACTGCTGCGCCACATTGAAGGTAAGCGCGCGCTCGTTGTCGGATATCTGCGACCGGGTCACCGCCGTCTGGTCGCGCGCCGCCTCCATGCGCCGCTGCCGTTTGTTTCCCCGCTCAAAGGTGTAACTTGCTCCCACGTCGAATTCCGAGATGTTGTTCAGAGTGGATGAATTAAGCTGGCTCGGGTTAAAAACAGGGATAAACAAATCGTCATAAGTAAACACGGGGTTGGGCCGGATGGCGGCCGTGATTTCCTGCGCCTTGCTCTGGTCGATCAGCGTGCGAGCAGCCTTCAAGGCGTGATTGTGCGCGATGGCAATTTGGATGGCCTGATCTAGGTCGATGCGCATAGCGGCAGAGGGCGTCTGGTTTTGTCCCCGCACGGCTCGCGGCATCAAGGCAAGAACCATAAGGAAACAAGCAGCGCTCAATGAGCGTCGCAACGTCGTTAACTTTAAAAATAAGCGTGTTTCAGACATATTCACAACCACCACCAAAATAGATATTGGGGAAGATGGCACTATCAATGCATCTTCCAAACACACGCGGGGATATGCCCGGTGCAGGCAAAATTTAGAGGGAAGAAATCAGGAGAGAGGAGGAGCGCGCCCGAAAACAACAATCCGCTGGGGCGAGCGCGGGTCATTGCGACGGACGGCCAGGCGCAAGGGGACTAAAGATGCAATCCGAGGCGCCTGCGGACTCACGCTGGGTCTCAGGGCACTCTGCCGCACGATCTGGCAGGCGTTGCAAAGAAGAGCGGTGTCAACCGCCAGGGGCGATTGCCGCCTGCCTTGTTGGACGCTCACGGGCTGAGTCGAATAAGTGAATGCCTCGTGCCGGTGAAAGAGCGCCAGCCACAAAAGATTGATCTGCAGCAGCGCCAGAGCGCAGGTGGTAACTGGGCGCAAATATCGATTTCTAAAGAAACCACGCACAGGCATATACTCTAGCAAATGTTAAGCCGCGGGACGAATGAAAATTTCAAAAGCAAAAGTTTCGAGGGGCGGCATTAGCGCGACTGAACACCAATTGAAAACTTAATAATACGCTTAATAAAGATGCCTTATTCAGGGTTTTGGGTTGCACCCGGTTGGATTTAGTTCAAACACAAAAAGTTATGTAGCATCTTGGGAGCGCCGGTCAACATCCCCCACCCCCACAATCAAAAAGTGGAGACCTCTTCCCTTCCACCAACTGTCCGGTATCACTGCGCCACTTTCACCCGGTCTTTGTAAGTTCCTTCGGCGGTATCCACGCGGATGGTTTCACCTTCGCTGATAAAAGGCGGGACCTGCACGACGAGGCCGGTTTCGAGCTTGGCGGCTTTGGTAACGTTGGTGGCTGAGCCGCCTTTGATGCCGGGCTCTGTCTCAACCACTTTCAAATCGACGGTGGGCGGAAGTTCGAGGTCCACGGGCCGTCCCTCAAAATAAACTACTTTCAGCATCACGTCCGGCACCAGGTACGATGCGCGGTCGGCCACAATCTCGTTGTTCAAGTGCACCTGCTCATAATTGGCCGTGTTCATAAAATGGAAAGAGTCGCCATCCGAGTACAAGTATTGCATCTCGGTTTCGTCCAGAATGGCGCGTTCCACATCGTCAGTGGAGCGGAAGCGGTGATCGCTGATGGCGCCGGTGCGCAGGTTGCGCATTCGCGCCTGCACAAACGCGCGCAGATTGCCCGGCGTGCGATGCTCTGCCTTGTGGATGGAAAAAAGTTCGCCGTTATGCTTGATAACCATTCCCGGACGCACGTCGTTTGCGTTCATGTCTCAACCTCTATCGATTCTTGATTGGGCTTCGAACCAGGGAGGCGATCGAATCGGAGTCCATTCCTGCAAAAGCCCTGAAAATCTTATTGTAACCGCCTTGCCGCGTTCCCGTCAACCGCCGTGACCGGGCCGTGACCGGGCAAAGTCTAAGGATGGTCCGTTGATGAGTCCTGCGTGTCACTATGGAGCGGGAATCCACTCGGTTTGCAATTTGGGAGGCCGGAGCAATGTCTGCATCACCACACAATACTGTTCCGTTTTTTCGCGCAAGCCGCGCAACTGTTCCGGCGTTGCCTGGGGCGCGCGAATATCAAAGCGAACATCGATGCGCTCAAATCCAACCGGCACCTGCTTCGAGATGCCGAGCGTGCCCTGGAGATCCATGGTCCCATTCACGATCACCTCAATATGTTCGGTGGGTATCCCCATGGCCGTCGCCACCAACTGGCACGTGATTTGCGCGCAAGCGGCCAGCGCGCCCAGCAGGAGGTCGCCTGAACAAGCGGCGCCCCCCGTGCCCCCGACTCCGGTGTGGGCTTCAGCATTATAAATAGCGCGTCCAATATCGACCGAACACGCCAATGGGCTGGCGGTTTCGCTGCCTTTCGCCGTAAGCTGAATACGGGAAGTGGCCGGATCGCGGCGGTATTGTTCCTTCAGCGGTCGTTGAACCGATCTGACATCCATGACGGCCTCCCAAAATTTTGTTATCCTAGCGGCTCGGATTGCGTTCGGACCGGGTGG
>DASYXZ010000153.1:0-12254 GCA_035934315.1 Terriglobia bacterium | reverse complement strand
TGTCAGGTTTACCATCCTCGCGTGTCGTGTTTCAGCGCGTAGGCGCTGAGCACATGCATGTAATTCACGCGCTCAAACGCCGAGGGATCGTCGACCGAGCGCCGCGCCATGCTCCCCTGCATCTCGCGGATGGATTCATATTCGTGCTCTTCCATCCAGGTCCTCATCTCATCCAGCACCTTTGAAATGTGGTCAATGCCGTTCTTCAGTAGCGCGGAAGTCATCATGGCCACGCGCGCCCCCGCCATCATGCACTTCAGCACGTCGATGCCGGAGTGGACCCCGCCGGTGACGGCCATGTCAGCGGCGATATGCCCAAAAAGAATCGCCACCCAATTGAGGCGCTGCAACAATTCAGTGGATTGGCTCAACTCCAGGCTCTGCACGACTTCCAATTTTTCCAAATCGAAATCGGGTTGATAAAAACGATTGAAAAGGACCAGCGCTTTCACGCCCACCTTGTCCAGCCCGCAGGCCATATTAGCCATCGAACTGAACATCGGGCTGAGCTTAACGGCGATCGGCACTCCCACCGAAGTCTTCACTTCCGTCACCAAGTCACCGTACATCTTCTCAATTTCAGTTCCGGCGACTTCAGGATTGGTTGCCAGGTAGTAAGTATTCAACTCGATCGCATCAGCCCCGGCTTCTTCCATCATCCGCGCGTATCGCGTCCATCCTCCCGCCGAAACACCGTTCAGGCTGCCAATCACGGGGATGCCCACGCTGTTTTTGACCCGGAGTAAATGTTCAAGATAACCTTCCGGCCCCAAGTTGTAGGATTCCATGTCCGGCAGGTAGCTGAGAGACTCGGCAAAGCTTCCCGTCCCTTGTTCCATCCAGCGATTCAGGGCGTGCGTCTCCACATCGATCTGCTCTTCAAACAAAGAATGCATAACGATTGCCGCCGCGCCGCAGTCTTCCATCTGGTGGACGTTGCCGAGGTCTCTCTGCAGAGGCGAGGAAGAAACCACAACGGGATTCCTCAGCCTCATGCCCAGATATGTCGTGGTCAGGTTGATCATTACTTTTCCTCCATGGCCTGCAGCACTGCTTCAGCGAGTTTGCCGTCGCTCACGACGGGGGCGGCCGCCAAGCGCTCATAAAGTTTCCAGCGGCTGTCGACGTCCTCCTGCGCCAGACGCAAAAGTTCTTGCGCAGTCCCAGGATCGCTGTTCTTCAGAATGGTAAATCGCGCCTCGTTGTACATGTATTTCTGCAGTGGAAGATTGGGCGGGCGCGAATCCAATTGCAACGGGTTCTTACCCTGATTCGCCCAATCGGGGTTGTACCGAAACAGCGGCCAGTAGCCTGTTTGCACCGCGATCTTCTGCTGCTCCATGCCGTACATCATGTCGTAGCCGTGCGCGATGCAGTGGCTGAAGGCAATGATGAGCGACGGTCCCGGATGGGCCTCCGCCTCGAGAAACGCTTTGACGGTCTGTGTATCACTGCCTCCCATGGCCACGCGCGCAACGTAAACATTCCCGTAGCTCATGGCCATGAGCGCCAGATCTTTTTTAGGGGTGGCCTTGCCGCCAAAGGCAAACCTTGCAACGGCGCCGCGAGGCGTGGCTTTGGAACGCTGTCCACCCGTGTTGGAATAAACCTCGGTGTCGAGCACGAGGATATTCACCTTGTAGCCCGAAGAGAGAACGTGATCGAGGCCTCCGTAGCCAATGTCATACGCCCAACCATCTCCGCCGATAATCCAGAGGGTCTTCTTCACGAGGCCATCAGCCACCGCGAGCAGATCCTTTGAATCAGGGGATCGGAGACCCGCCAGCTTTTCCTTGAGCACGGTGACGCGCTGGCGCTGGTCGTGAATTCCGGCGTCGTGCGACTGGTCAGCCTCAAGCAGCGTTCGCACCAACTCATCTCCGACATTTCCGGAAAGCCGTTTAAGAAGTATTCGTGCGTACTCCGCCTGCTTGTCCAGGGCCAGGCGGATTCCCAAACCAAATTCGGCATTGTCTTCAAAAAGCGAGTTCGACCAGGCCGGCCCCAAACCCCCGGCGTTCACACTGTAGGGCGTGGTGGGAAGATTGCCTCCGTAAATGGAGGAGCAACCTGTGGCGTTGGCAATGACGGCGTGATCCCCAAACAACTGGGTGACCAGCTTGATGTAGGGCGTCTCTCCGCAGCCCGCGCAGGCGCCTGAAAATTCGAAGAGCGGCTGCAACAACTGCACGTCTTTCACCTGGCCCATATGCAGGTTGCCCCGGTTCGCTTCCGGAAGGCCGAGGAAGAATTCCCAGTTTTTAGCCTCCTGCTGGCGGAGGGGCGCTTGCGCCTGCATGTTAATGGCCTTGTGTTTAACTTCGGATTTGCTCTTGGCCGGGCAAACCTGAACGCAAAGCGTGCACCCGGTGCAATCCTCCGGAGCTACCTGCAAGACGTAGCGCAAATGTTCAAACTCCTTCCAGCGCGGCTTGGCGGACTTGAATCCAGGTGGCGAGCCAGCAGCCAGCTCGGGTTGGAAGATTTTGGCGCGGATCACGGAGTGCGGACACACCAGAACGCACTTGCCGCACTGGATGCAAAGTTCCTCGTCCCATACCGGAATCTCCGTCGCAATATCGCGTTTTTCCCACTGAGCTGTTCCGGTGGGGAAAGTGCCGTCAACCGGTAAGGCGCTGACGGGGAGCAAGTCTCCCTCGCCGGCGAGGAGTCGCGCCGTGACTTTCTGCACGAAATCCGGCGCGGAGGAGGATACGGGCGGGCGCACCTCAATCCGGCTGGTGGCTTGCCTGGGAACCGCGACTTCATGCAAATGCGCGAGCGCCTGATCCACGGCGTCAAAATTCTTCCTCACCACCGTCTCGCCCCGCTTCCCATAGGTCTTCTGGATGGCGCGCTTAATGGCGGCGATGGCCTCATCGCGCGGCAACACGCCGCTGAGCGCAAAAAAACAAGTCTGCATGATGGTGTTGATGCGGTGGCCCATGCCGGTTGCCTGCCCCACGGATTCGGCGTCAATCACGAACACGCGCAGTTTTTTCTGCAGGATCTCTTCTTGGACTGTGGCCGGAAAGTGGTCCCAGACCTGTTCCGGGCCGAAAGCGCTATTCAGAAGGAAAGTCGCGCCCGGCTGCGCCAGCTTTAAAATTTGCATGCGTTCGAGAAACGCAAACTGATGGCACGCGACAAAGTTGGCTTGCGTGATGAGGTAGGTGGAGCGAATGGGACGAGGTCCGAAACGCAAGTGAGAAACCGTCACGGCGCCGGCCTTCTTTGAGTCGTAAACGAAGTATCCCTGCGCGTAATTGTTTGTATCCTCGCCGATAATCTTGATGGAGTTTTTATTGGCGCCCACCGTGCCGTCGGAGCCCAGACCGAAGAAAACAGCGCGCACCGTATCCGGAGCTTCGGTGGAAAACCCGGAATCATAATCCAAGCTGGTATGCGTCACGTCGTCAATAATGCCAATGGTAAAGTGATTCTTGGGCGCCGGTTTCTGCGCTTCATCGAAGATGGCCTTCACCATCGCCGGCGTAAACTCTTTGGAAGATAGACCATAACGCCCGGCAATTATGCGGGGCATCGACTTGAATGGAGTCTTGGCCGACGTCATCGCTTCGTTGAGCCCGGTCACAACGTCAAGGTAGAGCGGATCGCCGGTGGCTCCCGGTTCCTTGGTTCGATCGAGCACGGCCAGAGTCTTGACGGTCTGCGGCAAAGCGGCCACGAAATGCTCGATTGAAAATGGCCGGAATAGCCGCACCTTCAACAGACCCACTTTCTCGCCCTCCTTGACGAGGTGTTCCACGGTCTCCTCTGCCGCTCCCGCTCCCGAGCCCATCAATACGATCACGCGCTCGGCATCGGGCGCCCCCACGTAATCGAATAGGCGGTAGGGTCGTCCCACGAGGCCCGAAAGTTTGTCCATCTGCTTTTGGACCAGCGACGGACAGGCAAGGTAGAAAGGATTGGCGCTTTCGCGCGCCTGGAAGAAAACGTCGGGGTTTTGCGCGCTGCCGCGAAGGACGGGCCGGTCCGGCGAGAGCGACCGCGCCCGATAAGCGAGCACCATTTCTTCATCGATCATCGTCCGAATGTCTTCTATCGCCAATTCTTCCACCTTCGCAACCTCGTGAGACGTGCGGAAGCCATCGAAGAAGTGCAGGAAAGGGATGCGCGACTCCAGGCTGGCTGCGGTGGCCACCAGAGCCATGTCCATGGCTTCCTGAACTGAATTCGAAGCCAGCATGGCGAAGCCCGTCTGACGACAAGCCATCACATCACTATGATCTCCGAAGATTGAGAGGGCATGCGTGGCCAAGGTGCGGGCCGCGACGTGAATTACGGTTGGCGTCAGTTCACCCGCAATTTTGTACATGTTCGGAATCATTAACAACAAACCCTGTGAGGCGGTAAAAGTGGTGCCCAGCGCCCCCGCCTGGATGGCACCGTGCAAAGCTCCGGCGGCGCCCGCTTCACTTTGCATTTCAATTACCGCCGGCACGGCGCCCCAGATATTTTCTTTGCCTTTGGCCGCCCACTCGTCGGAGAGCTCTCCCATGGGTGAGGCGGGTGTGATGGGGTAGATTGTGATGACTTCGCTCGTATGGTAGGCGATGTAGGCAGCGGCTTCATTTCCGTCGATAGTGACCTTCTGTCTGCTGGGGGGCATATTCCCTTTGGGCGGCCCGCCTTGAATGCGGCTGGACCGCGATTTCCGCCTCGTAAATCCGGAAAGCTGCGAGCGTTCGAGGCACGAGATCGCTCTTCAACTATATTAACTAGCTGCTACTCTAGTTCCCCTCGCATTTAGAATCCTGTGACCCTCACCACGTCTCATCGTGACCGGCATCACACACGCTTAGGACAGGCTTGGATATGGGTGGGTTGAGTAATAAAGTGGGTTTCTAAAGAGGCTGCCGAAACTGTTTTGGTCTCATCTCAGGGCCTTGAGAGCTGCGTAATTTTGACTGCTCCTCGGCGCTCAGTTGCAGATTGAAACGACAACACCGGCGGGTGGCCGTTTTTAGAGAAGGTTTTTGTTGATGGGAAAAACCACGGTCAACGGAAATACAAATTGAATTTGGCGTCAAAATTGGCGGACGGAAACCACGTTATCGCCGTCGAAAGTGACGAACAAAACGTGAGGCGGCAATCCATAAAGCCAGTCCACCTGCTCCACGCCTTCGCGCACTTCGCGAACTTTACGGTCCGGAGGTCCTTTGGCGGATAACACTGCGTCGCGGTCCATCCCCACCACCACTTGATGGTTCTTGATAGCCTCTTTGAATTGGGGCGGGACAGAGGGTGAATAGAGGACGGTCGGCGAGTGCCGGTTAAAATCGAGAACGGGTTCCAACATTTTTTTCACCTGCTCCGTCGTGACATCTGGAATCTTTCCGGGAAAGGTCAGTGTGATCCATGAGCCATAAGTCAACACCGGGGGTTGCTGTGAAATCGGTTGAGTGCTGCCCCCAATTCCAATTTCGATGTGCTGATACCATTTCTTCGAACTTTTTCCGCCTCCGTTGATCTCGAAAACAATCCGTTCAGACTTGAACGTAATCTTGGTGATTTCAACCGGCATGCCGGAGCGGATGGCAGCGCCATTGCTCCTCAGTTCGTCGGAAGCTTCCGCATTATCGAGCTGGCCTTTGTCATTGACGTAGATTCCCCTCTTCCCCCGTGGCAGCGCGACTTTCGCCACGGCAATCTCGCTCGCCAGTCCGCGGATCAGCCCCATGCGGCTGTCTTCCGTGATGTTTTTCTTTGCCTGAACCGGTTTGGGAAAGCAAATAAGGATGAGCGCCAGCCCCAACCAGACCGCGCACGGGCGGCTCGCTTGGCTTGAGGGAATCATGCCGAAGTTTGAAGTTGTTGCGCGCATCGCATTCGCACCGGACAAACTTTTTTACAGCGAATCGGTTGAGGCCACAGGCGATGGCACTCCACCCGCCAATTTCGTTGGCGGGGAATTCGCAGCATCAAGAGTCAGCCCCCGTACCTCCTCGCTGATATAGATGCTTGGAGAGAACAAGAGGTATATCGTCACGGCCAGGATCACGCCGGTGGCCAATCCACCTCCCTCAGGGCCGTAATTTCCACCCGTCACCCACACGGGGCCGTTCACGCTGGCGTGAAGAAGGGTTCTTGAAAACAAGATGCCGCTAACCGGCAGACCCATTCCATACCCAAGCACGAAATTCCAGGCAAAGTGCAGGCCGATGGGCAGCCAGAGCGCCCTCGTTCGGAGGTATGCCACCGACAAGGAGATCCCAATGGCCACGGTATTTAAGGTTGAGAGCCATGGGTGCGAAGGGTTTTGAAGATGCACGAGTCCGAAACCAATACTTAAAATGGCCACAGCCGATGCCGGCCCGATGGCCTCCACCAGGCGTTGAAAAGGGTAGCCGCGGAAAATGATCTCCTCGTTCACGGCGGCGACGGCGAAAACCAGGAAATAATAAGCCCCGGCGGCAAGCACTTGTTCCGCGGAAATCGTATTCAGGGAAAAACGGGCAAGCCCCAGGCCCCACTCCAATCCAGCTACAGCTAAGATCATGGCCACGCCAAGAGACAGGCCGATGCCCAGCTCGGTTTTCCAGCGGCCGCACACGGCGAGGCCAATCGAGCTGAGCGGCTTCTCTTCAAAGAACCTGGTGAGGACTTTAAATGAGGCCAGCAGCGCCACTAGCATCAGGCCGTTGGCCCAAAAAAGTAAGTGTTGTGGTTGCCCGTGGAAAAGATGGAATGTCATCCCAAGAATTATTCCCACTGCCAGGTAGACAAAAACGATCAATATTACCGCGAGGAAAAACCTCAAACTCGGTCTCACCCGGCCATGGTCCAGAAATAGCTGTTCCCATTTCACCGGCGTTCGGTCCCCCCGGTTTCCCACAGGGATTCGGAATCGTCCGAGCGGACTTCCAGTCCGGTACGAGAAACGGCAAAGTTGATGATTTGTCCTCCCAGACGGACGAGCTCGGATTCAACCGTGGGTTTTGTCCCGGCCTCCACAAGGAACACCACGCAGCCGCCACCCCCAGCGCCGCAGACCTTGGCGGCGAGCGTGCCATGTTTTTTGGTCTGCTCGATCATGCAGTCGATCTTGGGCGTGGAAATTCCCTTAAAATTGCGCTTCCGGTTCATCCATTCCTGGGCCAGCAACCTGGCCACGTCATTCCAATCGTGAGCGAGAAGCGCCTCGCGCATTCGAGTGGCAATGGCGGTGATCTGGTTAAAGTTTCTCCGCACCTTCGGGTCGCCGTCGATATGCGCCTTCATGACCTCCCAATTGTTGATGGCGGAATCCCGCGGCATCCCCGTATAACACAGGACGAAATGTTCCTCCAGATCCGCGAACGACACCTGAAGTTTTTCCCGCCTCACGCCGTCGCGACCCAGATGGACCGCGCTGGCGCCGCCGTATAATGCGGGAAAATAATCCTGCCAACCGGTGGGCACTTGAATGACAATCGCTTCAACATTCTTGGCGATTTCCAGTAATTGAGCGCGCGGGTAATGTTTCCCCGTGACGCGCGCCAAGGCTCCGCATAATGCAATGTTTAACGCTGATGAGCCGCCCAGCCCGGCGCCCGCCGGCACTTCAGAGGCGGTCTCCACGGTTACGCCGCGCCGCGGTTCGAAGAATAGAACGAGCTCCCGAAGCAGTGGAAGCGATGATCGGCCGCGGGCCAAATCGGAGAAGGAATCAAAAGATTCCTGGATTTTCTGATCGCGGGAGACGAGAACGATGCGGCGGTCCGACCTTGTCTCAACCACCGACGAAGCGTAATTGCGAATGGCGATGTTCACCGTCTGGGCGCCCGGATGGAACAGGTAAAGCGGCCAAATATCCACCGTTCCTCCGGCCAGGTCCACTCTGGCCGGCGCTCGTGACTCAACTCGCATGGGTAGCTCCTGTCAGTTGTGGGTAGCCTGCGAAAACCGGGAATTAGAAAACGGAAATTGGAATACAGGAAATCGAAACTAAGCTCTCAATCGGTCAGGCCTTTCTTTTTTTTCCAGTTCCCAATTTCTAATTTCCGATTTCCGCCTTTTCCACTTCTACTGTTGAGAAATTTGCATCGTGTCATCGATGGCCAGAGTGGGCCATCCCTTCTTTGCCGGATCCGCCGGCGTGGCGGTGATTTTGAAATGCTGGCCGTCGTCAACGGTGGCCCTAAAACCATAGCCGCGACGGGCGCCGTCAGCAACCGTGGTGGACCCTTCCTGCTGGAGTTGGTCCAATCCCGCGTAAGATCCGTGGCTGGCGAGGTAAAGCCTCTCGGCCTGAGCCAGGGCAATCAATTCATTTTTCACTCCGGCCACGTCAATCGTTTGTACGGGTGGCGCGCCGCCCGTTGGTCCCTGCGTGAACTCTGACTTGTACACAAACATGCCGATGGCTAGCGCTATGACGAGTCCGAGAATTCCTCCAGCCGCTCTCATATCAACTCCCTCCTGATTGTCGTCATGCTGATTGCGGGATGAAGCCGGGACTGCTTACGTTCTCATCTTGCCCCCCACAAGGCTCGCTGCTGCGCCTCTTTACCGTACGTCGCGGCCAAGTGGGATTTCAAATCATCCAAATTGGAAAATATTTTGGTGGTGCAAGCCACGATCCATCCGCTGATTTCTTCCACCGGAATTTCAGTCACCAGGTAAACCGGAATCCGTTTGCGATAGGCGGCGGTGATCTCGGCGTGAGTGCCTCCGCCTCCGGCGGCCGCTTCGTCCCAAAAACAAATAACATAATCCGCCTGGCTGGCCATCACATCCAAATCGTGGTTGATGATAATTTTCATGACTTTGCGGTAGCGATCGAGGTCGGTCAGTTTCCAGCCGCGAAAATTTTGGAATTCTTCCTCGCTCAGTACGCGCCGGGTTTCGACAGCGGGATCATAAACGCGGTGGTTCACGTTTTCCTGAAGCCAGAGGCGAATCCGCTCACGCCACTGTCGCCCACCGTCAGGCGAGAATTCCATCCCTCCACTAAGAAATGCCAGCATAGGAAGTTCCTGTGTGCCCCTATTCTTCCTTATTCAGCCCCGGGATGCAACTGAGTTTGGATGTTCGAAATCCTGGGTTGATTGCGAACTTCATGTTTTTAGCTTTGCCCCGGCCGGCGCACGGGGTCCCGATCCTTGACTTTGGTTTCGCGGGAAGATTACAGTGAGTGTCTATCTATTTTTAATCGAACTCAGCGAGGCGTGGCGGGCCTGAAGATGACGGATCTGGCAGGGACAAAATTGGGTGAGGTTGTCGCCCGGCGAAAACTTGCGGTGGACGGAGCCCGGAAGCGAAGACCGCTTGAGGAAATCGAGCGGGCGGCGGAAGCCCGGCACGAGTGGCGCGATTTTGACGCTGCCCTGGGATGCGGAGGGCTGCAAATTATTGCCGAACTCAAGCAGGCGTCGCCGTCGAGAGGACTGATCCGTAAAGATTACCGCTGCCGCGAGATTGCCCAGGGTTATGAAGCGGGCGGGGCCGCGGCGCTCTCCGTGCTGACGGAAGAACATTATTTTCAAGGGTCGCTTACCGATCTTATTGACGCCCGCGACGCCACCGGTTTGCCGGTGTTGCGAAAAGATTTTATCCTCGAAGCCTACCAGGTGTACGAGTCCGTGGCAGCCGGAGCGGACGCGCTGTTGCTGATCGTCGCGGCGCTTTCGGCGGAGGATTTGAAGGTTTTGCTCGCGCTTTGTGAACGGTCGCGCATCGCCGCGCTGGTTGAGGTTCACACTGAAGAAGAACTTGAGAGGGCCATTAGGGCAGGCGCGCGAATCGTTGGCGTGAACAACCGCAACCTCAAAACTCTGGAGGTTGATCTGGAAACTTCTTTTCGATTGAGAGAAAAGATCCCCTCCGATTGTCTTGCTGTCAGCGAAAGCGGTATTAAGACGGCGGACGATTTGCGCCGTTTGAAGATGGCTGGGTTTAACGCGGCGCTGATCGGCGAGAGTTTGCTCAGCGCGGGCGATCCGGGTGGCAGACTGGCGCAATTGCTCCGCGAAGCTCAGGCGCCGCCCACAAATCACGGTTAACCATGCCGACAAGAGTCAAGATATGCGGTATCACACAATGGGAAGACGCGCAGCTTGCAATCGAGTTGGGTGCGTCAGCTTTGGGATTTAATTTCTATCCGGCATCGCCACGTTATATTGCGCCGGACGCAGCGAAAGCGATTATTCTAAGGCTGCCGCCGCTGGTGACGGCTGTTGGAGTTTTTGCCAACGAAATTGACGGCGCGCATATTGCGGCGATCGCTCGGGAGTCGGGCGTGACGGCCGTGCAAGTGCACGGGCCCAAATTTCCCAAAGCGGATGGAACACTGGCAGGTTTCCAAATGATCCGGGCCGTGGCCGTCAGTGATGGCATGAAGATTGAAGACCTGACCCTGTCTGGCGCCTGTGCCTATTTGCTGGATGCGTTTGACGCTGACTTGCCCGGAGGAACGGGCAAAACTTTTGATTGGACCCTGGCGCGCAAGGCGAAGCAATACGGCCCAATCATTCTGGCAGGCGGACTGACGCCAGAAAACGTGAGCCAGGCGATTCGTGAAGTGCGGCCGTATGCGGTGGATGTGGCGAGTGGCGTGGAGTCGTCGCCGGGAAAGAAAGACGCGAAGAAACTGCGGGCTTTTTTTGCAGCGGTGGCCAAACCCGACAAAGGACATTAAACTTGACGGTCAGTATAAAGATTTAGCAGGATGATGAAAAAGCCTGCAAAAATGTCATTCTGAGGAGGTCTCCGCGGCGACCGACGAAGAACCCCGGAAGTGTTTGATTCCAAAAATGCAGGGATTCTTCGCTTCGCTCAGTAATGACAGCGTATAAGCCTTTTTCATCAACAGATGATAAATTGAATGCTCTTGTCGGGCTCAAGGACCCGCATCTTCGCGGCAACGGTCGGCAGAAGTAACCTGCCCCCCCGCTTCAACTTGATAAAATGACTCAATCACTCAATCACGCAATCGCTCAATGGCCCGATGCCCAAGGCCGCTTTGGGGAATTTGGCGGGCGCTTTGTGCCGGAAACGCTGATGCGTCCTGTGGAGGAATTGGAGCGGGCGTACGAGGCGGCGCGCGACGATGAGGCTTTTCAGCGCGAGCTCCGGCATCTGCTTAAAAATTTTGCCGGACGCCCCACGCCACTCTTTCACGCCCGAAGATTGACGGAGCACCTGGGCGGCGCGCAAATTTACCTGAAGCGCGAAGATCTGCTGCACACGGGCGCGCACAAAATCAACAACTGCCTGGGCCAGGGCTTGCTCGCCAAGCGCATGGGAAAAACGCGCTTGATTGCGGAAACCGGCGCGGGCCAGCACGGCGTGGCCACGGCGACAGTGGCTGCGCTTTTGGGACTCGAGTGCCGGGTTTATATGGGCGAAGAGGACATGGCTCGCCAGGCGCCCAACGTTTTTCGGATGCGACTGCTGGGCACGGAAGTGACGGGTGTTTCTTCAGGCTCCCGAACGCTCAAGGACGCCATCAACGAGGCGATGCGCGATTGGGTGACCAATGTCGGCAACACTCATTACTTGTTGGGATCGGTGCTCGGTCCCCATCCTTATCCGATGATGGTGCGGGATTTTCATCGGGTGATCGGGCAGGAAGCCCGCGCCCAAATTCTGCAGGAGGCCGGGCGTCTTCCGGATTATTTGTTCGCTTGTGTGGGTGGTGGGAGTAATTCCATCGGCCTTTTTTACGACTTTATTCCCGACGCCAAGGTGAAGATGGTGGGCGTGGAAGCCGGTGGCCGTTCCTTGCATCTGGGCGAACACGCCGCGCGCTTTGCCGGCGGCGCGAGTGGTGGCACGCCGGGAGTTCTGCACGGGACCTATACGTACGTCCTGCAAACCGATGACGGATTGATCTCGACCACTCATTCGATTTCCGCCGGCCTTGATTATCCCGCTGTCGGCCCGGAGCACGCAGAGCTCCACCGGCAGGGGCGGGTGGAATACACGCATGTGAGTGACGATGAGGCGCTGGACGCAGCGCGCACCCTCGCCCACATGGAAGGAATTATCCCGGCGCTCGAATCGGCTCACGCGGTCGCCGAAGTTATTAAGCGCGCGCCCAAAATGGGGCGGGAGAATATTGTAGTGGTGAATCTCTCCGGACGTGGGGACAAAGACTTGGGGATTTTTCAGAATGCGGGAATTCTTTAAAAGTATGAAAGTTGAAGTATAAAGGTTAAGTTTCGCAGACCGGGAAATTAAAGAAATGCTTTTGTTTATCCTTTAACCTTTACCCCTTTAACTTATCTTTAATTTTTTAATCATGCCCA
>DASYXZ010000134.1:0-2802 GCA_035934315.1 Terriglobia bacterium | reverse complement strand
CGCCCGCCGCGATCTAAGGTTTTTTCCTTTCGGAATTTGGGAATCCACCCGATTGGCACTTACAACACTCAACCCCATCCTAATATAAAGGGAATGCGGCTCAGGCTGCTCCCTTCGCTTGGCTCGTCGGCGCCGCATTATGACGGCGCGGAGACTGCGTGATTGCAGTCGAATCCATACGGCCACTTGAAAGACGGCCGAAGGAGAACACACCATGCGTACTCATATAACTCTTAAAGCTTGTCGCGGCCTTGGCGCGCTGTGTGCGGTTATTATATTGGCCGCCAGCGTCGGGGCCGCTCAATCCATCACCATTCCGGAAGGAACGGTGATCGGAATTCAGATGCAAGACAACTTAAGTTCCGCAACTTCAAACGTAGGTGACGCGTTTCGCGCCACGACCGTAAGCTCACTTTCTGTTAATGGGGGAGTTGCAATCCCCGCCAACAGCCGTGTGGACGGCCGCGTGACGGTGGTCCAGCCTGCTGAGCTTGGCGTCCGCTCGGGCGTGCTCGGCGTCGAGTTCGTTCGCCTGACGCTGCCGGACAATACGTCTTACACAATCGACGGCGCGCTGACCAGCCTGACTCCTGACCAGAACGCGCAACCCACTCAACTGAATCTATTCCGGTCAGGCAAGAAGAATTTCCTCATTGGTGGCGGCAATAATTCATTTATCGGGGCCATCACGGCGGGCGCCCTCACCCGGAGCTCCCTGCTCTCCAGCGGCACAGAGGCGGAGGTCGCCGCAGGCGCCAACCTCAACATGCAAATCCTTCGAACTTTTACAGTGAATACAGGAGGAGCATATCAAGGTGGCAACACTGTCGTTTATAACTCCACCAGCATGATTCGCGCCGCCCAAGCCGCCTTAAAGAATCGAAATTATTATGCCGGAGTGCTCAATGGCTTCCTCACCCAGGAAACGCGCGCGGCTCTCGAAAGTTTCCAGAGTGATAACGGATTGGCCGCAACCGGCCAATTGGATCAGTCTACGGCCTCCGCACTCGGCTTGGTGCGCGTGGGTCAGCCGGGCGCGGTTGATCCCCAATTCGCAGACTCATTTTACCGGCAGGCGCAGTCTCTTCTCGGCCATTACGAATCAGCATTGGGCGTTCGTGTCAATGACATTCGCTCCGGCCTCACCTCCAGCCGCGTATTGACGGAGGGGGATCTTAATCTGCTTCTGGATGTGGACAGCTTTGCCAAAGCCGCCTACTGGTATCAACAGTCGATCCATAGCGCGCCCAACAGCGATGCCTCAAGCGTGGCATTGCGCATCCTCTCGCGCGGCGCTTCTCGAATTCAGGACGACTTGCAGGGTGCCCATACTGACCAGATATTCAGCCAGCGGTGGAACACCATACAATCCGACTTGAATCGTCTGGGCGGCGCCCAAAATGCATCGGCAGATTATACCTGGACTACTCCCGGAAACCCGTCAGGCAGCCCGGCACAATCTTCCGGCTACCCCGCAGGTTCGGGACATTTCCATTGGCAGGGTATTGTCGACGGCCTTGACAACATCCTGGTGCGCGGGTCCACTGTTTCCGTCGTTCACTTGCAGTCAGCGCCAATTCAGCAGGGCACCTACGATATGTCCAATCCCCTTCCGTATAGTGAGATCAATGTAACCCTCACCAAAGTGCGCGGTCGGGGAAATATTACCCTGCTTGAACAGCCCAGCGCGGCGAATAACTACACCGCCGTGGTGCAAGTGGACGATCAGGCCATAGCGGGAAGCGCCTGGTATGAGTTTACTCTGGATTGGTAGGCTGAAATCGCATTCCCGGCTGCGCCTTGCCTGGTCCAATGCCTAACCCGGCTAGTGCGCGCAGGGAACTTACTCACGCTCGCAAATTATGGTGACGACCTCTATTGTAGCGGCGGTCTCCGACCGTCGTGTTTTCGGCGCTCAGAGAGCGCCGCTACAACGAATGAATGTCACCATAATTTGCAAGCCCCAATAGAGATGGGGAGCCGTCGCAGCGTGCATGGTTTCCGCTCGCTGGGTTGCGTGCGGCAATTCAACAGGCGATCGAGAAAGACCTACTGCAAACCCAGGGCCCGCGCCGGATTTGTTCTTGACATCAAATCAATGTCCGCCTCCGGCACTCCTTCCTTCCTCAACCCCGCGTAGAATGCGGACAACCCATCGGGGGGTAGTGGATTTCCCGCCTGTCCGAGATCGCTCGCCAAAATGCAGGATTCAGGCCCCACCTCGCGAATCGCTTTGGCATAGTCCCGCATTTCAAACTTTTTTCCCTTGCCGATGAGGGCGTTGTACACGAATTCGACATACGCCCCCATCTTCGCCGCTTCGCGCATTTGCGGAATTGTCATCCCCACCAGCATGGCGTGTGTCACCACGACGTGCTGAACGCCTTGCCGGCGCGCCTCGCGGATGATCATCAGTCCCTCCTCCGGCGAGGAATGTCCTGTCTCGAGGGTTAACTTGTATTTGGCGGCCAGAGCGATCACGTCCTTCACCGCGGGGAGCAGCTCGCCATCTTTTGAAACTGGAACGGCGGGCCCGTGATGTTCCGGCGACAGAGTATCATGTTCGGCATCGAAGGTGGGCATCCAGACCACGCGGCCCCAGCCGCCTTTTACCACGACCATGTGCTCGACGGCGGCCGGATTGATGCCCCCAACTGCGCGGTTAAGGACAATGCCTCCGAAGATTTCAATGCCCGGCACTTCCTTGCGCACGATATACGCAAGCGAGGCAGTGGGCTCAAAGTGGTTCTTCAAAACAAGCGCGCGCATGCCCCGGCTCCGCGCCAGCCGCGCGAGATCGAT
>DASYXZ010000116.1:0-22253 GCA_035934315.1 Terriglobia bacterium | reverse complement strand
GGGGCCAAGTTCTCAATGCCCGGAATGATGGATACCATTTTGAATCTGGGCATGAATGACGTGATCGCTGAAGCTTTTGGCGCCAAGAGCGGCAACCCCCGCTGGGCTTATGACAGCTACCGGCGATTCATCCAGATGTTTGGCAACGTGGTGCTCGATATCGGCAAAGACAAATTCGAGCACATCTTCGACGGTCAGAAAAAGAAGCGCGGGTTTAAGTTGGACACGCAGCTCACGCCGCAGGATCTTAAAGACGTGATCGCCGGCTACAAGAAACTTGTGAAGAAAGAGACCGGCAAGGATTTCCCCCAGGAGCCGCGCGAGCAGCTTCGCATGGCTATTGAGGCCGTGTTCCGCTCCTGGTACAACCCGCGCGCCGGAACTTATCGACGCATGAACAAGATTTCTGACGATCTCGGGACGGCCGTGAACGTCCAAGCCATGGTTTTTGGCAATATGGGCGAGACCTCGGGCACGGGCGTGGGGTTTACGCGCAATCCGGCCACCGGCGAGAAGGATTTCTACGGCGAGTTCCTGATGAACGCGCAGGGCGAGGACGTAGTGTCAGGCGTGCGCACGCCCGTCCCCATCAAGGAGCTGGAAAAGATCGATGCCGCGGCTTACCACCAGCTTCGCGAAATCACTTCGCGCCTCGAACAGCATTACAAGGACGTGCAGGATTTCGAATTCACCATCCAGGAAGGGAAGCTCTACATGCTGCAAACGCGCAACGGCAAGCGCACCGGGCCTGCTGCGGTGCGGATTGCGGTGGACATGGTCCACGAGCGCCTGCTCACCAAGGAAGAAGCCCTGTTGCGCGTCGAGCCGGACCAATTGGACCAGTTGCTTCACCCTATTCTGGACGAGTCTGCAACACTTAAAGTAATAGCTAAAGGTTTGCCGGCCTCGCCCGGCGCGGCGGTGGGCCGCGTGGTGTTTACCGCGGACGATGCAGTGGCCAAAGGGAAGTCCGGGCCGGTCATCCTGGTGCGCGCCGAGACGGTGCCGGATGACATCCACGGCATGGAAGTGGCGGTTGGGATTCTCACTTCGCGCGGCGGCATGACGTCGCACGCGGCGGTGGTGACGCGTGGCATGGGCAAGAGCTGCGTGGCGGGCTGCGATGAAGTTCAGGTGGACGACAAGAAGAAGGAAATCCGCGTGGGTAAACTGACCATCAAAGAAGGCGATTGGATATCACTTGATGGTTCGACGGGTCGCGTGATTCTGGGCAAAGCCAATACCAAGGAGCCGGATCCTTCCAGCGGCATTTTCGCCGAATTCATGAAGTGGGCGGATGAAAAACGCGAGATTGGCGTGCGCGCCAATGCCGATATTCCGCGGGACGCGACCGTAGCGAGGAGATTCGGCGCCGAAGGAATCGGTTTGTGCCGCACCGAGCACATGTTTTTTGCCCAAGACCGCTTGCCGCACGTGCAGCGGATGATCATGGCTTGCAAGGACACGAACGATGCAAAAGAAGCGGCCAAGTACGAAAAGGAGCGCCGCTCGGCACTGGCTAAACTTCTTCCCATGCAGCGCAAAGATTTCTTCGGCCTATTTAAAGCCATGGACGGCTTGCCGGTGACCATTCGAACGCTCGATCCGCCGCTGCACGAGTTCCTGCCCAAGCGGGAAGAACTGATGGTAGAAATCGCGGTGATGGAAGCGAAGCACAAGAAAGGCACCAAGCTGAATCAACTCAAGAATTTGCTCGCTGTAGTTGAAGGGTTACATGAATTTAATCCAATGCTTGGGCTGCGCGGCTGCCGGCTGGGCATCATGTACCCGGAGATTACCGAAATGCAAGCGCGCGCAATTTTTGAGGCGGCCGCGGACGCCAAAAAGCAGGGCATTGACGCCAAGCCAGAAGTAATGATCCCGCTGGTTGGCGATGTTAGCGAGCTGGCATTGCAAAAAGGGATCGTGAACCGGGTGGCCGAGGAAGTTTTTAAGGCCAAGGGCGTTAAGGTTGACTATCTGGTTGGGACGATGATCGAGTTGCCGGCGGCCGCGCTGTCTGCCGCTGAAATTGCCAAAGAAGCGGAGTTCTTCAGCTTCGGAACCAATGACCTGACGCAGACTACCTTTGGACTATCGCGCGACGATTGCGGGAAGATCATCAACGCTTACGTGAAGCAGAAGATCTGGCCATCGGACCCGTTTGCGGTTCTTGACCCCAAGCGCGTGGGCCGTCTGGTGAAATTGGCAACGTCGGAGGGCAGGACAACGCGCGCCAACTTGAAAGTGGGCATTTGCGGCGAGCACGGTGGGGATCCGTCATCGGTCGAGTTCTGCGCCGGGGCGGGATTGAACTACGTGAGCTGCTCGCCATACCGGGTGCCTATTGCGCGTCTGGCTGCGGCGCAGGCGGCGGTGAAAAAGGCGGCCGGGAAGGTATATTCGACGGCGTAAAGGAAAAACTGCATCCGCAGATTGCACAGATGTCAAAGATAGCTTTTAATCTGAGCCATCTGTGTACTCTGCGGAAGGCTTGAATAGTTTAACTTGTCGGCGCGCCGACAATTATTAAAGTGCTTGGTGAAGTAAGGCGGCAGATTGCAAGAAGACGATAAATCCAAAATATAAAGTTCTACTTTAAGTTTAATAATTCAGCGTAGACGCCAATTCTTTCTATCATGGTGATGAAAAAGCCTGCTATGTTCTGACCCGCAGCAACATATAGAGCCCACCCAATCCAAACAAAACGTCAGGCGACCATGCGGCCACGACGGGCGGAAGCTGGCTCAGGTTCCCCATGGCCTCGAACATTCCCGCGGTAGCGAGATACACGATGGCGATTCCGATGCTCAAGGCGATTCCTGAGAGCGCTCCTTTGCTTCCGGTGCTAAACGAGAAGGGAATTCCGATAAGGACCACGACGAAAGCCATCATGGGGTAGGAAAATTTGCGATAGAACTGCACCGACAGGCGAACCACATCAAAACCGCTCTGGCTCAACTCGCTGATATAGCGGCGCAATTCAAATACGCTCATTTGCGCCGAGGGTTTCACTTCTTTCTTGAAATAGGGCGGTTCCTCCGATAATTCGTCGAAGGTCGATACGGCAAAGGGCGTGTACGCCGTCACGCGGTCGCCATCAAGATCACGCACCCACCCTTGCTCAAGAACCCATCGATGGAGATGGCTCTCCCAGAAGGCGCGCGCCGCATAAATGCGCCGGGTCAATTTAAATGTTTTCGGGTCGAGCTCGAAAACAGAAAGGTTGGCGAAAACATCGCGGTCAGCGTCAAAAAAGCGATAGTTATAGATGCGTTCCCCTTGGCCGAAAATCCATTGGCGGTCGGGACGGTAATAAGTCTGGGCGGGCTTCCCCTTGATCTGATTCCTAAACGCATCCTGGCGCTGGTTGATTTTGGGGAGATAAAAATCTTCCAGAACGAACATCCCGGCGCTGGTCAGAACCGCCGCAAGCAGGACAGGCAGGGCGATGCGGTACAAACTTATTCCCGTGGCCTTGATAGCGGTGATCTGATTCGTCTTGGTCAGAAGTCCAAAGTTTACAAGGGTTGCCACCAGAATACTCAAGGGAAGCATTAAGTAAATTATTTGGGGGATGAGGTAGAAATAATAATTTGCAACCACGCCTGCTGCCACGTGATTGTGGACGATATCACCCAGTAGTTGGAAGAAGTCGAAGATGATGTAGATGCCGGTGAAAGTCACCAGCAAGGCGGAGAAATAAAAGAGCCAGCCGCGGATGATGTAAACGTCGAGGATTTGGAAGAACCGGTCGCGGGAGGATCGTGGGTTGAGCCGGGCCAGCCCCGCGCCTATCCTGCCACTCTCCAAGCTCCGTCTTTCCACTCGGCGAAGGGTGTCCACCAACCATTCCTGGATGAATTGGAGCCGCATTCTCACACGGCGCATCTGGCGAAGCATCAAGAGGCCGCCCAGCCCAAAAACCGCGTTGGCCAGCCACAGTCCGATGGCAGGGTGGATGCGTCCCTGGCGCGCCAGGCTTAATCCGAAGGCCATCAAAATGTAATAAGCGAAGACCATCAGAATAGTGAGCATCACGCCCATGGCCTTGCCGCCTTTTCGCGTGAAGAGGCCCAGGGGGATGCCCACCAGCGCAAAGGCCAGCGAGGCAACGGGCAGGGCAAAACGATAATGCAATTCCACCAGGGCGGCCAGACGGGCTTGCGGGTCAGGCAAATGCAGGGCAGCGTCCAGGAGCTTGCCCAGCGACATGACGGCAGGAGTTTGGCGTTCGTACGCTGCGCCACCGGACTGATCAATCGGAATGGGAATATCCGTGTCTGAAAACGAGGCCACCGAATACACCACAGGGTTTTGCGAATCAATTTCGTGCGTCGTGCCTTGCTCCAGGTGGAGCATCAGTCGGTCGGCCTTCGGATCACTGACTAGAATTCCCCTCTCTGCAAGTGTTACTTTAAGTTTCTCGGGTTGTGTCGTATCCGCGATAAAGACGCCGCTCCACTTGGAATGGGAGCCGGAGACATCTTCGAGATATAACAGCAGGTTGGGAAACTGCTCAAGGAATACTCTGGGCTGAATCTCGTAGGGAATCTGGCTGCTCTTAAGTCCTGCCTCCATCTTAATCAATTGATGGATGGCCCTTGGGGCGACAACCAGACTCATCCATGATGTGGTGGCCCATCCTATCACAGCGAAAACCATCACGGGCCGGACGAACTGCGCAATGCCAATTCCGGAAGCGCGCACCGCGATCACTTCGCCGTCCGCCGCCATGCGGCTGAGGCCAATCAAGGTTCCCACCAATACGGCCATGGGAATAGTCAACACCACGATTCCCGGAATGGGCAGTATAAACAGGATGGCAATTTCACCGGGCGACAAGTCATGGCGCACCAGCAGCTCGATCAAATGACTCATGTGGGGGATGAAAATGACGAATGTAAAAATAACCAGGCCCAGGAGGGAAAGGTAAAAGATTTCTTTAAAGATATACCGGGTCAGGATGCGCATGATAGATTTACGATTGGCGATTGATGATTGAAGATTAAAAGACTGGAGCCCCAAATTGACGATCGGTATTTCCAATTTCCGGCCAAATCTCGATCCCTGAGCGACGCTTGGAAAACCTCCATTGGTTGTTCCTCTTTCAATCCGCAATCGCCAATCATCAATCTGCAATTCTAGTGGTATGCTAGCACATTGATTGGAAGACCGTAAAGAAATCGCCCGCCAACCGACCATGCGAAATTACTTGATGCTGTTGTGGCACATGCACCAGCCCTTTTATAAAGACCTAGCCGAGGGTGTTTATGCCATGCCCTGGGTGCGGCTCCACGCCCTAAAGGACTATTACGGAATGGTGGCGGTCCTGCGGGAATTTCCCGCCGTCCATATGACTTTCAACATGGTGCCGTCGCTGGTGACGCAGCTAGAGGAGTATGCCCGCGATGAAGCGCGGGAAGAAGATTTCCAGATCGCCTTTAAGCCCGCCGCCCAATTGGCCGCGGAAGAGTGCGAAAAGCTTCTGGTATTTGCTTTCCAATTAAATTTGGAAAACCTGTTAAATCGTTACCCGCGTTTCAGGGAATTGCACGGCCGGGCGTGTTCCAGGTCCCATTTTGCGGACGCGGCCCGCTTGTTCACCGTACAAGATTTACTTGACCTTCAAGTGCTGTCTCAGATCGCGTGGTTCGACGAAATTTATCTGGCTATCGACCCGGAGTTGACACGGCTCGTGAAAAAAGCCAGAGGCTTTTCCGAGGAAGACAAAAATATCTTGCGGGCGAAGGAAATTGAATTATTTAAAGTAACACTTGAAGAATATAAAAATGCCGCGGCGCGTGGCCAAGTAGAGCTATCCACATCACCGTTCTATCATCCCATCCTGCCTCTGATCTGCGACACTCGTATCGCCCTGGAATCCCGTCCGGGAATAAGGCTGCCGCAGCGGCCTTTCGTCCATCCGGAGGATGCTCGAGGCCAGTTACGCGCTGCGATTCAACTCCATGAGAAAGTTTTTGGCAGTCGCCCGCGCGGGCTTTGGCCGAGCGAGGGCAGCGTATCTGACGAAGTGTTAGGGCTGGCCGCAGACGAGGGTTTTGAGTGGGTGGCCACCGACCAAGGCGTTCTGGGCCGCTCGCTCCAGCTCGGTTTCCATCGCCAGCCTGACGGCACGATGGTAGGGGGCAATGAGCTCTACTGGCCTCACCAATTTCATGCGGGCGACAGAAAGATTTCCATATTTTTCCGCGATCATGAGCTCTCCGACCTCATCGGTTTTGTCTACTCGCGCATGGACGCTCGTGCCGCGGCCGCAGACCTCCATCACCGCATCCGCAGCGCGGCGATGAGCACGGGCGACCGACCGGCGGTGATTTCCATTATTCTGGATGGTGAGAATGCCTGGGAATTTTTCCGCGGAAACGGCCGGGAATTCCTGAAAGAGTTTTACGGCCGCATCGCCGCCGACCCCGATCTTCAGGCAGTAACCGCCAGCGAAGCACTGGCGCTCACCGAGCAGGGAAGCCTGAAGCACGTGGTGCCCGGCTCGTGGATCAACGCCAATTTCGATGTATGGATTGGCGCCGACGAGGACAATCGCGCCTGGGATTTCCTTGCAGATGCGCGAGACTTTTTCGCCAAGAACTTCGCCAAGCCCCAGGTTTCGCCAGAAGCAATGAAGATGGCGCAGGAAGAATTGTGGATCGCCGAGGGCAGCGACTGGAACTGGTGGTACGGGCCCGAACATTCCACTCCCAACGACGAACAGTTCGACCGCCTGTATCGAACTCACCTGAGCAACATTTACCGCCTGCTGGATGGCAGCCCGCCTGACGCCTTGGCGGCGCCCATCAAGCGCATTAAAGCCTTGGATCTTGTCATCCCACCGAGCGGCCTGATGGAGGCCACGATTGATGGCAGGGTTACGAGCTATTTTGAATGGCTGGGCGCGGGAGTTTACACGCCCGACAAGCGCGCCGGGTCAATGCACGGCGCCGCCCGGTTTTTTGAGGCGCTCTATTATGGCTACAGCCATCAAGCGTTCTATCTGCGGCTGGATTTGTGCCCGGCATTCCTTGAAGGGCACGACGAATTCGAAGTTCGGGTGAGTGTCAGCGGCGAGATACCGGCTCGTCTCTACGCCACCATCACCAAAGGTCAATTGGGCCAGGTTCAATTCTGGAAAAGTGGGCTACTGGCGTACCTTGCTCCCTCCGCAGCCGATGGATTGGAAGTTGCCTTTTCCAAAGTCCTTGAGGTTAAGATGAGCTTCCAACTGCTCGGCTTGAAAGTGAATGACAAGACCCAGGTGCAGGTGGCGCTCTGGGTGGATGATTTACCCGTACAAATTATTCCGCTGGAAGGCTGGTTGACTGTGGAATTGACCGACGATTTCGTGGGATGGATCAAAAAATGATAAAGGGTCAAGGATTATGGATTAAGGATGAAGGAAGAAGTCTGATGTATGAAGTATGAAGGGCGGGAAGATAATGAGATTATTTTGGCTGACCCACTTCTGATGTCGGCGCGACGACAATTCCTCAGGTATGACCTTAGATTTTGGAGAGAGCCCACGCTTAAGGAATGGAAGTTAAGGGCAGAAAATTGTTGTCTTGCAATATCCCGCCTTCCTCGCCAGTAGGCAATTTAAAGTAGTACTTTAAGTGTTGCCGGCGATGCTTGGGTCCACAGTTTTGCAATTGGGTCCTTGTTCTTGTCATAGCCAGTTACCAAGCAATCGAGACGTTTGAAGGTGTGCGGGAGTTGGATGTCCAACAGAAAATGACCCCTCATCCGGCCTCCTCTGTTGGCCACCTTCTCCCTTGGGAGAAGACCAGGCCCATGATGGCTTGCCCTCTCCGAGAAGAGATGGTGGACCGTAGCCAGCGCATTCCCCAGTTGGCGCGGGAAGGGGGCCCCGAGCACCGGGGGTGAGGGGTCACGTCCTGAATGTCGGGGCGCCGCAAATCACTGCTTGCGCCCCCGGCGCATTATGTTATCATGTGCAAGAAGGGTGATAACATGATTCGAACTCAGGTGAGCCTGGACAAACAGGACTATGCGATGGCCAGGAAAGAGGCGAAAGCGTTGGGCATCTCAGTGGCGGAGTATGTGCGCCGGGCGATTCGCGGTGTTCTCCCTGCTTCCGGTCAACCGGCATGGATGCGATACGCGGGATTTGTGGAATCAGGGAACCCGCAATCCAGCCGGGCGATCGATGAAATCGTGTATGGCTCCAAAGACTGAATCTTACGTTGATACCTCCGCGCTCATCGCCTTCCTCGACCGCTCGGACAGCTTCCATCCTCTATTTCGGAAACTGTTTTCCAGTCCGCCGCGCCTGGTGACTTCCGCCCTGGTGGTTGCCGAGGGACACGGGTGGTTTCTGCGGCGGTATGACGGGAACCGGGCGATCCAATTTCTAAACTTTATCGGCGATCTCTCGCCACTTTCCATTCAGGGGTTTGACGGTCAGGAATTGGGCAAGACGAGCCGGCTGGTGAAGAGATTCGGCGACCAACCGCTGACCCTCGCTGACGCACATGGCCTGGTGATCATCAATGAGCGCCGGATTTCAACCTGCTGGTCAACCGATCGCCACCTGGGGCTTACGGGGGCGAAGTTGGTTATCCAGGGTGTTTGAGTTGCTAGCGATGACTCGTCTCACGGGTCATCGGGTTGTTCTCGTGATGAATCGGGACCCGCCGCAGAGTCGCTGCGCGATTCAGCGTTTGTATCTACCTGCTCTGCGAAACGCGCTTCTATTTACCCTTGTATCCACCCTCAGATGGAATTAGAAGGGGATTCCTATTATTCGAACGAAAAAAAGGGTGTTTTTCACCTCAGTAGTGCATTTCAACCATACTGATGAAATGCAGAACTAAGTAGATTATTTGAGCCTTTCCAAATCGAATTCGGCGGTGAAGGTGTTGCCCTCGGGCATACGCATTTCAATCCAAACTGGCGCTGAGGAGACCTTCGTGGCGTCGAATTCCAACACCACCTCTGCTCCTGAAAGACCCCCGTTATGCTGGGTGAATAGAGGTTCTCCGGAGATTTTATCAGGCGCTATCCTTTTTTCTTCCTGAATAAGCCGGAATGAGAAATCCCGCCAAAAATCCAATGGTCGGAGTTGAACGGCGTGGTTCACGGAGGAGACTCCAACCCGGCTTGAATAGGTGGGCGTGAGATTGATGCCGACACGGACCAAAATGAGGTCAGATTGGGCGCGATAATCCTGGTCTGCTTGCTGGGGACTGTAATCGACAGATCTTTGCAGGGTGCGAAGTACCACTTGCTCGTAGGGCGTTTCGATTTCGATTGAGGCCACGTGCGGTCCACTCTGTGGCAAGGGTGGGCGCTTCACGTAAGATGCTAGAAACGCCGCGAGCTCCTCATCATTAATATTTTCGTGGCCAAGAAAATACGCCTGCCAGATGGAATTGAAACTCAGAGGATGTTCATACGCTGAGGAAAACTGCGGCGCAAACAGAGCGATGAGCAGTATCGCGCCTCGAACTCCCAAGCGTCTTGCCATGGCTTCCTTCCTCCTGCCATCCCCTTTTCTTAGATGCCTCGGCTGCGCTGATAGTGGTGACTCGCATCGTGAGTCAGCGGTTTTTCAGATTCTTCAAAAGGACAATACTTGAAAGGCCGCAGGATTAAAAGCGAATCCTGCGCTACTTTTTCCTGGCGCCGGCTGGCGGGGAAAAATAATACTCATCCGCGTTGAAAATCGGCGACACGTGAATAATTTGCAAGGATTCCGGTAGAAAATTCCAATGCGGCCACACTGATTGCCTATGCACTCCCTGTAATTCCAATAGCTTACATGCCAGATGAATTGGCATTTCAAGTGCAGTAGTCTCAGGGGATTTCCATATTTCGCTTGGGGAGAAAAATAATGCGAATCGCAAAAACAACAGGTTCACTGGCACTTTTCAGTGCGTTTGCGCTGCTGACCACCGGCTGCGCAACCAAGAAGTACGTCGCCAAAGCAGTTCACCCACTTGAAATTCACCTAAACAGGGTGGACAAGGATACTCAACAGAACGGGCAGGACATTAAAGACCTTGACGCAAAGACGGAGCGCGGCATTTCCAACGCTCAAGAATCTGCGGACAAGGCCTCGCAGGCCGCTCAGTTGGCTGACCAGCACGCTCAGTCGGCGCAAACGACTGCCGAGCAGGGCGTGAGCGATGCGAAGACGGCCAAGGAAGTGGCTGAGAATGTGGATAACTATCAACCCAACCAAAAGGTGGCTGTCCTTTTCCCCTTCAACAGCGCCAAACTCACGAAAGAAGCCAGGGAAAACCTGGACCAGTTTGCCCAGGCTATCCAGGCGCAGAAGCACTATGTGATCCAGGTGCAGGGCTACACGGATAAGATCGGACCGGAGTCCTACAACCTGGAACTCAGCCGCCGCCGCGCGGACGCCGTGGTTCGCTATTTGACGCTGAGCTACAGCATTCCGCTGGTGCGAGTTTATATGCTGGGTTATGGCAAGGCGTCTCCGACCGCGCCGAACAATACGCGGGAAGGGCGCAAGGAGAACCGGCGCGTTCAACTGACGCTCATGGTTCCCCCCACAGTGATGTCGGCCCAGCAGGAACCGCCGGCCGATTCATCAACGCAGCCAACCTCGCCACAACAATGATGGCGGGACGGGCCATGTGTTCTTGTCGGCTTGACAGTGGGCGACCGTCCGCTCCCGAACGCGGTAGCCGTGACTCGTCTCGCGAGTCAGCGGAGCCTTCCAATTTTTTCAAAGGACAAAACTTGAAAGGCCGCAGGATTAAAAACCGAATCCTGCGGCACGTATTTGTAAGCGGCGGTAAATCGTTTGTCTAATGAGTAATGGAAGCTCCCACGTTTTCGGGGGAGGGGATGGATGGTCCGGGCGATCCCGCGCGTTCCTCGGCAATCAGCCGCAGATATTCCTTCTCCAAATCTTTCGCCACTTCCTTCGCGTACTTTGTGAAGTGGTGACCGGAGAGAAGAATCGAAAGTCCCATATTTAATTTTGGCGAGTTCCCCGACCAGTTCCAAAGGATCTGGCCCAGGAATTTCCAATAGGCGCGGCGGTAGGAAGAGAGGATGCCCTGGCGCAGCATGGAGCGCGCCAAAATGCCCACGGTAAGCCAGAGCGGATATTCGGTCGATTTCTGCTGCTCGCGCGTTTCCCATTGCACCAGCGAGCGATAGCCCCGGTTGAAGAACGCAGACGGATCATAAAGATCAACCAGAGTTTTGCGCAGACCCTTCAACATGACGGGGAGGGGCAGGACGGTTCGGAAATTGGGCGGATCGAAATTGCTGGTTGAATTGCTTTCCGGAAGCAAGCGGCCCTGTTGCAACATTCGATCGTAAAGCGGAGTGGTGGGCGGCGCCATCAGGAATCCGGCCATGGCCCAGGGGATGGCCGCGTCCTCAATGAACTTGGTTTGCAATTCGAAAATATCTTCCTTATCCGAATCGAAGCCGACGATGAAGCCGGCCGTCACCCACAAACCCTGGCTCTGGAGGTAACGGATGCAATCCAGGGGATCGCGGCGAAGATTCTGGTATTTCTTGGCTTCAGTCAGGGAGTCGGCGGAAGGGCTCTCAATACCCACAAAGACGTAGAAAAAATTCGCCCGCACCATAGACTCGATCAGCTCCGGGCGTTGTGAGAGATCGATGGAGGCCTCGGTGTAAAACAAAAACGGAGTGTGATGGGATTTCTGCCACTCTTCCAGGCTCAGTGACAACTCAAGAGCGCGCTTGTGGTTTCCGATAAAATTGTCGTCCACGATAAAAACTTCGGCGCGCCAGCCGAGGTTGTAAAGCGCATCGAGCTCCGCCAGCAATTGCTCTGGAGGCTTGGTGCGGGGCTTCCGGCCATAAATCGTGATGATGTCGCAAAACTCGCATTGGAACGGGCAGCCGCGGGAGAACTGTACTGCCATGGAAATATATTTCCTAAGGTTCAGCAGATCAAAACGCGGGATGGGCGATTTGCTGACGTCCGGCTTTTCGTCCACCACGTAGAGCCGCCGGGCGGAACCTTGCTCAATCTCACGGGCGATGTCGCCGAAAATTTCGTCAGGCTCGCCCACTACCACGTGGTCGGCCAGTGCCAACAGGCTTTCCGGCTCGCTGCTGGCGTAAGGGCCGCCGATGATGGTCCGCTTGCCGAGAGTTCGCGCCCGCAGCAGGGTCTCACGAATGTCGTCCTTCTGCACGCGCATCCCGCTCACCATCACGAGGTCGGCCCAGTGGAGGTCGCTGTCGCCGAGCTCATCAAAACTTCGATCGATAAGCTTCAGCTTCCAGTTCTTCGGACACAACGCCGCCACTGTAAGAAGGCCGAGCGGCGGATGAACGGTTTCCTCCGGAATGATGTCCATCATTCCCTTGAAGCTCCAAAATGAGGAAGGGAAGCGCGGCCAGATCATCAGGACATTCAGCGCTGTGCCGAGAGGGGGAAAACGGCGAGAATCATTGCAGCCGGCTGCGACTGGGGGTGCGATGGGTTTGTGTGAATCGGTCATGGGGGACATCACGTCCGCTCCAGCCAGGTCCTGGCGCCCATTGGATTTATGGATTCGGGGCCAGATCAGCGGGATCGAATACCGCCAACTCTGGGTTAACTTATACCACAACTCATCAATTCAAGTAGTAAATAATCCTGCTCGATATTACCCGCGATGTCGCTGCGTCCGGGAGGATTTCCGGGGAGGCAGATTTCCCATCGGGTGGCGCTCCGGTGTAGAACGGACGTTCCGGGCCGTTCGAAACACGAACTCCGGGTGGCCGGTATTTCGCCGCCACACGAAAACGGCCCATCGACAGTCATTGGCTTGAACTTGCTTTTCAGCGCCGCTGAGCTATGATGGCGGCGGTTCAATCTTCCAGGTCTGCTTTGCGAGCCGGGACAATGTGGGGGGTATCGAGAGTTGCGCGCGGGACGGATCATGACCGATCACAGGACAGACGGCTAGGATAGGAGGCTCGCTCATCATGCGGTATGTCAGATTAATTTCCCTCGTCTTTGTCACGATGTTGCTTTTTTCTGCGCCGTTGCTTTCGAAGTTTGGCGTGATCAAAACCAACGTGAAATTTGCGCTGTATCATCCGCCGGCGTTCCATGCGCAGGGGCGCCAGATCCGCCTGGAAGTGGATTCCGTGGACATGCGGAGGGGCTTCATGATGGTCCCGCGCATCCAACATTTCCTTGAAAATGGTTTGGAGCGGCAGAACTTTAAACTTTCTCCGGACGCCCGAACGGTGCTCCAATGCACGCTGACCGATGCGACTGCTTCTCTGGAGAGGGTGTCGAGAACGGAATCCGTGAACGTCCATATGGGTGAGCACACCGAGAAAAAGAAGGACGGCAAAACAAAGCAGGTGGAAGACTGCAAAAATCAGACGGTGCCCGTCATTTTCCTGGTTTCATCCGGCCATCTGGCGCTGGAGGTCAAGGCGACGGACACCCAAACGCAGGTGCTCCTGATGAGCCGGTTGGTGGAGCGGGCGTACCGGCAGGAATCTGAGGTGGGCGGGCCGCCCAAATGCCATGGTGAAGCTTATGTCGTCGCGCAAAACCAATGGCAGGACTCTGATTCCATTCTGCAGCAGCTCGGCGATGAGGTGACCGCCGATACTTTGTCACTCGCCGCGGGCTACGACGAACCGAGGGAAGTGCTGCTGGCCGTGGATGACGAACTGAAACCGGGCAATGCCCAGGCCCAGGCCGGCGACTGGCAATCTGCCATGGATGCATGGAAGAATGCGTCCACGCCGGGGCCCGCGGTGGAGGCGGCGCGCCAATATAATCTGGGCGTTGCCACAGAAGCGATGGCGGCGGCAGCCATGCACAATTGGCAACTTGATGATGCCTCGTCAAATCTCTCCCAGGCGCGGGAATATTACGCACAGGCCCGGAAGCTTGACCCGAATGAAAAATATTTCCGTGATGCCGAGGGGCGACTGAAGGTGGATGCGCAGTTGCTCCAACAGCAAGAGGAGCAAAGTTCGGAGGGGGGATCCGGAAATCCAGGCGCGGCGCCGAATATGCCCGCTCCGGGTGCGCCCCCTTTGCCGCCGGTGCAACTGGAAAGTTGGCCCGCCGGCGAGCCGGGCGCCGTCCACGATTACCGGGTTTACGTTCGCACCCGGTTGAGCGCCCAGCCAGGGCAATTGCCGGATTCGTTGCGCGAAGAATTGCTCGCCGGGGCCGGGGATTACGGGGTACAGCAGGATGTGGCGCTCCAGGTGTTGGATTCGGAGACCCAGCAATTAACTCTATTACGGCTGAATATGGCTAAGTATCGCGAGGACTTCCAGGCGGCGGACGTTGGGGGCGTGATTACCTCGGAGGCGCGCCAGATGTTGCGGAAACGGCAACAAATTCTCCATCTTTCGGATGAACAGGTTAAGGAAATCGAATCGCAATTCAAGTTTAAAGAGTCGGATAACTGAGAGAGCCGGGCCGGATTTTTGCGAGGCTTACACTCCAGGCGCGGCGCCCAGAGATGCCACTTGCCCCGCCTCGCGCGGCGCAAAAACAACGTCCGTTAGGAATGTAACCTGCGCGCCCGTCATCGATAGGGAAGGTCCCTCGCTACACGAGGTCCTGCAAGAAAACTACCTCGACGTCCCGACGTTCCACCGGAAAATCGAC
Organism: Terriglobia bacterium; assembly: GCA_035934315.1. GTDB lineage: Bacteria > Acidobacteriota > Terriglobia > UBA7540 > UBA7540 > DASYXZ01. The sequence continues at coordinate 7,624 of DASYXZ010000116.1, read as the reverse complement.
GATACGTGAGTGATCGGCATCTTCGCCCACCACTTGAGCGCTTATCCTGATCCTTCCGCTGAGGAGTGTCTTGCGCTGGTACTGGACCTTCCTGCCATCGAAAAGTTTCTCAGTCCATTCGTCTTTCATTAAAGTTTTTTCCCTTCCTTAATAAGCTCCATAAACCATTCAGGAGCTGCGTAACTAGCCTTTTAGATTCAAAAATGCAAAAGGTGAGGTGCAACTATTTTTCAAAGACCCATTCTTATCCAGATAATATTTAGCGCGGCATCACATCAAGCTGATCGCCAAAGGATTATGGCCCCCTGCGTGAGCTGATGACGCGATCAGAAAATATCTGTAACCTGAAACGAATCTGCTTCGTCTACTTTGACCGATAGAGAAGCGCAGTGTAAAAAGGAGAAATGCAAATGATGAAGAATAGCTATTGGTTAGCAGTCGCACTGGCATGCAGCTTGTTGATGGTATCGGTCGGGCGGCTCGCCGCCGCGGACCAGCCCGCCAACGTGGCGGGAAGCTGGCAATATTCCGTGGAGACTCCCCGGGGGACGATGACCCAGACGCTGACCATCCAGCAGGATGGCGGTACCATCAAGGGTACAGTCAAGGGAGCGCGCGGAGAAGCTCCGCTCGAAGGAACAGTGGATGGCAACAAGATTAACTTTACGGTTAAACGCGAAACTCCGAATGGCACGTTCACCATCGAATATAAAGGCACTGTTGATGGGGATACCATGGCGGGCACTAATCACAGCGAGCGATTTGATGGCAAGTGGACGGCAACGCGCTCGAAGAATTAACCCCTGGAGTGGTTTCAGGAATTGAGTCATTTGGCCATTTGGGTCATTGGATGACCGGAAAAGTGTGACCGGTGTTTTTCCAATGATTCATGGGCCCAATGATTCGATGGCGCTTTTTTACTGAAACCTAAATCTTCCGGTATTCGTCTAACTCAGCTTAAAGGTGATATCGAGTGAAAAAGAGATTCATGTTTCTGATGATCGTCTGGCTGGCCGCCGCATGGGCGCCAGGCGCGCAGGGCCAAGCGGCGGCGCAATCGTCCCCGGCAGGCGAATCTCCATCCCAGTTGGTTCGTTCCATCGGCGTGGTCACTCAAATACAGCAGGGCAGTTTTAATCTGCACACGGACGCCGGGGCTGACTTGACGATCCAATTGCCGGAAGGCGTGAAAGTGGTGCGCGTTCCGCCCGGCTCAAAAGACCTGAAGGCTGCCACCAAAATCAACGTGAGTGATATAAACTCCGGCGACCGGGCATTCGTGCGGGGCCGCGCGTCCGCAGACCAGAAATCCGTCACGGCCGAATCCATTATTGTGATGAGTAAAACCGACTTGGTCGCTGCCCGCGAGGCCGAGCGTTTGGATTGGCAACGGCGAGGGATCAGCGGCGTGGTGAAGGCTGTTAATCCAGAGTCGAAGGAAATCACAATTTCGGTTCCCAACACGCCGCCTAAGCCCGGGAATCCTACCCACCCTGTGACTCTGACGATAGCTTCAAACACTTCATTGTTGCGTTACGCTCCGGATTCGGTGAAGTTCAGCGACGCCAAACCCAGCACGTTTGAAGAAATCAAAGTGGGCGACCAGATTCGCGCTCTGGGCGCCAAGAGCGAAGACGGCAGCCATTTTGCCGCTGAAAAATTAATTTCCGGAACCTTCCGCAATATCGGAGCTACGGTGGTATCCGTTGACGCGCCCAATGGTACCGTGACAGTAAAGGATTTGACCACGGGGAAAAATGTCCTGGTGCGCACCAATGCTGATTCCAAGATGCACACCTTGCCTCCGTTTATCGCCCTAATGATTGCCCGATTCAACTCCGGTGGTGGCGCCGTGGGTGGCGGCGATGGCCGGCCGCAAGTTGGCGGTCCTGCGGGTGGTCCTCCCGGCAACAGGATGGCGGGACAACGTCCCGCGTATCGCCCCAGTGGCAGCCCGGGGGGCGGCATGGCCGGTGGACAGGGGCGCGGGCCGGGCGGCGGCTTCGACGGGGGCGCTCCGCGCGACTTCAATCAAATGCTGGACCGCACTCCCGTCCTAAAGCTTGACCAACTGCAACCCGGCGAAGCTTTGATCGTGGTGAGTACGGAGGGAGCCAAACCAGCGGAAGTTACGGCCATTGTCCTGCTTGCGGGTGTTGAGCCAATTCTTGCCTCGCAACCCAAAGGTGGCAATCAAATGGTCCTGGGGCAATGGAACATGGGTATGGGCGGTGGCGGCGAAGGCGGCGGGGAAGGCGGGCCGTGAAGTAGATTGCCGATTTTTGATTGTCGATGCTGATTGAAAAGACGGAAATTAGAAATTGGAAAATCGAAATTGGGGACTGGAAGCTGAGCCTATTGCAGAAATCGAAAAGCGAAATTCGCAAGATTCTTTCATGCGGCAAGCTCCATTTGATTTTTGCTTCGATTTTTCAATTTTCAACTTTAAGTTTTTACTTTGGAGGATTTGAGGAATGACAAATTTATTTAGAGCCATGGGACGAGCGCTGGGAGTGATTGTCGCGTCGTCATTACTTTCCGCCGGCCTTCTGGCCCAAACGAGTGGGGGCATTCTTACCGGACAAGTCAAGGATCAGTCCGGCCTTCCCATTGCCGCCGTAACGGTCACTTTAACCGGTGCCGGTGGAGCGGCACTGGTGGCGCAAACTAATGAGGATGGAAAGTACGTATTTCGCAACTTGCCCACGGGTGCCTACACGGTGCGAATCGAATTAAAGGGTTTCAGCACCTTTGAGAAGGCCGGTATTGCGATTGCACCCGGCACGCCGCAGGTGGTGGACGCGCAAATGATGGTGTCGCTGGAAAAGCAGCAAGTGAATGTTCAAGAGCAAACCCAGGGACTCAGCGTAAGCTCGGACAGCAATGCCAGCCAGCTTGTCTTAAAAGGTGAAGATCTGAAGTCTCTTTCCGACGATCCCGACGAGCTCTCGGACGAACTTCAGGCGTTGGCCGGACCGTCCGCCGGCCCCAATGGAGGCCAGATATACATTGACGGCTTTACCGGAGGGACGCTCCCTCCCAAATCTTCCATCCTTGAAATTATTGTCAACCAAAGTCCGTTTTCTGCAGAATACGATCGCCTGGGCTTCGGGCGAATTCAAATTATTACCAAGCCCGGCACGGACAAATTACACGGCATGGGATTTTTTAACTTCGGCGATTCGGTTTTCAATTCACGGAATCCTTTCTCACCCACCCGGCCCTCCTATCACACCGATATGGGCGAGGGCAACGTGGGTGGCCCGATGGGCAAAAAGGCTTCGTTTTTCTTTGATCTTGAACGGCGCAACATCGGTCAAGCCGCTGTCATTAACGCTCTCATTTTGGACCCCTCCAACAACATTGTTCCTTTCAGCGAGTCCGTCCTGGATCCAAGCCATCGCACCGAACTCGGCCCGCGCTTCGATTTCCAATTGACTCCCAAGAATTCCTTGACCGTGCGCTACCGCTGGGAAGGCGGAGGCCAGACCAATGGCGGTCTCGGCGCTTTCAATTTGCCCACGCAGGCATCCACGACGATCAACCGTGAGCAAACGGTTCAGGTTACCGAGACGGCTCTGGTGAGCGATCGGACAGTGAATAATTTCCATTTCCAATGGAACGGAAACGTGAACAACGATATCGGCAGCACGCCGGGCGTAACCATTTCCGTGCCCGGCGCGTTCACTGGCGGAGGCTCCAGCACTGTCCTCAGTAAGACGAGCCAGGATAATTATGAAGTTCAGAATATCACCCGGACGTCGGTGGGAAATCACCAATTTGAATATGGCGGACGTTGGCGCGAATCGAGCTTTTGGGAAAACTCGCAGGGCGGCTTCAACGGCGCTTACACCTTTAATACAATTACCGCCTATCAACTTAGCGTGGTGGGGATGGCCAACGGCTTGACGCCGGCCCAAATCGCGGCCCAGGGCGGGGGTCCCAGCCAGTTCTCGATTACCGCGGGGACTCCGGTGGCCGCTATTAATCAATATGACCTGGGCGTTTTCGCGCAAGACGATTGGAAGTTGAAGCCCAATTTCACCCTGAGTTACGGGTTGCGCTACGAAACTCAGAACCAAATCAGCGATCACCATGACATTGCGCCTCGCATTGGGTTCGCCTGGGGCTTGGGCGGAAACAAAGGCTCCCGGCCCAAGACGGTGATCCGCGCCGGCGCCGGCGTTTTTTATGACCGCTTTGGCGAGAACCTCACGCTACAAGCCCTGCGATTGAACGGTGTAGTGGAACAACGGTTCGTGGTTCCCAATCCCGATTTCTTTCCCACTATTCCGCCCCTCGCAACCTTGCAGGCCAATCTCTCGCCGCAGACCATTTATAAAGTAGCGCCCAACTTGCAGGCGCCTTACGTCTTTCAGGAAGCGATTGGGGTTGAGCGGCAGTTGCCCAAAAACATCACCGTGTCCTTCACCTATACGAATTCACACGGCGTCCATCAGCTTCGCGCGCGGGACATCAACGCGCCTCTGCCCGGTGGCGCGCGGCCCTTTGGCGGTACGCAAAACATCTTCCAATATGAATCGAGCGGGATTTTCAATCAGAACCAGCTCATCACCAACATTAACGCCCGCGTCAGTCCCCGGTTCTCGCTTTTCGGGTTTTACTCGCTCAATTCCGCCCACAGCAATACGGACGGAGCGGGCACTTTTCCCGCCAACCAGTATGATCTGAGTTCGGAGTACGGCCCGGCTGCATTCAACGTCCATCAACGGCTCTTCATTGGGGGATCAATGGCTGCTCCCTACGGACTGCGATTCAGCCCGTTTGTCATGGCCAGTTCGGGAGCGCCTTTCGACATCACCCTGGGACGCGATGTTTATGGCGACTCGCTCTATAACGCGCGGCCGGCTTTTGCCAGCCCGGGCGCCACCGGGCCGAATATAGTCTCCACACCTTATGGGACCTTTAACCTCACGCCTGGCCCTGGCGACGCGATCATCCCGCGGAATTACGGGGTTGGGCCGGGGCAGGTCAACTTGAACCTCCGCTTGGCGAAAACCTTTAGTTTCGGTGGAGAGCCATCCTCCACGGCACCGGGAGGCGGTTGGGGCGGCGGGCCTGGCGGCGAGCATCACGGAGGCGGTCCGCGCGGCGGACTGGGGCCGGGCGGACTGAGTGGCGGCGGCGGGCCTCGTCAATTGTTTGGGAGCACCGCCAACAAGCGCTACAGCCTTGAGTTCAGCATCTTCGCGCGCAACCTTTTGAATACGGTAAACCTTGATTCCCCCGTCAGCAATCTCAGTTCGCCGCTGTTCGGACACTCAAATCAAACCGCCAGAACATTCATGGGGTCTTCCGGCAACCGAATGTTCCAGCTCGGAGTGCGCTTCAGCTTTTGAAACTTTCCGAAACCATGCGTTTGAAAATCCCCGCTCTCGCATACACCGAAATTTCCGGAGGCAGGAGTGGGGAAGGGATATGTCAAAAGGCGGATAGGCGGGTTATCGGGCGCCAATCGCCATCTTGATTTACCAATGCGGTTCAGTTCCAAACGGGTTGAGGAGAAATATGTAGAGTGGCGTCCTGCCGCATTCCCCGGATCCATCACTCCGATGCGACCCGGGGATTTTTTTGCCTTCATGATACCTTGAAGTCGCAGAACGGACCTTCCAATTTTCCATCAAATCTTGAATTCAGAAGTGGCTTTGTGTTTTAATTTTCGGAGGCTGGAGATTCAAGGGCTGATCTCCGTCTGAAAATCCAACAAACTTCTTGAAAGGAGAAAATCATGTCCTATCTCGATCTCACTCCATTGAGATCCCGCTTTCGAGGTGAACTCATCCAGCCCGGCGATGCCTCTTACGAATCCTCGCGCAAAGTCTACAATGCGATGATTGACAAACGGCCGGCGCTGATTGCCGGGTGTGTGGACGCGGCCGATGTGATGGCTGCGGTCGATTTTGGCCGCGAAAACAAGCTGCTTACTGCAATCCGGGGCGGCGGCCACAACGGCGGCGGCCTGGGCATCTGTGACAATGGCCTGGTGATTGACCTTGCGCGTATGAAAGGCGTGCATGTGGACCCAGCGGCAGGCACCGTGCGCGTGGAAGGTGGATGCCTCTGGGGCGATGTGGACCATGCCACGCATCCTTTTGGCTTGGCCGTGCCCTGCGGGTTCATTTCCACCACCGGAGTGGGGGGCTTGACGCTCGGCGGCGGCATCGGGTACCTCACGCGCCGCTACGGGCTGACTATTGATAATCTGCTGGGCGTGGATATGGTTCTGGCCGACGGAAGATTTGTGACGGCCAGCGCGAAAGAAAACCCCGATCTTTTCTGGGCGGTAACAGGGGGCGGCGGGAATTTTGGCGTGATCACGTCTTTCCTTTTCCGCGGGCAGCCCGTCAAGACAGTCTATGCCGGCCCCACCTTCTGGCCTCTCGACCAGAGCGTAGAGGTCTTAAAGGCCTACCGCGAATTTATTCTCAAGGCTCCAGAAGGCGTGAATGGTTTCTTCGTCTTCCTTACCATTCCACCGGTGCCGTTGTTTCCGGCCACCCTCCACAACATGAAAGTGTGCGGCGTGATGTGGTGCTGCACGGCTCCCCCCGCGGAGGCGGAGAAAGCGACAAAGCCGATGCGTTCGGTGGGCAAGCCGGTGCTGGATCATGTGGGCGAATTGCCTTTCCCGGCTGTACAAAGTCTCTTTGACGGACTCTATCCGCCCGGCCTTCAATGGTATTGGCGCGCAGATTTTGTGAAGGAGTTGAGTGATGAGGCCGTGGCGCGCCACGCCGAGCATGGGGCCAAGCTTCCCAGCATGCATTCCACCATGCACCTGTACTCCCTTGACGGCGCCGCCCAACGCGTGGGGAATACCGATACCGCCTTCAGCTATCGTGATGCCAATTGGGCGCAGGTGATTGTGGGCGTGGACCCTGATCCGGCCAACGCCGCCAAGATAACGAAATGGTGCAAAGAATATTTTGACGCCTTGCATCCGTACTCGGCGGGCGGAGCCTATATCAACTTTATGATGGAAGAGGGCCAGGAACGCGTGCAAGCGGCTTTCCGCGACAATTATGCACGCCTGGCAGCGGTGAAAAAGAAATACGATCCGTCTAATTTTTTCCGGGTGAACCAGAACATCAGGCCCGCGTGAAGGATTGCGGGGGGAAAAGGGCATCCGCAGATTGCGCAAATTTCAGAGATGGGAAAAGGCGCGGGGATTGGCAATGTTAATTTGTGGGTGCTCAGGCAATCTGAGCAATCTGCCTAATCTGGGAGGGCCTTTGCCGCAGGACCGGTTTCCTATCCCCCGTCATTCAGAAACCGGATACAATCACGGGCCGGAGGTGTGAACTGACACCAGTCGCTTGCATTCATATTCAACAGATTAAGGATGTCAAGCCGAGCGGGAAGGGTTGCAAAGAATGCGTGGAGATGGGTGACGATTGGGTTCAGTTGCGGCTTTGCCTATCGTGTGGGCACGTGGGCTGTTGCGATTCCTCAAAGAACAAGCACGCCACCAAACATTTTCACCAAACGCGGCACCCCATCATCAAGTCGTTCCAGCCGGGAGAAGATTGGATGTGGTGCTATGTTGACGGGATTATGTTGGAGTGTGTGACAGGGGAATGGTGATTGTCGCGCGCCAGCTCAG
>DASYXZ010000063.1:0-6402 GCA_035934315.1 Terriglobia bacterium | reverse complement strand
GTTTCCCAGCCTTCGGACGATTCGGATTGAGTCGTTGCCCGCTGGTTGGATGGGGAAGGCCAACGCCCTGGCGACGGCGAGTCGCGCCGCCACAGGCGAGTGGTTCCTTTTTACCGACGCGGACACCGAACATCGCCCGGGAGGGTTGGCCACTCTCCTCGCGCGCGCGGAACGTGAACATATTGATCTGCTTTCCCTCTCGCCCGGGCAGCGCGTTCCCACCTGGTGGGAGAAATCCGTGATTCCGCTGGTTTATGTCAGTCTGGCGCGTCGATATAAGTTTGAGGAGGTTTCTGACCCTGCGTCGCCTGTGGCGGCGGCGAATGGACAATACATCCTCATCCGCCGCGCGGCCTATGAGCGCGCCGGCGGTCACGAGGCCGTGCGCGCGGAGATATTGGATGATGTGGCGCTGGCGCGTCGCGTGAAGTCGGGGGGTGGGCGACTCATGTTCCTGCCCGGCGCGCTTTGGAGCGAGACGCGGATGTACCGCACCTTTCCTGAAATGTGGGAAGGATGGACGAAAAATTTGTTCGCTCTTTACGGCGGGAAAATGAAAAACATCGCATGCGCAGTCATGGAAGTTTTGCTCACGGCATGGATGCCCGTGCTCGCGCTGGCGATTTTCTTTTTCCTTTTGCTCATGCGGACTTCGACGGATGATGCCACGCTCGGCGCCGCGCTGGGTGTGGGCGTGTGCTTGCCGGTCGTCATTTACGAACAGTGGAAGTATCGCCAGGCCGTCGGGCGCCTGGGTTTTGATTTGCGCGTGGCCAAGTATTTGTATCTCGGAGCCCCGTTGTTCAGCTTGCTTCTGCTGAACTCGGCGCGCGCCAGTTTTCTAGGACGCGTTCGATGGAAGGGGCGCGATTACGAGACCGGCAATCGGACCAGGGGGGGCGAATGATTTATGTGACACGCCGGGCGGAATTTTCCGCCTCGCACTTTTACCACAACCCGAATTTGAGCCCGGAGGAAAACCGGCGGATTTTTGGCAAGACCAATAATCCCAATGGGCACGGGCACAATTACACGCTTGACGTCACGGTGGCCGGCGAAGTGGATGGGACAACCGGCATGGTGATGGACCTGAAGGATTTGAAAAAATTGCTGGAATCGGAGGTCCTGCAGTTGATGGATCATCGGTTCCTCAACAAGGAAGTTCCGGTGTTTGCCACAACTATTCCCACCACGGAAAATATCGCCATCGAGATATGGAAGCTGCTTTCCCCGAAACTCGCTCACGGCAAGCTGCATCGAATCAGATTGTACGAGACCCCGGATCTTTTTGTGGATTACTTCGGAGAATAATGGTCTACCTGACGCGCCGTTATCGATTTTCAGCTTCCCACCGGTTGCACAATGACGCCCTGACGGCGGAAGAAAATTCACGGCTATACGGCAAGTGCGATAACGCTTTCGGGCACGGGCACAACTACATGTTGGAGGTCACGGTGGCGGGCGAGGTGGATGCCACGACCGGCATGGTGCTGGATCTTGCGATTCTGGACGGCGCCGTCCAGCGCGAAGTGATCGATCGGTTTGATCTCTCGAATCTGAATCTGGACAGTGACCGTTTTCGCACTCTTGTTCCCACCACCGAAAACGTCTGCATTGAAATCCATAGCCTGTTGCGGGAAAAGCTCAATGGCGGAAGCCGCTGGCCCACGGCGCGCCTTGACCGCATTCGCCTGGAAGAGACTAACTCCAATGCCTTCGAATACTTTGGCGAGGATCGGCAATTTGGCGCGAGCAGGAGAGTGAGATGAAGGAAACGAAAACAGACCCGACGATCAGGCCCGCGGACCCCAATGGATTGTCGGGGCCTGACCCGATTGAAGAATCGATGCGAAGCGTCCTGCGCCAGTTGGGCGAAAATCCCGACCGCGAGGGATTATTAAGAACTCCGGAGCGCGTGGCGAAATCAATGAGGTTTTTGACCCGGGGTTATCAACAGGATGTGGATAAGATTTTGAACGGCGCGCTTTTCCACGTGGCTTATGACGAAATGGTGATTGTGAAGGATATTGAGGTGTTCAGCCTCTGCGAGCACCATCTGCTGCCGTTTTTTGGGCGCTGCCACGTGGCCTACGTGCCTTCAGATCGTGTTATTGGCCTGAGCAAAATTCCGCGTCTGGTGGACGCTTTTGCGCGCCGCCTGCAAGTTCAGGAACGCCTCACGACCCAGATTGCCGAGACGATCATGGAAAAAATCAAGCCCCAGGGAGTGGGCGTTGTGATTGAAGCCCGGCACCTTTGCATGATCATGCGTGGCGTGGAAAAGCAGAATTCCGTGGCCGTCACATCCGCCATGCTGGGCGTCTTCCGCGATTGCGACCAGACGCGTGCCGAGTTCCTGCGCCTCGTCCGCGCCGGCGGCCCCGGTTAATTCGCCGATGTCCAAACTAAAAGGCAAAGTGGTTGTAATCACCGGCGGCGGTCGCGGGATCGGACTGGCCATCGCCCGTGCGTGCGCGAGCGAAGAAGCGAAGGTCGTGCTGGTGGGCAGGCATGGCGCAGTGCTTGGGCAGGCGGCGCGTCAAATTTCAGGCGGCGCTATGTCAATTGTCGCGGACGTCACTCGACCGGCGGATGTGGGCCGCGCCTTCCGCCGCGTGCGTGAGAAGTTTGGGCGTGTTGACATCCTTGTGAACAACGCCGGCGTTTTCACCTACAAGCCGTTCGTGTGCACCACGCTGGCGGACTGGCGGCGCAACATTGAAACAAATTTGACGTCCATCTTCCTCGTCACGCGTGCTGCGCTGCCTCTGCTTCGTAAGAGTAAAATGCCCCATCTTGTTAATATCCTTTCAGTTGCCAGCCGCGATTCTTTCGCCAATTGTTCCGCGTACACGGCGTCCAAATTCGGCGCTCTTGGACTCACACGCGTGCTGGCTCTGGAACTTCGCGCGCATCGCATTCGCGTCACGGCGATTTTGCCGGGCGCCACCAATACTCGAATGATCGAAGAATTTGATTTTCCTGTTCGCCGCGACGAAATTATTCAGCCCGACGATGTAGCCGAGGCTGTCTTGGAAGCGGTGCTGGCCCCAGTCCGAGCCAGCATCGAAGAGATTGTGTTGACGCCATCGAAAGGCAACTTATGAAAATTCGAAAGTTGCAACGGGTCGATAGTTGCGAATCCAATCCGTCTTGATAGGTTGGACGCGATTTTAGTGCGGAAAAGCACGCCTAAGGAAAAATGCCCCCCGTTTTTCAGGTATTTACCTGATTGCCTCTCGAAGCATTTAACTAAATTCTTATCTGGGAGATGGAGGGGGACAAAATGGCTTCCGTGGGCCAGTATTTCTATCCGTCAGAAATTGTTCCAGAACCAGGAATTTACAGATGTACCAAGTGTTCTCACACTAAATTCTTCAGTACCGATAGGATGGGTTTTTACTTTCCACAGGATCATTACACTTTAGCGAAGTGGGAGCTGATTGAGAAAACCTCAAATCCAGGCGAGCGCCTGAATATGCGGTCGCGGCGGGCGGAGAGGGAGAGCTTTCTCGGCATGGCGTTAAAGTCTTTGCGGCTCCTTCGCCGGACGCAGCATCCTGCTTAAATTTTTGTCACTCCCCTGGAAAGTATAAGCGCGGGACGGGGGCAATCGCCCCTGATCGACCCACCGCACCCTCCCCAACGGGCGAGCGGCGACCTGACCTTCCATCCTTCCCGGCAACCATCTGCGTGTAATCCCCATAACACCCCCCTTGCCCTACACAATTAATTTTTATTCATGCTGTCCCCCCTCCCTGCCGAAGACCATATGAACGGCCGAGGTATTGATTTCGGGCCTTGGAACGGCGGCACGTCTTCTGAGTTGGGGAGCGCGAAATATGAAAATGAAATGGGTTGGTAACCGGAGGGCAATCTCAGTGGCCTTTGGGCTGGCGATGGGAATTTTGGCATTGATCTTCGCCTTTTCCTATCGGAGCACCACTGTACTCATTGAATCGGGGAACTCGAGGCAGCACAGCCACAGGGTATTGGAAATGACCCAACGTTTGCTATCGGAGTTGCAGGATGCGGAGACCGGGCAAAGGGGCTACCTGATTACGGGAGCGGAGCCTTATCTGGAACCTTATCACGCCGGCGTCAGTCAGGTCGCGATTACCATGAAAGCCCTGCGCAGCTTGGTCAGCGACGACATCGATCAGAAGGCGGCGTTGCCAGCTCTCGATTCACTGACGGCAGCTAAATTTGCAGAGCTTCAACAGACCATCGAGCTTCGCAGGAAAGCGGGCTTTGAGGCTGCGAGCCAAGTCGTCCAAACCAACGCTGGCAAGCAAATAATGGATGATATCCGGAGATTGATTGACGGGATGAACGACCGCGCGGAGAAGTCGATAAACCACGATAAGCAAATCATGGAAGCAGCATCCCGCAGGAGCATCCAGGTGGAGTTGCTGGGAGGTGCTGCTGCCATGGCGCTGCTCCTTTCGACGTTCTTTCTTCTTCGAAATGAGATCGAAGTACGCACGATCGCTGAGGTAAAAATTAACCTTTTGAACGAAGGTCTGAAGCAAGGGGCCGCAGAGCTCGAAGTCTCGAACATAGAGCTTGGAGCATTCAATAAAAAGCTGGAAGCAGAAATTGCCGGCCGCAAGCTGGCGGAAGAGGAGTTACGGAGGAACGAAGAGCGGCTTAGCCTTGCTGTCGGCGCGGGCCAGATGGGAGTTTGGGAACTGGATGTTGTCAACGATACGTCGATTCGGTCGGCACGGCACGACGAGATATTTGGATATCCGACGCTTCAGCCCAAATGGGGCTACGAGATCTTTATGACCCATGTCGTGCCGGACGACCGGGAGGGCGTCAAGGAAAGTTTTGAGAAAGGGATTGCGAGTGGCCAGCTTAACATCGAATGCCGGATCAGGAGGAATGACGACAATTCGGTTCGCTGGATTTCCGCGCAGGGCCGCCAGATTCGGAATGAGAAGAATGAACCCGTAAGGATGTCTGGTGTCATTACGGATATCACCGAGCGCAAACGCGCGGAAGAGGGAATCCGGAGACTCAACACGGACTTGGAGCGGCGCACCGCCGATCTCGAAATCGCCAACAAGGAGCTTGAAGCCTTCACCTATTCTGTAGCGCACGACCTCCGCGCTCCGCTTCGTCACATCGACGGCTTTTCCAAAATGCTCATGGAGGAAGACAGCGCCGCCCTTTCCGATGAAGCGAAGCGCTACCTCAACCGCATCCGCCAGGGTACCAGCCACATGGGCCAACTAGTGGACGATTTGCTGAACCTGGCGCGTCTGGGGCGCCAGGAGTTAAGTCTGCAAGTCACGGGTCTGAGCTCGCTGGTTGAGGATGTGCTGAAGGATCTGAAGGCGGAGAACCTCGACCGCGAGATCCGTTGGAGTATCCAGCCATTGCCTTTTGTCGAGTGCGACCCGGGCTTGATGCGGCAGGTTTTCTCAAACCTGCTTTCCAACGCCCTCAAATACACCCGGCCTCGCAAAAACACATCGATTGAAGTAAGCCAGGTAACCGGGAACGGTGAAAACATAATCCTGATTCGCGACAATGGCGTGGGGTTCAGCATGAAATATGCCGATAAGTTGTTTGGGGTGTTTCAACGATTGCACCGGCAGGAGGATTTTGAAGGGACCGGGGTGGGTCTGGCAACCGTCCAACGGATTATCCGCAAGCACGGCGGGCGCGTTTGGGCGCAAGCAGAACTCGATAAGGGCGCAACTTTTTATTTCACTTTGGGAAAGCAGAAGCCAGAAGGTGGCAATGTATCGGAGACAGGCAGTGTTCGAACGGTGGAAAGTGAACAAAAAGTCGCGTGAGAGACGTAGGGCCGGGGCTTACCCTGGCCTCACACTGACCCAACGCGCAAGGCCAACCCTGAGGTTGGCCCTACAAAATCACGAGGTGGACAATGAATCAAAATGACGTGGAAATCCTGCTGGTGGAAGACAATCCGGACGACTTGGAACTGGCCCTGCACGCTTTGCGCCGGGAAAAACTGGCCAATCACATTGAAGTGGCGAGGGATGGGGAAGAAGCTCTGGACTTTATATTTTGCCGCGCTAAATACGCACATCGCAACTTCAGCCGTCAGCCCAGGCTGATTTTACTGGATCTGAAACTCCCCAAGGTGGATGGCTTGCAAGTCCTTCGTGAGATCAAGGATGACCCGCGCACCAAGTCTATACCTGTGGTGATTCTTACTTCATCCAGGGAAGAGAAGGACTTGGTTGAGGGTTACAGGCTGGGGGTGAATAGCTACATCCAGAAGCCGGTGGACTTTGAACAATTCCGAGGGTCGATCAAGACGGTGGGACTTTACTGGCTGGTGGTGAATCAAGCTCCACCGGAAGAAGCTTTTCTTGTGGCGTCACCCGTTAAGGCGGCGTAGGCCGTGGGCTAATGCCCTGTCCC
>DASYXZ010000049.1:0-11357 GCA_035934315.1 Terriglobia bacterium | reverse complement strand
TTTGACCATCGTGCGCTGGTGGGGATGGGCGCTGACCCCGCCGCGCAAATGGCGATTGAGGCTCCTCGAAGCGCGATGTTTGGCAGCGGGGCGGCCGGTGAGTTGATTACCAAAATGAAAACACCCGGCGGGACGCACGGCTATTTTCCTTACCGGAAGGGGCTTGAGGCAACATTCATCGCGTGGGGGCCGCACATCAAAAGTGGAGTGAACCTTCACCGCATCCGCATGACGTCCATCGGGCCAACCTTGTTGAAGGCGATGGGAATCGACGACCCGCATTTCGGTTCGCAGCCTCCGCTTATTGAAATTTTTAAGTAGGGCCGGGGCTTCACCCTGCGTCATGGGAGTAGGCCAATCGTCGGATTAAGTCTGCGAGCTTGGTTTCTGACATTGGAGCGGGTTGAAAAAATAACTCCCAATCCGCGTCCGGAAATCCCTTGCGCGTCAGAAGTCCCGGAAGCTGATCGCGCAATGGAAACGGCGCTGTCGCCGGCTGCGCGACCACCCAACGAAAAACGATTTCGTGAACCGGCTCACGCCACCGGTAATCAGCGAGTGCGCTTCTGGCTGACTCTCGCACCGAGGCTTGGCAAGATTCCCGGCAAAGCGCCTTGAGAATGCGACGCTCAGAGTCAATAATGGAGCGGTTATCGGAGTGGTTGGTCATTGTTTTGAATCTCGCAATCCATTAATTTTTCCGGAAAGCCAGTTCGTAATGATCATGGTTCCAGTGGCCGCAACGCGTCATCCTTCATCCCGCGCGAGCATCGCTGATAAGTTTTCTTGCTTCGCGCGCCGTCTTTATTCTATACTACCCATTCGATGATCGTCGCCTACGCCAACTCGTTTAGATATTCCTTTTGGGGCTTTACTCCAAAAGGCTGAGGTGGCGCTGGTCTAAAGTAAAAAGGATTTTAGAAAGCCAGCCCACTTGAGAGAGTGGGCTTTTTATTTTCAGGGAGGAGAAATGATTATCTCGATGCGGTCTCATTCAAGCAAGGAGGAAATCGAACACGTCTGCGACCGGATCCGCGATTTCGGTTACAAAGTGCACACCATCGTTGGAGAAGAGCGCGTGGTGATCGGCGCGGTGGGCGTGGGTGACGTTACCGCGTGTCTGGAATCGCTGCAGGCTATCCCGGCGGTTGAAAGCGCGGTGCGCATCTCCGCGCCCTACAAATTCGTGAGCAAGGAATTTAAAAAAGAGCGCAGCCGTATTCGGCTGAACGGCGTAGAAATTGGGGGCGGAGAATTCGTGGTGATGGCCGGGCCGTGTTCCGTGGAAAGCGAAAAGCAGATTATGGAGACGGCACAGGCGGTGGCCGCGGCGGGAGCGAAAATCCTGCGCGGTGGAGCTTTTAAGCCGCGGACATCTCCTTATGATTTTCAGGGTCTCGAGCTCGAAGGCCTCAAGCTGTTGGCCAAAGCGCGGGAGGCCACGGGTCTCGCGATTATCACAGAGGTGATGAGCGACCGCGACGTGGGGATGGTGGCGGAGTATGCTGATGTGATGCAGGTGGGTGCGCGGAATATGCAGAACTTTGCTCTCCTGAAAACTCTGGGCAAATGCGGCCGGGCGGTTCTCCTGAAACGCGGCATGAGTTCCACTCTCAATGAATTACTTATGTCGGCGGAGTATATTACCGCGCACGGTAATCCCAATGTAGTGCTGTGCGAGCGCGGCATTCGCACCTTCGAGACGGCCACGCGCAACACCTGCGACATCTCGAGCATTCCGGTGCTCAATGAACTCACTCACCTGCCGGTGGTTCTCGACCCCAGTCATGCCACGGGCAAGCGCAGCCTGGTGCCCGCGCTTTCGCGAGCCGCGGTGGCCATTGGCGCTGACGGTTTGCTGGTGGAAGTCCATCCCGCACCTGAAAAAGCTTTGAGCGACGGCGCGCAATCGCTCGACTTCAATCAGTTCCGACGCATGATGGATGATCTGCGGCCTTATCTGGAGTTGCGCAACCCGACGCAGGTTGTGAAGCGGGTTTGAAGTTGATGGTGTGGGCAGTTGATTGGACATTGCAGAGCGTGAGTTGATTGTTGGACTGAACAAAAGCCCGCGGCAGTTCAATCGTGACGGGGTTTGTAACTACCTGCTCGGAACCCTCAAAACATGGGCATCGTGATGTCACCCCAAAAACTGCGGCGGGGCGGAATGACGACATTCTGGAGCACGGGGACCACACTGGTCCCGGGAGACCCGATTTCGGCGATGGCGACGGGGGTCATTTTGGCGGTAAGGTCAGTGACGTGGTCAACGGTGATCGCGGGGCGGCCGGGCTCATCGACGCGCGAGAAAATCACCTTGTAGTTATCTTCCGGCATTCCCATGATGCGATTCTTTTGCCCGGGAGCGAGAAAAGGAAAAATGAGCCCGGCAAGATATTTAAATCGTCCGGGCGACAGACGGCTGAACATTCTGTGATCGGTGCCAATGTCAGCGAACATGTTAACCATGCCATAATCTTCAGGCAGCACGTGCGCGGTAAAGACGGCTCCGCTTTCTTTGGCGAGCGCGGCCTGAACCCGGCCGTTTTTGAGCGCGACATCCACTACTTGCTCGATTTTTTCCGCGGGCATCGGCCAGATTGAGATGGCCATCACGCGATCCTCCGGCAGAAGTTCCGTGGCGGCATGGCCGATGGTATAGCGCCGCAGCATCAAACCGCCGCCGATCACAAGCGCGATCACGGCCACGCTTGAAAGCGCGAGCGCCAGCCTGGGGTTTGACATCCAGCCGAAGAACAGCCGGAATAATTTTCCGCCCGGGTCTCCGGGAATGAACATCGAGGTGTGCCGGCGATATTCGTCGTATTCAGGATGCCTGGCTTCCTCCTGGATCTCCTCAAAGCGCGCAAGAAAGTAATAGGCGAAGAGCATGCCGAGGTAAAGAACAAGGATGATCATTCGCGGCCACATGGTGAGCAGGCCAAAGCCTGCGATGGCGAGGCTCAAGTATTGGGGGTGGCGGATGCGGGAATAAACCCGCGTCATCACAACGCCGCGGTGAAACAATTTTGCGGCGTAGACCTGGCCGGCGCAGAACACGAACGCAAGGATGCCCAGGCTGAAGCAATAAGGGCCCAGCTTCCAGCGCGTGAACTCCAAAACCGCGCTCGTGGTGATGACCGAGTGAGGCAGGAAGAAAGCCTCAAGCCATGCTGTGGCGCGCCAGCGGTGCAGGCTTTGCAGCGTGGGCGCGTAAAACGAGTACCAATAGAAGGCGAAGGGGCTGACCATGATGATGACTTCGATCATCATCAGACCGTAGAGCGCCGAAAGCAGCCACTTCACAAATTTCTTAATTTGCAGCCTCGCTGTTGGGAGTGCGCGTAACGCGATTCGAGAGCACTCTGGAAAGAATCTACTAATTCACGAGGGCCAAGTCAACCGGTGAAGCTCCTTGATAATGGAAAGATACATCGTCTCCGCCTGTGGAGTTGAAGCGCGCGAGCCGGCATCCCCGCTCAGCGTTTTTCTAAGCGTGGACTTTTCTCCGCTGACAAAACCAACGGTCAACTCAAGCATGAGTTGAGGGTGGCCGGCTGGAAAGTGGGCCATTCATGGGCGCTCGCAACAAAGCGTTAATCCGCGTTTGGCATCCCTTCCCCTGCGCCCTCAGTCAAGCGAGAACATCCGCGTCAATGCGAATGGTGAGGGACGTCTTGATGTGCCGGTAGAACCTTCCGACGACGGCCTTGCTCCAGTCCGTCGTTCCCGGAATGTCGGTGAGGTCAATTTCCTCATCCTTCATGCGCCTGAGATTTTCGATCTCTTTAGCCAGGCGGCCATTCACCTTTTTCATAGGCTCTCCCTTCTGACGGAGTGGCATTTCGCGTTGGGATGATACGGATCACTTTCGTCGGCCGTATCAAAAGACGGCTACCATTGAATCCGGTCTTGGGGGTCTTCCACCACCACGACATCATACTTATCGAGCATCGGCATCAGGACGTTTTCGAGTTCGCGCTTCCAAAGTTGGCCTTCGTAAAATTTTGCCTTCATCGGCTCACGCGAAGCGATGTCAGGGAAGCCCCGCATAAAAAAGAAGGTGTCGGGGTCTTCCACGGAAAGAAATGGACCCAATATTTTCATCCCGATTTCAGTATGCGCCGGCACCGACTTGGAGCGGAAAATCTCAAGGAAAGTGGGGCGCATGCCGGGCTTGGTTTTATAGGTGCGCATTTCAATGATCATTTAAATCGCCTCCGCCGTTAGACTTGCACGGCCGGGGCAAAAGAGCAAGAATGGGCTTTGCGATAATCTGATTATCTTAAATATACATGCCCTTTGATGATCGCTACTCATGGCGCGCACCGATCAACCTGACATGAGCCTGTCGAGGGATTCGTGGTACACTGTTGCATGCTTGAAAAAATAAAATGAAAGTTTACGGGCGATCGGTTCCAAAGAGCGCCCGACCAGGAGACAAATTATGTTACGCATCAACGACGAAGCTCCCAATTTTACCGCTGAAACTTCGCAAGGGAAGATCAACTTTCACGAGTGGGTCGGCGACGGCTGGGCCATCCTGTTCTCGCATCCCAAGGACTTTACCCCGGTATGCACCACGGAGCTGGGCTACATGGCCGGGTTGCAACCGGAATTCGAGAAACGCAATTGCAAGATCATCGGGCTGAGCGTGGACCCGGTGAGCAGCCACAGCAAGTGGGCCGCAGACATCGAAGAGACGCAGGGCCACAAGGTGAATTACCCCATGATCGGGGATCCGCAACTGAAAGTGGCCAAGCTTTACGACATGCTTCCTGCCGACGCCGGAGAGACTTCCGAAGGCCGCACTGCGGCCACCAACGCCACCGTGCGCACGGTATTCGTGGTGGGGCCGGACAAGAAGATCAAGTTGATGCTCAGCTACCCCATGAGCACGGGACGAAACTTCGACGAAGTGCTGCGCGTGCTCGATTCGATACAACTCACGACCAAGCACAAAGTGTCCACCCCGGTAAACTGGAAGCCGGGCGATGATGTGATCATCTCTGGGAACGTGTCGGACGATGAGGCCAAACAAAAATATCCCGGCGGCTGGAAGGCGCCCCGGCCTTATCTGCGGATCGTTCCCCAACCGAGGTAGCAGCCCGGAATCGAGGGTGGTGCAGTGTGATCTTCAAGCAATTCTATCTGCCGTGCCTGGCGCACGCTTCCTATTTTATTGGAGACGAAAAGACGGGCACGGCAGCCGTGGTTGACCCGCAGCGTGACACGGACCAATACACTGCGTTTGCCGCCGAACACGCGCTCAAAATCAAGCATGTATTTTTAACCCACCTCCACGCCGATTTTATCGCCGGCCATTTGGAGTTGCGCGATCGCGCGGGCGCAACCATTTATCTGGGCGCCGCAGCCAGGGCGGCGTATCCGTTTACTGCGCTCGGTGATGGCGCGATTGTCGAATTTGGGCGCGCGCGCTTGAAGGCGTTGGAGACGCCGGGCCACACTCCGGAGTCGATCTCCATCGTCGTATACGATCTAAACGCCAGCGACGCTCAGCCGTATGCCGTCCTGACCGGCGACACTTTATTTATCGGTGATGTGGGACGGCCTGACCTGCGCGCGGCGCTCGGGTGGTCAGCCACGCAATTGGGCAGCATGCTTTTCGATTCGCTGCACACCAAGCTGCTGGCGCTGCCGGACGAAAGCCTGGTGTATCCGGCGCACGGGGCGGGGTCGCTCTGCGGGAAGGCAATCAGCAAGGAGACGGTATCAACTTTGGGGGAACAGCGGCGATCGAACTACGCGCTGCAGCCCATGAGCAAAGAAGCATTCATCCAGGTGGTGACTGCCGATCAGCCGGACGCTCCTGCCTATTTCAACTATGACGCCGTGCTGAACAGTGAAGAGCGGCCCACGCTGGACCAGACGCTGGAGCGCGAGATGAACCCGCTCGCGCTCGATGCCCTGTTGGAATTGCAAGCGGCTGGGGCGCAAATCCTCGACACACGCGATGCCGCCGAGTTTGCGGCGGCGCACCTGGCGGGCAGCATCAACATTGGCCTCGTGGGCCAATACGCAACGTGGGCCGGAACCGTGCTCGATCGAAAGCATCCAATTGTCATTATCGCGAGCCCGGGCATGGAGAAGGAGGCCGCAGTTCGCCTGGGGCGAATCGGATTCGATCACGTGGCCGGCTATTTGAAGGATGGCTTGCATAGCTTGGAATCGCGGCCGGATCTGACAGTCAACACCGAGCGCCTGAGCGCCCAAGTCGCGGCCGATCGCCTGCAATCAGCTCAACCGCCGCTGGCCATTGACGTCCGCGGGCCGCGCGAACGCGAGCAGAAATATATTGCCGGAAGTTTGGCCATCCCGCTCAATCATCTGGTGGAAAAACTGGGAACGCTGCCCAGGGATCGTGCTCTGCTCGTTTACTGTGCGGGCGGCTATCGGTCGTCTATCGCCGCAAGCCTGTTGCAACGCGATGGATTTGGCCGCGTCAGTGAAATTGCCAGCGGCATTGCAGGCTGGGAATCCGCAAAGCTGCCGGTCCAGACCGCCCAAGCTTCGTCGTAGTAACTTTGGAGTCGCCAGATCATTGTTATGATGGCGCACTCGGAAACATCCATCAGGCCGTCAAACTCCCAAACCGGCTACTGACCCGCTACCCACTTTTGGACGGAGCAGCAACACCGCCGTGATACCGAGGGGCGCATTTTGCGTGAGTATCTCCATGATGTGAATAAATCGCTGGGTCGGACCCATGTAGGGATTAGGCAGTAGAAGAGGCGCCAGGCCTCCAGCCACCCATAGCAGAATGCCCACGGCGATGGCGGCCTGCGCGCGGCTCATTCTCAGGGTGCCGATCACGGGAAGCACGGCCAGAGTCATAAGAATTCCGCGTCCAAGTTGGATGACCCAAAACCAAATGCCCAGGCGCGCAACCAATTTTATCGCGTCAGGGTAGTAGCCCTTGGTGAAAAATCGGTAGGTAATGTCTCCGAACACGAGATAGTACAGAACATAGGCAAGGCCGCAGACGACAACCAACAACATTACTCTGGCGGGAGAGCGCAACTCCACTTCCGAACCCTCTACGCCCGGCAGGTTTAATAATGCAGCGACAACTGCCAGCGCGGCTGCCACGATGATGTAAATCACCGATGCGCCAATAAGGTCGCGGACCGCATGCTGCTGGATTTCCGGCGCCTGCACGAAGATCAGCGCCTCCGACCACGTGCACAATACGGTGACAATGAGCAGCACGAGCGCGATCAAGCCAAACTGCGCGAGCGCCCGGCGCGGTCCGAACAGGGCCACGGGCACAAAGGAAGCGGCCAGCACGATTCCCGCCACCCACCACGAACCAAAACCGCCGTTTCCCAGGGCCGGCGCCGTTAATGCCAGGCCGCCCAGCAGACAATAGATTACGACACGGATTATTTTCATCACCTTTCTCCTTTAGCTTTTCCATAGGTTGCCATCGCGGCTCTTGCCCAGCGGAGCTGAGCTTCACAAGTCCGGATGCCGCTTTCAAGAGCCAGCGCCCCGGATTGCGGCATGCTTTCCCTGTTCGATCTGACGTAATTGCGAAGATTCGGAATGTACGCCGCAAGCTCTCTGTGGAGACCTTTCAAGAATCGGAGGGCGGCGAGCTTCCCAGCAAATTGATCCATAAAGGCGAAACGCAGCATGAGCCTGTCAAGATTGCGAACCACGTCCTTCCGCCTAATCGGTTGCGTTTGCCATTTCCTGAATTCCGCGCGTCCCCGGGCAGTCAAATGGAAAACTTTGCGGCCCCGGAGATTCTGTTGTTTTTCAACATACCCGCGCACGAGGCCGCGCTTTTCCAGGCGGACCAGAGCAGGGTAAATGGCACCCGGGCTGTCGCTGAAGGAAGCCATCGGTGTGGAGGAAAAGAATTTTCTAAGGTCGTAGCCCGAACGCGGCCCCTGCCCGATCAGCCCCAGAATCGCAAAGGCCAGCGTCGAATTGGAGTTTGGTTTGACCATACGCGGCGTACGATAATAGTACTCAGCGTACTATAATCAACATTAATTGTCAAGGCCATGCTCGTGAGAAAGCGCTGGTTGCGGGTTCGTGAGGTCAGCTGGATCAAATGGCCGGTGTTGGGAATTCGGGAGCGCGTAGCCGCGACGAGCCTTGTGCAGGAACATTTTGTGAATTAGAACCCCTGGATGTTGCCCGGCGGAATCTGTATGCCTCGTGAATGGCGCTTTACCTGCCAGAGGCGCGCTCCAGTTTTTTCTCCGCGCGTTCAATCCATCGGCCGTGGTATATTCCGGCACGCTTCGTGAACTATGCTTTGTGGGGATGGATAAAGCGGAGATGCGTTCGTTAAAAAGAGTCTTCTGGATTTTGGTCGCTCTCCTTGGCGCCTTAGCGCTGGGCATGATTGCCACGGTTCGCGGCGAGCCTTTGAACGCCGTCTGGCTGGTGGCCGCGGCGGCGTGCATTTATGCGCTGGGCTACAGGTTTTACAGCCGCTGGGTAGCCTACACCGTGCTCGAGCTTGACGACCTGCGCGCCACGCCCGCCGAACGTCTTGAAGACGGCCGCGACTTTGTGCCCACCAACAAATGGGTTTTATTTGGCCATCACTTTGCGGCTATCGCGGGACCGGGACCGCTGGTGGGCCCAATCCTTGCCGCGCAATTCGGATACCTTCCCGGCACGCTCTGGATTGTTTTGGGCGGCATCCTCGGCGGCTGCATTCAGGATTTCGTCACGCTGTTTTGTTCCATGCGCCGCAACGGAAAATCGCTGGGACAAATGGCCAAAGACGAAATCAGCGAAGCGGGCGGATGGACGGCGCTCTTTGCCGTGCTCTGCATTCTGATTATCCTGCTGGCGCCGGTGGCCCTGGTGGTGGTGAACGCGTTGAAGGCGAGCCCGTGGGGACTGTTCACAATTGTCATGACCATTCCCATCGCGCTGCTTCTCGGTGTCTACCTCCGCTTCCTCCGGCCAGGGCATGTGATGGAAGCGTCGCTGGTGGGATTCGCTCTGGTGATGGCGGCGGTGATGGGCGGGCGGTACGTCGCGGAATCGCCGTTGCTCGCGCCCTATTTTACTTACAGCGGCCCGGCGCTGGCGTGGATGATCATCATCTACGGCTTCACCGCTTCAGTGCTGCCCGTATGGCTCTTGTTGGCGCCGCGTGATTATCTGAGCACCTTCATCAAATTGGGAACGATTATCGCGCTGGCCATCGGCATCCTGGTGGCGCATCCGCAAATGTTGCTGCCGCCGCTCACGCGATTTACTGACGGCACGGGACCGATTTTTGCCGGAAAAGTTTTTCCCTTCTGCTTCATCACCATCGCCTGCGGAGCGGTTTCCGGATTCCACTCGTTGATCGCCAGCGGCACAACGCCCAAGCTGATCAGCAAGGAGAGCCAGGCGCGCTTGATCGGTTACGGCGCCATGATGATGGAATCTTTTGTGGGAGTCATGGCCATGGTGGCGGCCACGGTGCTGCAACCGGGCGTCTACTTTGCCATCAACAGTCCGGCCGGCGTAGTGGGCGCGCTGCCGGAACGTGCCGTGGCCACAATTTCCAACTGGGGCTTTCCCGTCACCACGCAAACCATGTCTGACCTGGCCTCGCGCGTGGGCGAGATCACGCTCTTCAATCGCACCGGCGGCGCGCCCTCGCTCGCCGTGGGCATGGCGCACATTTTCGGGAGCACGCTCGGCATGGGAGGCCTCGAAGCAATTTGGTATCACTTTGCCATCATGTTTGAGGCGCTCTTCATTCTTACTGTGCTGGATGCGGGCACGCGCGTGGGCCGCTTTATGCTTCAGGATTTGCTGGGCCATTTCTGGGCGCCGCTGGGGAGAACCAGTTGGTATCCCAGCGTCATCTTCACGAGCACGCTGATCGTGGCCGCGTGGGGCTATTTTCTGTACCAGGGAATTCTGGATCCGCTGGGCGGGATCAACAGCCTGTGGCCGCTCTTTGGAATTTCCAACCAGCTTCTGGCCACCATCGCGCTCTGCGTGTGCACCACCATCCTGATCAAGATGGGTAAACTTAAATATGTCTGGGTGACGCTCGTCCCGCTGGCCTGGCTCGTCTCCGTAACCATGACGGCGAGTTACCAGAAGATTTTTGATGCCGACCCGCGCATGGGCTTCTGGGCGCAAGCGCGTCACTTGACCGAACAGATTGCCAGCGGAGCCATTCCCGCGGCCAATATTGCCGCGACGCAACGGGTGATTTTTAACAACCGATTGGACGCCGTAGTGACGGCAATGTTTGCCGGATTCGTGGTGGTCATTCTGGTTGAGTCGGGACGGAATTGGTGGCTTTATATCTTTGGCGGGAAACGCGCGGTGTTGAGCGAGGCGCCCATGGAGGCATCACGGCTGACGGCGTGAGGAGACGGAAAACGGAAATTAGAAACTCGAAATTGTAATTTTGAGGGTTGAAACGTTTGTTGGATGGCTAGTTTCTATTTTCCAGCTTCTAATTTCTAAATTCTGATTTATTGAGAATGATGTCTCAATTCAACAAACTACTTCGAGCGGTCTGGCATTTTCTTCGTGTGGCGAGTGGCGAAGACGACTATGCCCGATACCGGGCGCGCGCCCTCCATCAGGGCGTCCCGCCCATGACACCCGAGGGTTTTTATTTGTCCGAGCTTCAGCGGAAGTATTCCCGGCCCAACCGGTGTTGTTGAGATGAGGCCGGGATACCGCTGGAGCGAATCTCCAACTTCGCACACAGGAGGCCATTATGAAACGTTATTGGATCGTTTTACTTGTGTTGTTGTGCGCGCCTGCCCTTGCCCAGCAAGGCTCCGCGCCTGAAATACCTTTTGATTCGGTCCCCAACCCGCTCAAACTTCCAAACGACCTCTACCTGGGAGAGGTTCCCGGCGTGGCCCTTAACTCCAAAGGGCATATCTTTATTTATACCAGAAGCGGAGTCACCCGGCTTCTCGAGTTTGATGGGGCGGGCAATTTCCTCCGAGAGATCGGCAAGGGCTTGTACGCCTTTAGCGGCCGCTCTTTCGCCCATGTGGTGCGCGTGGACGCGCATGACAACATCTGGTGCGTGGATGAAGGGTCAAACATGGTTATCGAATTCAATCCGCAAGGCCGGGTGATCCTACTCCTGGGCAGAAAACCGGAGCCCACGGAGCGGCCCGCGCCTGCCGCCGCTCCGACGCAGAGTGGCTCGGCCAGTGGCGGCCAGGGCGGAGGTGCAAGTGTTGGTCCTTATGGTCTGCTCACTTTCAATCGGCCCACGGATGTTGCCTGGGACGCCGCGGAAAATATTTTCATCAGTGATGGCTACGGAAACTCCCGCACGGTGAAGTTCACAAGCGACGGAACTTTCGTGAAGGAATGGGGAACCAATGGAA
>DASYXZ010000045.1:0-33957 GCA_035934315.1 Terriglobia bacterium | reverse complement strand
CTAATACGAACGCATTTAGCGCAGTTACAAAACCCCCTCACCCCCGGCCCCTCTGTCGCCGCGGCGACCAAGGGGAGGAGAATATGAAAGTAACCCTCGCCCCTTGAGGGGAGAGGGTGTCCCGCGTCCGCGGGACGGGTGTAGGCCGCCGATTCTAAGATGTAACATAACCTCTTGCGTTCGCATTAGATTCGTTCCGCCACAAATCGCTTGGCGTACTCCTTCAAAATGCAGCGGTCCTGGATAACTTCCAAGCCGGCCTCGCGAGCGCGGCGGGCGGCCGCTTCATGCACAACGCCTTCCTGCATCCACACCACTTTCGCGCCCTTGCGAATTGCGCTCTCAACGATCTCAGGAACATATTCAGACTTGCGAAAAATCACGACCACTTCAACGGGGTCCGGAACATCTTCGAGCGAGGCATATGCCTTCTCGCCGAAAACCGATGTTTCCTTTGGGTTCACCGGAATAATATGGTACCCGCGCGCTTTCATGTAAGCGGCTACGCCGTAGCTCGGCCTGGTGGGCTTTGAAGACAATCCCACAACCACCAGAGTGTGGTATCGCTCAAGAATACTCGACAGGGCATCCGGCGCGGACCGCATTGAACGGCTCCACCGCCGCTCCCGCGGTTGGTCCGGGGTGGTTGTTGCCACTGAGTGTCTCATCAGGCCACCTCAAAGTTTCGAGTGTTATATTCGCTGAGAGTCAACCATTCAATTCAATCGCAATGTTTTCCCCTGCCGCAACGTGATGATGGCGGCCTGCGCCCCAAAAAAACAACCCTACGTCTCAGCGCGGACCGGCATCGCCGCCACACGGCGCAACGCTTCAAGGAACCGCTCGTTTTCCGAGTGCGTCCCAATGGTGACGCGGAGCGAAGTGGGAAATCCGTACAGTTTCATCGGCCTTACAATCACTCCCTGGTGGAGAAGCCGGGCGAAATCTTCCTCGCAATCGCGGCCCGTATCAAGCAACAGGAAGTTTCCAACCGACGGAGTATACCTCACTCCGGCGAGCGCAAGCTCCCCGGTTACAAATTTCATTTCCCGTTGATTCGATTCCACCGAGCGCGCCACGTGCTCGCGGTCATCCAATGCCGCCAACGCGGCCACCTGGGCCACACTCGAGGCATTAAAAGGCGAGCGAATGCGGTCCAGGCTTTCGATCAGCTCGCGATGCGCCATGCCGTACCCGATGCGAAGGCCGGCCAGGCCGTGAACCTTGGAGAAAGTCCGAAGCACCAGAACATTTCCGCCGCTTCGCACATAATCAAGCGAGTGGGAATAGTCCGGGCGCTGGACGTAATCACAGTAAGCCTCATCCAGGACCACCAGAATGCGCTGGGGCAGAGCGTCCAGAAAGCGGTCGAGCTCCGCTGCGGTGAACATGGTTCCGGTGGGATTATTCGGGTTCCCGAGATAAATCACTTTCGTGCGCTGCGTTACCGCGCGCGCGATGGCCGCCAGATCAAACGTCATGTCCCGCAGGGGAGCCAGCCCCAGGCCCGCGCCCATGGCCTCAATGGCGAGCCGGTAAATATAAAACGCCGACTCGGAAGTGATCGCTTCATCACCACCCGTCAAAAAAGTCTTGGCCACCAGCTCGATCAGGTCGGTGGAGCCGGCTCCCAGAATCACCTGATCCATTTCGAGATGATGCCTTTCAGCGAGTTTCTTGCGCAGATAATACCCGTTTCCATCTGGATATAGATAGATATTATTTAGCGAATTGCGAATGGCTTCAAGGGCCTTGGGCGAGGGACCGAGCGGATTTTCATTGGAAGCCAGCTTGATGGCAGAATGCCCCAGCTCGCGCTCCACCTCCTCCAGGGGTTTCCCCGGAGGGTAAGGTCGAATGCGGCTCGACCAGGGCGGCAGCAATTCACTGATCGGCGATCGGGGCATGGGTCAATAAATTATAAATGATGAACTTTAGATGTGATATTCATCATTCAGCCTTCATTATTCTTCGTTGTTTTTGCGCCGGCTTCCAGTTCTTAAGCCGCGCCACTTCCTGTGAAGTTAAATGGCGAAACTGGCCCAGCGGCAAGCCGTCGACCGTAAGGAACGCGATGCGGACGCGCTTTAACTTTAACACCCCCTGGCCGATGCGCTCAAACATTCGCCTCACCTGGTGGTACCGCCCCTCGGTCAGCGTGATTTCATACCACGGCTTGCCGCGGCCCGTCCCCATGGGAATGGGGCGAATTTGGGCCGGCGCGGTGCGGCGGCCATCGAGCGGGATTCCCTGCGCCAGTTTTTCGAGTCCACCCGGCGCCGGGGGGCCTTCCAATTTAACGTGATAAGTCCGGGGAAATTCGGAGGTGCGGGACATCATGAGGTTTGCCAGGTCGCCGTCATTGGTGAGCAGCAGTAGTCCCGCGGAAGCATAATCCAGCCGCCCCACTGGATAGACGCGCTCCCGGACGCCCTTCAAAAGGGAAATCACGGTGGCCCGCTGCTCCGGGTCGCGCACGGTTGAAACATAACCCGGTGGTTTGTTGAGCAACAAATAGACTCGTTTCCCCTGAATGCGGATCAGTTTTCCGTCCACCCGAATGTGATCCTGCTCGGGATCGGCTTTGGATCCGAGCACCGTGATCATCTGGCCATTCACGCTCACGCGCCCCTGAGTGATGTACTCCTCAGCCTTGCGGCGCGATGCGATGCCGGCCATCGAAATAATTTTTTGCAGACGTTCTTGCATGGTTATAACTATCCGTCGTCAGGAGTCGGTGCCCAATTGCATGCAACAGTTCTTCAACGAAAGGTTCTTCGCTCTAGGTCTTTGAGTCTTCGTTCGGAACCTCGTCCGATTCACTGCTCCCAGGCGGTTCCGTTGTTCCTGCCTCCACATTTATTTGCGATTCACTGGCATCAGATGGCTGAGGACTGACGGCCTGATCCTCTGATGCAAATAAATCCGACCCGAGCGCCTGGCGCGCCATTTCTTCAAACTCGCGCAACGACGGAAGATCGCCGACATCTTTCAAACCGAAGTGAACCAGAAAATCACGTGAAGTGCGGTAGAGGATGGGACGACCCACCACGTTTTTACGTCCCGCCGTGACCACCAGTTTTTTTTCAAGCAGGGTGTGGATGACGCCGCCGCAATCCACGCCGCGAATCTGGTCGATCTCCGGCAAGGTCACTGGCTGCCGGTAAGCAATCACCGCCAGAGTTTCCAGTGCCGGCTTGGAAAGCCGCACCAGTGGTTTGAGGCTCTTCACGAATTTCCGGACCACCTCATGGTGCTCCGGCTTGGAGGAAAACTTGTAGCCCCCGGCGATGGCGCGGATTTCCATCCCGTGTTCGGGCCGGTCGAAATCCGCGATCAGCTCGTGGAGCTTGGTCTTCACGCGCTCGCGCTCTTCGCCCTCCAGCGATTTTAGAATGGAGTCCAGCGTAACCGGCTCCGGCGCCACATAAATAATGGCTTCGATCAATGCTTTGAGTGTTTCGTCATTCAGCATAAGGTCGGTCGTCCGTTGAAGGAAGTCTCGGAAACTAGAAACAGGATACTAGAAATATTGAGGTTGATTGGGAGTAACAAGTTTCCATTTTTTAATTTCCAGTTTCCCGTTTCCAATTTCCATTTTACTTAATTTCCGTCGACTCAACATTTCCTTCGTCTTTGAGCGCGTTGCTCTCTTCAAAGCTCGCCTCAAGTTCAGCCACCTTCACGCCCGACATGATTTCCTCAAACCGTTTGTTTTTGTGAACCACGATGGGCGCAAACAATTCTTTTTGACGAAGAATGACGGCGTGCAGCCTCACCATTTCAAGCAGCGCCAGCAGCAGCGCGATCAACGCCTGCCGCGCGACATAACCGGCAAACAAGTCATCCAGGCGGATGGGGTGGGGATTCGCCGTCAGCACGGCTTTCACGTGCTCCACCATCTGCGCCACGGTCACATGCTCGCGATGGATTTCCATCTGCGGGCGCTTTTTGGCCCGTTCGATGATTTCTCTAAACACCGCAACCAGGTCAAACACCGTGACGGTGAAACCGGGCTCATCTTCCGCCTCAACGAATTCGCCGATGCCCGGGGCGGACCACGCTGCGTCCTCTACCATTCGCTTGGAGGCGAGCATCTGTGCCGCGTTTTTGAATTGCTCGTGCTCGAGCAAACGATGCACCAATTCGGCTCGCGGATCTTCCTGTTCCTCGGGCGGCGCCGTGGGATCCACTGGCAACAACATGCGGGATTTAATGTAGATGAGCGTCGCGGCCATAAAGATAAATTCCCCGGCCACGTCGATATTCATCTCTTCCAGCAGGTGGAGATAATCCAGATACTGTTTGGTGATTTTGGCGATGGGAATATCGTAGATGTTAATCTCTTGCTTGCGGATCAGGTCCAGCAACAAATCAAGCGGGCCTTCGTAAATTTCAAGCTTGATCGCCGGAGGCGATCCTTCTGCGCGGGAGACGCGCTTGACGGCAGGGGCCGCGGCCTCGTCAGCGCCTGGAATTTCGGGAGTGGGCTCTTGAATTTCGTCCATGGGTTAAAGAAGAAACTGAAAACTGGAAATTGCAAAACGGAAATCAGAAATTGGAAACTGGAAACTCGAA
Organism: Terriglobia bacterium; assembly: GCA_035934315.1. Lineage (GTDB taxonomy): Bacteria > Acidobacteriota > Terriglobia > UBA7540 > UBA7540 > DASYXZ01. Next base: position 29,379 of record DASYXZ010000045.1, on the reverse strand, counting down.
ATTAGTAAAGGACCGCGCAGGCTACTGCTTTCCATCTTCCAAGCCCTCCCGATAAACTCACTCTTTTACCCGTTTCCAGTTTCTATTTTCTAATTTCCAGTTTCCATCTTAAGCCAGTTTCATCGCCGCCCGCACTTCGCCCATTGTAGCCTGCGCCACCTTGCGCGCGCGTGCCGTGCCCGCTTCCAAAATATCCCACACGCGCTGCGGATTATGTTCAAAAAGTTTCCGGCGCTGTTGAATGGGCGCCAGAGTTTCGTTGATGCGCCCGGCCACCAGTTTTTTGCAATCGAGACATCCAATCTCCGCCGTGCGGCACTCCGTATTCACGCGCTCTATAATTTCCCCGGTGGAATAGACTTTGTGAAGATCGAAGACAGGGCATTTATCCGGATCCCCTTTGTCCGTCCGCCGTTTTCTCGCCGGGTCGGTAATCATGGTGGCGAGTTTCTTTGAGACCGCCTCCGGCGGGTCAGAAAGAAAAATGGCGTTGTTATAACTCTTGGACATTTTGCGGCCATCGGTACCCGGCAATCGGGGTGTGGGCGTCAGCAGCACGCGCGGCTCAGGAAATACCGGGCCGTAAAAATTGTCGAATCGGCGCGCAATCTCGCGTGTTAATTCCACATGGGGCGCCTGATCTTCACCCACCGGAACGACATTCGCCTTGTACATCAGAATATCCGCGGCCTGCAAAACCGGATAACCCAGAAACCCGTAAGTGGTCAGGTCGCGATCCTTGATATTTGCCAATTGCTCCTTGTAACTTGGCACGCGTTCAAGCCACCCGAGCGGGGTCACCATGGAAAATAATAATTGCAGCTCGGCGTGCTCCGGCAGCCGCGATTGTATAAAAAACACGGCTTTGGCCGGGTCAAGTCCCACCGCCAGCCAGTCAGTTACCATCTCCAAAATGTTGCTTTGCAAGTCGGAAGTGTCCGCATAGTCCGTGGTGAGCATGTGCCAGTCCGCCACGAAATGGTAGCTTTCATATTGGTCCTGGAGCGCAATCCAATTCTGCAGGGCGCCCACCAGATTCCCCAAATGGAGCTTGCCCGTGGGGCGCATGCCGCTCAAAATCCGGGGACGGGGTTTCTTTTGTTCGATCATTCGGATGGTCTCGGAAACTCGCCTGAAAATTCTGGTTGAAGTAGTTTGGGAATTCCGCCAGCCCCGCCCGGTCAGCGGTCGCCGTGGCGCTCCGGCGCTTTCATCGTAGCACAGGTGTGCGTGATTCGCGAAGCGCGTCGGCGCCCTCAAGACGGCCTTCGGAGGTTGCGCCTGCCATGGAATCCAGCGCCAACCAGCCGACAATTGATTGACAACGGGTGCAGGAGACAGTACAAGGTAAACGGGGCAGAGGTCATGCCTGGCGTCAATACGGAAAGAAACTTGTGGAGGTTTTCTTGATTCGATTTTTGAAACTATGGAGTTGCATTCTCACCTTCACCGCATTGCTCTTCTCGCTGTCAGGTTGCTCCCCGCCAGCCCAGCAACCCCTGAGCACTGGCCAATCAAAACCCATTCAGACGGCGGAACAGTTAAAAGATATCTGGGTTTCACAGACCACAGGCAAAGAATTCCGAGCCAAGGTTGATGGAAATGTTTTCCATGCCGAGTGGGTGAATATGCCGCCCGAGCTGGCCGCGCACGGGTCTTTCATCCGAACCGAATGCAAACGGCAGGGATCGAAGTGGGTTGGATCATCCGCCAGTTTCCTGCCCTGTTCGCTGGGCAACGGTCCAGGGTCGAAAATTGACAATTGGTGTCGCCTCGAAACCACCATCGAAATTGATTCCATAACGGCGGATCGCATCAGCGGGCGCGGCGAGACTCTGCAGAAATTCGATTGCCAGAAATGTAAAATTCTTGAATCGACAACTAAGGATTTCTTCTGGTTGCCGAAAAAGTAAGAGGGGGCCGGGGCCGGAAAACACGTCAACCCGTTTTAACTTTTTTGATTTCTTCAATCAGCGGTGGGACGATTTCAAACAAGTCGCCGACGATTCCATAAGTGGCAACCTCAAAAATGGGCGCTTCCTGATCCTTATTGATGGCCACTACGGTGTGCGCGCCCTTCATGCCCACCTGGTGCTGGATGGCGCCTGAGATTCCCAGGGCAACGTACAGCTTGGGGGCGACCGTCTGGCCGGAGCTGCCAATCTGGCGGTCCATGGGCAGCCAGCCGCTGTCGCAAATGGGGCGGGACGCGCCCAATTCGGCGCCCAGAGCTTCCGCAAGTTTTTTTGCTAGCTCGAGATTTTCCGGCGCTTTGATGCCGCGCCCCACCGCCACAATAATTTCCGCTTGCGTAAGGTCCACGGCCTGTTTCGCTTCGCGAAAACGTTCACCGGGTTTGGTGCGGATTTGGTCAGGCGCGAGGGAGAGAGTTAGAGTTGATATCTTGGCCGCGGTCTTCGACCGGCGGACAGCATCCTCCCGAAATGCTCCTGCTTGAAAGGAAACCAGCCAGGGCGCGGCGCCGGCGAACTCCACGTCAGCGGAAAATTTTCCCTGGAAAACCTGGCGCACAAAAATCAGCCGCTCGTTCTCCTTGCGATAACCCAGGCAATCACTCACCAACCCTCGATCGAGCGCAGCCGCGAGTTGCGGCGCAAAATCCCTCACTTGATAAGTGTGGCTGAATACCACAATACGGGGCTGCCGTTCCCGAATGATTTCCGCAAAGGCGCGAGTGGTCCCATCGGCTGTATATACGGCGAGGAGGGAAGAATCTACGGCCAAAACTTCATGGAGTTCTATCCCGGCGAGTTCGGAAGCGAGCGGCGAAATGTTACCGCCCAGGATGACAGCGGAAACCGGAAGGCCAAGATCTTGCGCGAGGCTTTGACCGGCGGCCAGAGCTTCCCACGTGGATCGGAAAAGCTTCCCGCCCTGGTGTTCTGCGAAAACCAGAATTTCGTCAGACATAATGGGTGTAGGAACAGGAGAATCTCAATGAGGACGCTCCTATTCGCCTTCGGCAGTGGGTGGTGTAAAAGATTTGCCCGAGCCTTCCTCACTTTGAATTTCGGCCCGGACAGCGGCTTCTGTGTTTCTGGATATTTCGCTCTTCCCCGCCTTACCACCCTTGCCGGATTTTCCGGCGTCTGATGCTTTCTTTAATTTATCGACCGATGCTCCGCCGAAAGATCCGAGCGATTCGCAGACCAATTCCAGCGGAATGGTTTTATAGAATTTGCCCGCTTCAAACCGCTTGATCTGGTCCCGCCAGGACGTATTGGTGCGCGCCGCTTCCAGAGCTTCTTTATTCCTCCAAAAAACCAGCCAGAGGTATTCGGGTTTTCGGGCCTCGAACACTTTGACAAAGTGGGCGTCCAGGCAACCGTCAATCTTTTTCAGAGCAGGCAACGTGACTTGCCGCCCGAATTTTTCATATTCTTCCGCTTTCTTTTTGCGGCCCTTCATTCTCCAAATGTGCACGAACATATTGTCTCCTTTCGCGGTTAAATCACCCGCGCCTCACTCTTGAGCTTGTCCACCAGGTGGGCGGCGATCTCCTTCGCGCCGCCCTGCAAAAATTCGGTCTTCACTTTTTTGACGGGTAAATACACTTTCAGGATTTTCTGCCGTGGCGCTAAATCTTCAGGCGTGAGTCCCAAATCTGCTGCCGTCAACTTCCGGATCGGTTTCGACTTCGCTCCCATGATTCCCTTCAGTGTCGCATAGCGGGGTTTATTAATCCCTGATTGGATGGCGAGCAGGGCGGGCAATGGCATTTCAATCCATTGGAACCAGCCGGCCTCGAGTTCTCTTTTAACTCGAAGCGTTTGCCCTGAAACCTGAATTTCCATAATGATGGTCGAGTGGGACAGCGCCAACATCTCCGCCAGGATCACGCCGGTTTGGGCAAATCCGAAATCGTCAGACTGAAGGCCGGTGAGCACCAAATCAGGTTTCTCTTTTTCGATCGCCCGGGCCAGGGCGCGAGCCACGCCGTGGGCGTCAAGATTTTCAAATTTAGGGTCGTCAAGATGGAGGGCGCGATCAGCTCCCTTGGCCAATGCTTCCTTGATGGATTGCTGTGCGCGCGCGGGGCCGAGGCATGCGATCACAACTTCGCCGCCATGCTTTTCCTTGAGGCGCAGGGCTTCTTCCAGAGCGTAAATATCAGGCTCGTTGATCTCGTAGCTGATGTCCGCCGATTCAATCCAGGTTCCGGCCTTGTTTAATTTTAGGATGGAATCTCGCGCCGGGACTTGCTTGAGGCAGACGATGAACTTCAATTTAATTTCTCCGAAAATTAGCGCTCGTGTACTCACGGGGCGATTTTTCTCAATGGGTGAATTGAGTCATTGGAACATTGCATCATTTAGTCATTAGAAGAAAAACCGAACCTCGAAATTCCGCGTCTGCCTTGCGGGTTTCCATCTTCGGGGTTCGTCCGCTCAATGGCTCAATGATGCAATGTTCCAATGACACAATTCTTCCGAAGGACTATTGGCTGTACCGCTTGAAAAGCAGCGCCGCGTTGGTTCCGCCAAAGCCAAACGAGTTGGAAAGGGCGTACTCGATGTTCCCCGCGCGCGCGTGATTTGGAACGTAGTCCAAATCGCAATCCGGATCAGGCTTCTCGTAATTGATGGTCGGGGGCATCATCTGATCGCGAATGGTCAGAGCGGTGAGGCCGGCTTCAAGACCACCCGCGCCACCCAGCAAATGTCCGGTCATTGACTTGGTGGAGCTCACCGGCATCTTTGCCGCGTGGGCGCCGAAAACTTTTTTAATGGCCTGCGTCTCCAACCGATCGTTGAAAGGCGTTGACGTGCCATGAGCGTTGACGTAACTCACCTGCTCCGGCTGCACCTTTGCGTCCGCCAGGGCATTGCGCATGGCGCGTACCGCCCCATCACCACCTTCCGACGGCTGGGTGATGTGAAACGCGTCGCCCGACATTCCATAGCCCACAACTTCTGCCAGGATGGGCGCGCCGCGCTCCAGAGCGTGGCCCAGCTCCTCCAGGATCAGAATGCCCGCTCCCTCGCCAATCACAAAACCGTCGCGGTCGAGATCAAAAGGACGGCTGGCCCGCGTGGGCTCCGTGTTGCGCGTTGAAAGCGCGCGCATGGCGGCAAACCCGCCCACCGACAAGGGCGTGATGGCGGCTTCCGTACCGCCGCAGATCATGACATCAGCATCACAGCGCGCGATGATTTTGTAGGAATCGCCCACGGCGTGCGCGCTGGAAGAGCACGCGGTGCAAGTGGCGGAATTGGGACCTTTGGCGCCCCAGCGGATGGAGACAAACCCGGAGGCGAGGTTCACTATGGAGGCTGGAATAAAAAAGGGAGAGATCTTGCGCGGGCCACCGGCCAGCAAAGCTTTGTGTTCACGTTCAATTACATCAAACCCACCGATTCCGGATCCAATGTAAACTCCGGCGCGCTCGGCGATGTCAGGAGTAATCTTCAGCCCGGACTGCTCCATGGCAAACTGTGCGGCGGCCATGGCGAACTGGATGAAGAGCCCCATCTTCTTCACCTCTTTCTTTTCTACAAACTGAAGAGGGTCGAAGCCGCGTACCTCGCCGGCAATGGTGGACGCGAAGCCGGCGGTGTCAAAGTGCGTGATGGCGCCCACGCCGCTTTTCCCGGCCAGAATATTTTTCCAGGTTTCATCCGTGCCCACGCCGAGGGCGCTGACCAAGCCGACCCCCGTCGCGACAACTCTTCGCGTCAAGCGTTATCGCTCCTGTCGAACGTTGCCACGCAGGGCTCAGTTTTTCGCGGCTTTGCCATGGGCCTGAATATAATCAGTGGCATCTTTAACGGTCTGGAGCTTTTCGGCGTCTTCGTCGGGTATTTCGATCTCAAACGCCTCCTCCATCGCCATCACAAGCTCGACGATGTCCAACGAGTCGGCGCCCAAATCATCTATGAAGTGCGCTGTCGGTGTGACTTCAGCTTCATCAACCCCCAGTTGCTCAACAATAATCTGCTTTACCTTCTCATCAAGAGAAGCCATCGTTCAATCCTCCTCGGATTACGATTACTCGGACGGTCATTCTAACAGTCACAAGTGACAAGTGACAAGTGGCGAAAAAGAATATTAGTTAGTAGAAAGTGACACTTGGCAAGCGGAAAGCGCTTCTCCTTGACCTCTTGCCACAATCCAACCGCCACTGTTCTTAACCCATGTACATCCCGCCGTTGATGTTCAACACGTGGCCGGTGATATATCCGGCCTCATCCGAAGCCAGGAAACGGACGCCGTAGGCCACTTCGGACGCAGTGCCCTGGCGCCCGAGCGGGATCATGCTTAAAACTTTTTGCTGCACGGTCTCCGAAAGTCCTTCCGTCATTGCGGTGGCAATGAACCCGGGTGACACCGCATTCACTGTGATGTTGCGGCCGGCCACTTCGGCTGCAATCGCTTTGGTTAAACCAATCAAACCCGCTTTGGACGCTATGTAATTCGCCTGCCCGGCGTTGCCCACCTGCGCCACCACTGAGGCAATGTTGATGATCCGCCCGTAACGTTGGCGCACCATTCCGTGCAAGACCGCCTGGATACAATGGAATGCGCCGTCAAGATTGGTTCGCAAAACGGCGTCCCAATCCTCGGGTTTCATTCGCAACGCCAGGTTGTCTTTGGCGAACCCGGCGTTATTCACCAGGATGTCGATTTTCCCCCACGCTTCCAGCACCTTCGCCACCGCGGCCTTAATTGAGTCACGGCTGGAAACATCGAGTGAGAGCACCAAAGCCTTTTTCCCTTTGGCTTCGATTTCGCTTGCGACGGCTTGGAGTTTTTCCACGTTGCGCGCGCCCAGCGCGACCTGCGCTCCGCCTTCAGCCAGCGCCAATGCGCAGGCTTTCCCGATGCCTTGGGAAGCGCCCGTCACCAACGCGACTCGTCCTTGGAGGTCCATATTCCTGCCCAAAAATCAAAACGTGGAAGTCAGGAGACAAAATTAAGAATGGATTCGGAAAATTCCTATATTTATTTTGAATTCTGACTTTTGATTTTTGATTTCTCTCCACCAACCCGACCCAGCATTTCTTCGAGTGACGCCACATCTTCCATGTGCAGGCATCCGGCCTGGCGATCGATTTGCCGCACGAGACCAGAGAGTACTTTGCCCGGCCCTAATTCGATGAATAGCGCGACGTTTTCGTTCCGCAAGAGTCGCACCGACTCTTCCCAACGGACGGGAGCCGTCACCTGCCGTTTTAATCCGTCCAGAACTTCCGCCGCTGTCCGCACCACGCGTGCGTCTACATTATTAACCAGTGGAACCTGCGGGTCACGAATTTCCACGCGGTCAAGCTCCACCGCCAGGCGGTCCTGGGCAGGCTTCAGCAGGGCACAATGGAAGGGCGCGCTCACGTTCAACATCACGGCACGTTTGGCGCCGCGCTTCTTCGCCAACTCCACCGCGCGCTCAACCGCGGTTCTATGCCCGGCAATCACCAACTGTCCCGGCGAATTTAAATTGGCGGGTGATACTACCTCACCCTGCGCGGCTTCGCGGCAAACATCATCCGCCGCAGCCCGGTCAAACCCGAGCAGCGCCGCCATGGCGCCCTGGCCTGCGGGGACGGCCTCCTGCATGAACTCCCCGCGTTTGCGCACTAAACAAACCGCGTCAGCGAGGCCAATGGATCGCGCGGCTACCAGCGCGGAATATTCCCCCAGGCTGTGTCCGGCGACAAAATCCGCGTGAACACCATGCGCGCCCAGAACTTCAGCCGCCGCCACCGAAACTGTAAGGATCGCCGGCTGAGTATTGGCAGTAAGCTGAAGTTCCCCGGCCGGGCCTTCAAAACACAGTTTCGAAAGAGGAAAACCGAGTGCCGCGTCAGCTTCGTCAAAAACTTTGCGCGCCTCGGGATATCTCCCCGCCAACTCGCGGCCCATCCCGGGATATTGGGAACCTTGACCGGGAAAAATGAATGCTGTCTTTGGCAAATGCGTCGTCCGTTGTCAGAATTGAATCAATCAAAGAAAAAATGAAGCTCGAAATTAGAAAATGGAAACTGGCTACTTCAAAGCGATTTCAATATTTCCAATTTCCAGTTTCTAGTTTCCGGGATTTCCTCCAACGGACAATTGACCGCGGTCGATCTCCCTACCATCTCATAAGAATGGCGCCCCAGGTGACGCCGGCTCCGAAGGCAGACATCAAAATCAGATCGCCCTTCTTAATTTGTCCACTGCGTACACACTCGTCCAGGCAAATCGGAATGGATGCCGAAGAAGTATTGCCTACGCGGCTGATGTTGGCATAAACCTTTTCCGTTGGCACACCCAATCGAATCCTGATGGCATCGGTGATGCGCTGGTTCGCCTGGTGAGGAATCATGAGGGCCAATTGTTCCGTGGTAACGCCCGCTTCCTGCATCACCCGCCGCGAAACCTCTTCCAGGCTGCGCACCGCCACTTTAAACAATTCATTGCCGCGCATTTTGATGTAGTGCTCGCGCGCCGTAACCGTTTCGCAACTCGCCGGCCTCACCGTTCCGCCCGCGGGGATAAACAAGTGGTCGGCATACTGGCCGTTAGTGTGCAATTCCGAAGCCAGAATTCCAGAGGGTGGCACGGCGGGGCCCAGTACGGCTGCTGCCACACCGTCACCGAAAATGACGCAAGTGGTTCGATCTTTATAGTCCAGGTATCGCGAAAGCAGCTCAGCCCCAATCACCAGGACGTATCTGGCTTTGCCCGTTTTAATGTATTGCTCCGCCACGGTCATTCCAAAAAGAAATCCGGAACATGCCGCGGCCAGATCGAAAGCGCAGCATGATTTCGCTCCCAACTCACGTTGGATGAAGGATGCGGTACTCGGCAAAGGCATGTCCGGCGAGATGGTTGAGCAGATGATCAGGTCCAGATCCTGAGCGGCGATTCCGGCCATTTCCAGCGCGCGCCGCGAGGCTGCAGCGGAAAGAGTGGAGGTTGTTTCGCCCGGACCCGCCTGGCGCCGCTCCTTGATTCCCGTCCGCTCGATAATCCATTGGTCCGAAGTTTCCACCAACTTTTCCAAGTCGTGGTTGGTAATTACTTTTTCGGGCAGCGCCGTTCCGGTGCCCAATATCCCCGCAAAATTCATGCTCGCTCCTTGTTGTGGGCGCCCAGTATAAATCAAAAATCGAGTGATTAAGTCGATAGGACGGAAACTGGAAATGAGATATTAGAATTTTGACAGGGATAGAGAAATTCTGAATTCCAATTTCCGGTTTCCAATTCCCCCCTACGCGATTCCCACCACGGTCTTTCCCAACTCTCCCTGAATCTTTTCGTTAATCCGCCCTTCGGAAAATCCTGCCGCGACGCGAATGGCGTTCTTAATGGCATTCGCGCTTGACCCGCCGTGGCAAATGATGCAAACGCCTTTTACGCCCAGCAACGGAGCGCCTCCATATTCGGAATAATCCACACGTTTCTTGAAGTGTTGGAAAGCCTTCCGGGAGAGCATATATCCCATCTTGGAAGACAGCGTACTGGAAAGCGATTCCTTCAATAAAATGGAAACCGCTTCGATGAGCCCCTCGCTTATCTTCAACGCCACGTTGCCGATGAAACCGTCGCAAACGATCACTTCAACCCGGCCGTTATAAAGATCACGGCCTTCGACGTTACCGGCAAAATTCAATGGTAGTCGCTTTAACAGGCCAAAAGCTTCGCGCGTCAGGTCATTCCCTTTCTGTTCCTCCGCGCCGATGGAGAGCAATCCCACGCGCGGCCGGTCGACTCCAAAGATCACCCGGTAATAAATTTCGCCCATCACGGCGAACTGCTCAAGGTTGGCGGGCTTGCAATCCACATTGGCGCCCACATCGAGCAGGACCGCAGCTTTACCTTGAGAAGTGGGGAACACAGCGGCGAGGGCCGGCCGGTCAACACCCTCGAGCGTGCCCAGAACAATCTTGACCGTGGTCATCACAGCGCCGGTGTTGCCGGCGCTAATCAACCCGTCTGCTTTGCCTTCCCGCACCAGCCGCGCGGCCACGCGAATGGAGGAATCGCGCTTGCGACGAAATGCCTTCGCGGCCGCATCCTCCATGGTCACCGCCTCGCTGGCGTGAACCACTTCGATGCCCAGGCCGCGAGCGTCACGGCGCCCCAGCTCCCGCTTCAACAAATCCTGCGGGCCAACCAGGAGAACCTGCGCGTGCTGATCCCGTGCGGCCAGAATGGCGCCCTCCACCTCCGGCAGAGGAGCCGCGTCTGTGCCCATCGCGTCAACAGCAATACGTCGCATGCTCAAAGGAAGGTTCCAAAAACCAAAGTATGGCGGCTGAAGTATGAGGGATGAAATCAGGAACGTAGGTCAAGCTGTGAAGCAAAAATATTTTTTTGTTTCACCCTTCAACCTTTTGGTCTTCATACTTCAAACTTCATACTTCCTTAAGCGGTTTCTTTCACCAAAATCACTTCCCGCCCTCGATAATACCCACAATGGGGGCAGGCATGGTGAGGCAGCCTGGTTTCGTGACAATGAGTGCACTCGACGACTTGTCGCGGCGTCAAAAAATCATGCGCTCGTCTTCGATTTTTTCGTGCTTTGGAATGTCGTCGCTTTGGATTTGGCATATTTGGTAAACAGTAGACCGCAGGCGGGGATTGCGATTCCTTGCCCTGCCCCCTGCCGCATGCTAACTGCTCTCTCCTGCTTTCTGGATATAGTGTTTCGGATTCAGTCGCCGGGTCAGGTTTTCACCCAGCCCCCAATTTATTTCTTTCCCCGACTAAATTTTTCTCGATTCCCTTCTCCCATTATTTTTGTTCGATATCCCTTATTCACAATTCGATTGTCCCCAATTTTTTCTTTATCTCATTCACCTTTCAGCGAGGCAAAAGGGGAATCCAACCGCCGATCCGAACATCCGCACTTTTGCTGATTTCGATCGACTCCACAAACAGGACAGAGGCCCAGGCACGCTGCCCGGCAAACGATCTTCATCGGGACGGAAAGTATCACCTGCTCCGTCACCAAATCGTCTACTTCGATTCCCTCGCCGGAATAAAACCCGACTTCCGACTCATCGTCCGGAACTTCAATCTCCTCTTCGCGCGCAATGCTCTCCATCGGACGATAAAATAAATCGAAATCGTGCTCCACCGGAAACTCCACTGGCGCCAGGCACCGGTCGCATTGCGCGCGCAGTCGAGTTCCCAAATGCCCGCGAATGCGGATTTCCGAACCTAAAAGCTCCGCAACTGCTTCGACTTTCAGCGGGCCCTGTTGCTGGAATTCCACCGTATGATAATCCAGGTCTCCGCTGGCGTAGGTCTTTCGGACCTCGACCCGGCGGAGCTCCAGTTCTTGCAGGGTTATCATCACCGGAGCCTCGCGAACCAAGGACATCAATTATAACCAGCCCGCAGGCCTTGTCAAGGAAGGCACGCGGCCTGTGGACTGAAATTATAACCGGGTATGTTGTACCTCGATAATAATGTCCCCCTTTTGTCCTCGATAGAGTGGAGCACCTGGCCTCGGAGGATCAGGTGAACGTCCATGCCGAGAGTCGCCGCGGCGACCGGCGGTGGATGCTGGCGGAAGGGCTATGCAGCCGGGAGCGAAGGAGACGTCGGCACCGGCGCCGACGCTCACGCAGGAACACTGGGGCGAGATGGCGCTGATGGACGAGAACTTTCACCGGTGGCTGGAAGAGCGAGGCCCGGAAGGATGCTTGATGGACCTGGAGGACGACGCGACGAATCAAGACGCTGGCGCGATTGGGAGAGCAAGAGACAATCTGGGCGGTGGCCGATGCACTTCGGGCCTGGGTGGAGCGGATACACGGCACGCCTCAGGACCGGCTGGTGAAGAAAAGGCGACGAAAAAAGACGCCACCCACGCCCAGGCCAATGCTTATTTGGAGGCCTGCTATCTGCCCGAAGACGGCCGGCGGTTTGCGCGGGCGGCAGCGCGACCGGAGGATTTTCACCGCCGGGCGCCGAGCGCGACGGAGTTGGACAGGATCTTCCGACAGGAGAGCGAGTGCCCAACGACTCGGGTGTCGAGCCCCGTGAAAAGAAAGTGGGTGCCCCCGGCGGACCACCCGTGGCGGCTAGCCGCTGGTCGAGGGGCAGAGAAACCAGTTTCAGGCGGGCCAGCGCCGTCGTTGGCCTTGTCCTCCGCTTCGCCCTAAGCGCTCAGCAGGGCTTCGCTCCAGGCAACGCCAATGACAAAATCAAAGATGAAAACAAAAAGAAAAATGAAAACCAAAAACAGGAAAAGGGGACATTTCTAAAGAGGTTTGACACAACATGTGTCCAACATTCACAAGGATGGACATCCCTCGAACGAGGCGAAGGTGTGGAAGGAGAAGAGTTTTTCAGAGGGCTGGAGCAGCAAGAACAGGATCTGAGGCGCAAGCGCAAGCAAGCATGAGGCGGCTTAAACTTTCGCCCCAAGCGGCGCGGAGTTCACCCACAGCACCGGCTGGCGGATGAACCAATTGCGAATCACTTCCGGCACGGTAGGATCGGGGTTCAAGCTGCGCCAAAGTTTCAGGTATGCAGGCTGTGCGAGGGCGAGCCCGCCAAAGAGCAGGCTGGGCTGGCGGACTGGCCATTGGTCGAAGTACATCACGTCAGGCGGATAAGGCCAGGATTTTTTATTGGCGATAAATGGAACCATAAATTCCATCGCCTTTTTCATGGTTCGCCCGTCAGGAAGTTCGAACGTCCACAAATTATCCCCGGGGGTTGAGAGAATCTGACACACAGTCGCCATGGCGTCCAAATTAAAAAGCGAGTAGCCGTAAGGTTTTGTTCGTTTCAACTCAAGCGGAAAACTTCCGTCCGCGGCCATTTGGTTGGGCAGCAGAACTGATTTGAATCGAGTAAGGCAATAATCGGTGAGATCGCGATTGCCGGCCAGGCGTGCAAACTCCGCCACCTGCATCACCCAGCAGGTGCCGTGATTATTTTTTGCATTTCGCTCATCAATTCCATTCTTGGAAGTTGTCATCCATTCGAGATAATCGGCAAACCATTTCTTAATGCCATCTTCCTCACCGCTTTTCAGCGCGCCTGACCCGCGCAACACTTCGGCGCCGCGCGCGACCTCCACCAGATGGATGGTGTCAATAATTCCCGTCCCACGCCCGGTGGTGCGGCCCTTAATGGCCTGGGCATACTGAAGGTTGGGATTCATGCGCGTATCATCATTCAGAAACCAGGCGCGCAGATGATCCGCCGCGTGCGTGGCGTATCGCGCGTCCCGGGTTATCTTCCACGCGGCCACGAGAGCCGCAAACTGAACGCTCAGGCGCATCAGGGCGTTGCGGTGCGCAACGAAATTGTCCGGATTGGACATGCCGTCGCGATGGATATAAGGGGCGCCGGGATTCTTCGGGTCAGGCCACCAGTAGTCACCCTCGGAATAGAAATCGTGCTTTCCTCCGGCGCTGCGAGGAGAAGACGAAGCGGTGATGGTGAGCGGCGCTTCGCGGAGATAACGTTGGGCGGCGCTGAGAACTCGAGCGCGGTCGATGGCGGCAACGTCAAAGCTGGCTATGAAATCGTCCTGACGCTCACCGGCGAATACGATGCGTGAAACAGCTAGACGTGCCGCCCAAGGGGAGGCCAGAAGCGTGGCGCAAAATCTTCGACGAGAAAAGCTGGGATTCGTCATCACATGTTGCTCCAGCGGGACAAGTTGTCAGACCATTTTATTTTCCATACAGGCACAAGATGTCAAGGGTTTAGCCTGGCACACAAAATGGCGGCGTAAAGCCGCTGCTACAATTCTTGCTTAAGTCTCGACACCCAGCGCGCGCAAGTCGCTCTCCAATTGACTGACATTTTGAAACTGGATGGTATGCATGCCATGCCAGCGGGCGCACTCGAGGTTCAAGGCCCGGTCATCAATGAACACGCATTCTTCCGGCGGGCGCTGGGTCAATTCCAACGCCAGAATATAAATCGCTTCGTCCGGCTTTTTGACGCCGAGATAACAGGAGCTGAAAAAAGCGGTGAAATAATTCCGCAAACCAAAGTGCTCAATGCGGTATTGGTTCAACTCCGTGGACTCATTGTTGAGCGTGGTCATTAAATATTTATTGGACAGCGCCAACCTGGCCATGAAAGCGAGCGCCTCTGGATATGGCTGGGACTCCGCAAACATGAAATCCTTCACCTCAGTCTTGGTGAAGGCGCGCGGTTTATAGAAAACCGTGCGATCAAGGTAGTGATCCATATCGAGCTCGCCAGTCTCGAACGCCGTGCACACCAGCTCGTGACGGTCGCCAAATTCCGCCAATTCGAGATTGAATTTTTCCACGAGTTTGTGGCGGGACACACGGTCCCAGCCGTTGGTGAGCATGACGCCGCCAACGTCTGAAAATATTGTGGTGATTTTGGCCATGACTTGACTCCGCAATTTGAATTGTGGCGGGAAAATTTGTTACAACGGCCGAAAAATCATCCCAGCCACTGCGGATTCTGGATGGTGCCATCAAACTCGTGCGTGGTCTTAAAGGGCTCAAACTCGCCCTTCGCCGCAGCCGTGGCGGTTTTCGCAAGCAGCGCCACCACTTCAGTTTCGTCCATGGGCCGGAAAGTACGAGCCGCTTCCACGGCCTGGTGGACGCGCTCCACACTGTCGCAGCCGTTGATCACCACCGAGGTGGGCAAATTCATGGCGTAGTGCAGGCACTCGATGGGGGTCACGGTATTGCTTTTCAAAATTATTCCGGCAGCCATGGGCTTCATTCCCAGAACGCCGATGCCATGTTTTACCAGCACGGGCACGACTTTATGCGCGAAGCTGTGGTAATGCGCGTCCATGACGTTCAAGGGCATCTGCACGGCATCAAATGTAAATCCATGGGCGAAAGCAGTGTTCAACATTTTCAAATGGATGTCCGGGTCCTTATGACCGGTAAAACCGATGTAACGAATTTTGCCCGCCTTTTTCGCCGCAAGTGCCGCCTCGAAGGCGCCATTCCCGCCAAAAATGCGCTCTGGGTCGCCCTCTCGAATGACTTCGTGGAACTGCACGAGATCGATGGTATCGGTCTGTAATCTTTTGAGCGATTCTTCCAGCTGCCGGTTATAAACTTCCTTCATCTGTCCGTCGGTCTTGGTCATCAGAAAAACTTTTTTGCGATAGCCATCGCGCAGCGCCTTGCCCATGCGAACTTCGCTCAAGCCATCGTGATAGTCCCAGCAGTTATCCATAAAGTTAATGCCGTTGTCGACCGCGGTTCGAACGATGCGAATGCTTTCAGCTTCGTCCCTGGGGACGGCCATGTGATAACCGCCCAGTCCGATGAGCGAAACTTTTTCTCCCGAGCGTCCCAAAGTCCGGTAAGGCATCCCGCCCACAGCGGGCCCCTTAATGGCACCCAAAGATTTTCCCGCTGCTGGAGCGCCGGGAATTCCGCCCGCCACTCCGACCGTTCCTGCAATTCCGGTTGCCATTTTTCCCAGAAAACTCCTTCGGTCTGTTTTGTCGCCATCCATGTGAAATCCTCCCCTACCAACGGCTAAATTCCCGGAATCATAACATAAAGCAAAGCCATTTCGAACCGATCCATCCCCGGATTCGAGTTAACATCAATTCAGATTGCGGCAAGGCAGGATTACCTGGATTCGCCTCCAGTCGTGGGCTTGACTGATTCCGGACCAGAGGCCGGCCTATCCAGCGTGAAATTGCCCAAGTCCACAGCGGCATTCCCGCGTTGGCTGATCATGACCGGTCGTCTGCGCCGATGGACGATTCCAGAAATTCGAAGATATATTTGACACTTGAATCTACGCATGTTCTAATATGCGAGAATTAAGGAGTATTAATTTGCCTCAGACCGCCGCTGCGTTCAAGGCTGAGTTTTTTAAGGCTCTGGCTCACCCCATCCGCATCCGTCTGCTGGACTGCCTTCGCGGCGGGGAGAAGAGCGTGAACGAGCTGAGCGGGCTGGTGGGGATCGAGCCGGCCCATGTTTCCCAACAACTCGCAAATCTTCGGATGCGCAACATCGTGGCTGGCCGCAAGGCCGGCAGTAGTGTTTTCTACTCGGTTTCGGATCCTACCATTTTTCGCCTCCTGGATGCCGCCAAGCAAGTCTTCAACAACCGGCTGGTGGACGTTCGCGACATGTTGAAAGAAATGCGCCGGCAGAGCTGAAAGATGACGATTGCAATATGATGGTATTGGACATGACATTTTGGAGCTTTCTCGCGCTCTTGGGCGCGATCGTTCCCCTCTTACAACTGGGAGGGCGGAGCAGGTTCGTCAGGGCGCTCAGTGTCCTGCTGTTGCTCGCGGGGAGTCTGGCGGGGCTGGTTGTTGCCGGCGTCTGCTTTTGGCAAAACGTTCCCGCGACCCTGCGGCTGCCCAGTGTTGCAGCGTTCCCTATTTCGCTGACCGTCGATCGCCTGAGCGCCTTCTTCCTCTTCCTGATTTGCTCAGTTTGCCTCCCAGTGTGCATATTCTCCACTTCCTACGTGACTCATCACTACGCGACGGAAAAGGCGCGCTGGATGTGGGCGCTGCTCTCACTTTTTATTTTGTCAATGATTGTGGTCGTGACCGCCTCAACAGGCCTCGCCTTCCTTGTGGGCTGGGAACTGATGACCATCGTCTCGGCCGGACTCATCTTGATTGAGGGCGACTCAGAAGAGCGGATTCACGACGTCTACATTTACCTTTTGATGATGCACGCGGGCGCTGCGGCTGTGGTGGCGGCCTTCTTCCTTTATTGGCCGTACGCTCATGGACTGGAATTTGATGCGATTCGAAGCGCATCAGTAAATCTACCCGCTGGCATGCGGACTGCAATTTTTTTGCTGGCGTTTGTGGGCTTCAGTACGAAGGCGGGCATCATACCCTTCCACCTCTGGCTGCCGCGAGCTCACCCCATCGCACCGAGCCCTGTCTCCGCTTTGATGTCCGGGGTCATGTTGAAAACTGCCATTTACGGTTTGGTGCGATTCGGATTTGATTTCCTGCACGGAGGTCCGCGGTGGTCGGGTTACCTGGTGTTGGCTGCCGGCGCGGTCTCCGGTCTGCTGGGCGTCCTTTACGCCATTGCCGAACATGACCTGAAGCGCCTTCTGGCTTATCACAGTGTGGAAAATATTGGGATCATTTACCTGGGGCTGGGCAGTTCCCTGCTTTTTCTGGCCAACGGCGCGCCCCATTGGGCGAATCTCGCCCTCATCGCCGCGCTTCTGCACACGCTCAATCATGCTTTCTTCAAGAGCCTGTTGTTCCTCGGCGCCGGTGCAATTTCCCACAGCACTCACACCCTCGATTTGGAAGAGCTGGGCGGGTTGCTTGGGCGCATGCCGATAACAGGCGCCGCATTTCTCGTGGGTTGTTGTTCCATTGTCGGGCTGCCCGTGTTTAACGGCTTCATCAGCGAGTGGCTGACTTTCCGAGGCTTTCTCTATGGTTCCAACTTGACCAATACGGCGGCACAGGTGGCGTTGCCATTGATGATGGGGGTCCTTGCTTTGATTGGAGGTCTGGCAGCGGCATGCTTTATCAAGGTCTACGGTGTTGCGTTTCTCGGCCGCCCTCGCAGCACGGAAGCGGAGAACGCCGCGGAGGCGCCACTCTACATGCGTCTTGGCATGGTTCTGCTGGCGCTCGCCTGTATTTTGCTTGGAGTCTTTCCCTTAACGGTCCTTTCGCCGCTCGCCAGCCTGGCACAAATTCTCGTTCCTGGTTCCACGGCGCCGGGAGAAATTTATTTCATCTCCCGTGTAATTCCGTGGGTGGCGCTCACACTCCTGGGCGCGCTGGTGGTGATGCGGGCAGTCTGGCGACGGCAGCGGGTCGCGGCCATCTGGGCGTGCGGGCTGCCTGGATTGACCAGCCGCATGCAATACACATCCACAGCCTTTTCCAAGCCCCTTCGCTCCGTTTTTGTGTCCGTCTACAAACCCGATCGCACGGTCAGCCGGCTGCCAACGGAGCAACCATATTTCGCGAATTCGATCTCCTATCGCTCGCAGCGGACAACTTCATTCGAAAAGTTTCTTTATCGCCCTGTCGTTGATGCCATCGTCGCAGCCGCCCGCCAGGTGGGCCGGCTCCAGACGGGCAATATTCAAGTTTATCTCTTATACATCTTTCTCACTCTTGTTTCGTTGCTGGTTTGCCTGAGGTTCCTCAGATGACGATGGCGCTCGGCGCGGCTCAGGTATTGATCCTCATTTTGGGAGCGCCTCTGGCGCGCGGAATAATCGCGCGCATCAAGGCGTGGTTCCAGCGGCGTCAGGGGGCAAGCATTTGGAGACCCTACGCCGAGCTGGGGAAATTATTCCAAAAGGAAGACCTGGCTCCGCCGACCTCTTCGCTGATATTTATCCTGGCCCCGC
Organism: Terriglobia bacterium; assembly: GCA_035934315.1. Classification (GTDB taxonomy): domain Bacteria; phylum Acidobacteriota; class Terriglobia; order UBA7540; family UBA7540; genus DASYXZ01. Next base: position 11,076 of record DASYXZ010000045.1, on the reverse strand, counting down.
GGGTCATGTTTGCCGCCGCACTGGCAGTGGCAGCTTTTGTGCCCGTCCTCCAACCTTTCGCCCTGTTCGGGTCCGTGGGGGACTTCGTGCTCATGGTTTACTTGCTCGCGCTGGGCCGCTTTTTCCTGGCCCTGGGTGCGCTGGACGGGGGCGGGGCTTTTGGCGGGATGGGCGCAAGCCGGGACGCGCTAATATCCACTTTGGCGGAGGCGCCCCTCTTGCTCGCCCTGGCCGCAGTCTCTATCTCGGCACGCAGCGCAAGCATTACGGGAATTGTGGGCTGGACGCTGCGGCAAAACTTTTTCGAAATCTCAGCCGTGCATATTCTTGCGTTCGCGGCGCTGGGCATGGTGGCGCTTGCCGAGAGCGGGCGGATGCCGGTGGACAATCCGACCACCCATCTTGAACTGACCATGATTCACGAAGCCATGACTCTTGAGTACTCGGGTCCCAGCCTGGCCCTGCTTGAATGGGCCGGCGCGGTCAAGCTGAACATTATGCTGGCGCTCTTGATCTCACTTTTCGGGCCATGGGGCATGGCGGGTAGTTTGGCGCCCGCAGCTCTGGGCATCGCGCTCGGAGCGTACCTCCTGAAGATGTTGGTGCTGATGGCGCTGCTGGCGGTTATTGAAAGCAGCATGGCCAAGCTGCGGATGTACCGCGTCCCCGATTTCCTGGGCGTGGCTGCGGCGCTCAGTGTTCTGGCGGTATTTTTCACGATGATCGCCAAGAGGTGACGAATGGAATTTGTTGGGATTGCGGCCGGCAAGGTCGTCAGCACTTCGGCGGTGTTTCTGATCCTCACCATGGTGGGGCTCGCCGTCGCCCGCCGAATATCCACCTGCGTCCTGCTCTTCAGCATGCAGTCGGTGATCATCACGGCTCAGGTGGCCGCCACCGCTTATCTGGAAAACTCCAGAGAAGCCTGGGTCGTGGCGGGACTGGTGTTCGCGTTTAAGGTGCTGGGAATTCCCTATGCGTTTTTCTGGCTTGTGGAGAGGCTGAAGAGCCCCCGCGACGTCAAGGCTTCCACCACACCCGCTCAGTCGGTTTTTGTTGTCGTGGTGATGGTTTTCATTTCGTATGCCGCCGTGCGGTCATACGCCTTCGGCATTCGCGTGCCCGAAGATGCTCTGGCGGCCGCAGTAGCCCTGATCCTTACCGGGGCCTTTCTGATGGTGAGTCGCAAGAAAGCCTTGATGCAGATGCTGGGGCTGCTGGTGTTGGAAAATGGGATATTTCTCGCGGCCCTCACCACCACATTTGGCATGCCCCTGGTCATTGAAATGGGTGTTCTGTTTGACGTGGTAGTGGGGCTTTTGCTGATGGGCATTTTCACGTTTCGAATCCGCGATACGTTTGACCATCTCGACGTGTCAAGACTCCGGCGGTTGCGGGGATGAGATTCATGGTCCTTATCTGGCCTCTCTTCATTCCTCTTTTGGGTGCGGCGCTGTTGCTGCTCTGCCGGGATCGGCGTGTGGCGGACGCCGTCGCTCTTGCCGTGTGCGGCGTGGAAGTCCTGGCCGTCGGTAATGCAGTGTGGCAGGTTCACCGATGGGGTTCCATCGAAGGGCGCTACCTGCGCGCCGACGGGCTCACATCTTTCTTCCTGGTCAACATCGCATTTATCGCTGCCCTTTCGCTGGTATACGCCACAGCGTATTTGCGGCATGTGGGCGAAGGGCGTTTTTCGTCGCCGCGCTGGTTTTACGGGCTCGTTTACCTCTTCCTTTTTACCATGGTCGGAGTCTGCCTGTCGGCGAATCTCGGGCTGCTTTGGATCATGATGGAAGCAACGACGTTGGCCTCAGCCTTTCTGATCAGCTTTTACAACACTGAAGGCGCCGTGGAAGCAGGATGGAAATATATCGTCGTGTGTACCGTGGGGATTGCGTTTGCGCTTTTTGGAACCATCGTCTTCTACCTGGCTGCGGTGAAAGCGGGACTGGGCCATGCGTCAGCCCTTAACTGGACGGCGTTGCTGGCAGTCGCGTCCCAGAAACAGTTTGACCCGAACCTTGTTCGGCTGGCATTCGTGTTCATTCTGGTGGGCTATGGCACCAAGGTGGGTTTTGTGCCCATGCACAGTTGGTTGCCGGACGCCCATGCCGAAGCGCCCACTCCCGTCAGCGCGATGCTCTCTGCCATCCTTCTGAATTGCGCCATGTATGCCCTGATCCGGTACGAAATTCTGTCTTCCCGCGCGATTGGGACAGAATTCGCCCACACGTTGCTGCTCTTTTTTGGGACGTTCTCCATCGTTGTGGCGGGATTGCTGATTCTAGTCCAGCGGAACCTGAAGCGTATGCTGGCCTACAGCAGCGTGGAACATATGGGCATCATTGCCATCGGCGTGGGGCTCGGTGGCCCCCTCGGTCTGCTGGGCGCTCTGCTCCACACCTTCAATCATTCCACGGCGAAAGCGCTGCTCTTTTTCGGCGCTGGCAACGTGCGGCATAATTTCGGCACATTGCGAATGGATCGGGTGAGGGGAATGGCCCGGTCAAACCCGCGCACGGCCGGTGTCCTTATCGTCGGTGGACTGGCGATTGTCGGCTTGCCGCCTTTCAGCCTGTTTGTCAGTGAGTTCGCAATTCTCAGCGAGGCATTCACGCAATCGCGATATCTGATCGGCGGAGTATTCTTAATGGTGCTTTCCCTTGTCTTGGGCGGATTCTTCTATCATCTGCTGCGCATGATTTGTGGAACACCTCAAGAGACGCAACCCAAACCTCAATTCGCGCGGGCGGAATTTACCGTGATGGTGGTGGCAGGAGTTTGCCTGCTCTACTTTGGAGTTCACATCCCTGCGGCCTTCTCGGTTTTATTGCGCGACGCAATGACGGTGTTGCAATGACGAATGGCACGACAAACAAAGATCGTGAACTCCATCCGGGCTCACCAGCTCCAGATTTTTCCGTTCCCCAGGCGCGCAGCGGAGGCCCCGCGCGCCTGGTCAGCCTGTTCGGAAGCCTGAACCTGAATGGCGAGGTGGTGGTGCGTTACGTGTTTGACGCGGGTGATCCGGAATACCACATCACCGAGCGCCAGGCCGATGGCCCCCTGGCTTCGATCACGCCGTTTGTGCCCGCCGCCGCCTGGTATGAGCGCGAGCTCCGTGACCAATATGGTGTATACCTCATCGGGCATCCCGATCCCCGCCCCCTCCTTTTCCATGACAACTGGCCGCCCGGAATTCATCCGATGCGCGCACTTCCGGAAAAAATCCCCTGGGCTTCCCGCGACTACCATTTCCTGGAAGTGCAGGGGCAGGGAGTTTGCGAAGTGCCTGTGGGACCCGTACACGCCGGCATCATTGAGCCGGGACATTTTCGCTTTAGCGTTGTGGGAGACACCGTCCTTAACCTCGAACTTCGGCACTTCTATACGCACAAGGGGACGGAAAGGCTGTTTGAGGGGCAACCGGCAGACTCGGCGGCCGTGATTGCGGAATCAATTTCAGGCGACAATTGTTTCGCTCACGCCGTCGCCTATTGCGAGGCAGTCGAAAAGGCGTGCGGTGTCAGGGTCCCGCCGCGGGCCGCCGCAATCCGGCTCATCGGGCTTGAGCTTGAGCGGCTGGTGGCCCATATCGGAGACGTTGGATTTCTGGGAAATGATGTGGGCTTTGTTGTCGCACACACGCTCGCCAGCAGCATCAAGGAGTGTCTCCTCCAGGCATCGGCGCGCGCCTTCGGAACCCGTTACCTGCGCGGTGTGGCTTGCCCGGGTGGTGCGCGAGTAAACCCCGGACCTGGCGAGATTGAGGAACTTTCCAGGGCTGTCTCAGAAAGCATCTCCAAATTCACGGATCTTGCCCGCATCACTTTGGAGACCCCCTCAGTCCAGAACCGCTTTGATTCCGCGGGCGTTTTAAAGAAAGAGGTCGCGCGCGACCTTGCCGTGGTCGGACCCGTGGCGAGAGCGAGCGGCATCGATCTGGACGTGCGTCGGGATCATCCTTATGGCCATTATCGCGGGCTGCAATTTGACGTGCCGCTCACGCACTATGGGGATGTGCTGGCCCGGGCGCGCATCCGCATTGCCGAAGCTGTTGAGTCGGCGCGGCTCATTGTGGAAACTTTTGGCACGCTGCCTGTCGGCGGAGTCGCCGAACCCGTCCCGTCACGCGGACCTTCACAAGGATATGCGGCGGTGGAATCTCCGCGCGGAGAGCTTTTTTACTGGGTGGAAATTGAGGACGGCCGCCTGAGACGTTGTCATGTAAAGTCTCCATCGTTTCAAAATTGGCCGGCAATTCCTTTTGCCGTCGCGGACAATATGATCACCGACTTTCCGCTGATTAACAAAAGCTTCAACCTGTCTTACTCCGGGAGTGACCGATGATTATTGACATTCTCGAGCATAGCCTGAGGGAGCGCAGCCCGCTGATTCCGGTGCAGGCGCTATTGAATACCTGCGAAGGGAGCCGCATGCCGGATGTCAACGCGGCCCTTCTCACCCCCGATATTGTGCGTCGTGTGACCGAAGTATGTCCCACTCCGGCGCTCGCGGCGCGGGGAGAGGCAGGCCAACTTGAGTTGAGGTTGTCATACGGAGAATGTATTGGGTGTGGCCGGTGCATCGAAGTTGGTCAAGGAGCGTTGGTTCGGGCGCGCACATTTCCATGGACCGGGGTGGCCAAAGAACAGCTCGTCCGACGCTGGGATGTGGGCCAGAAGATCGAGATTGCAGCCATACCCGCCAGCCCCGATGACGGGCGCAAAGAAATCTACGCCATACTCGGCAGGGCGCTGAACATCCGCCAACTTGACCCGGGCTCTTGCAACGGGTGCGAAGCAGAAATTACCGCGCTCGCGAATCCCTATTACGATCTGGAACGATTTGGGATTCATTTCGTGGCGTCTCCCAAACACGCCGATATGCTTTTGGCTACGGGCCCTGTCACTCGCAACATGGCGGAAGCCGTGAAGGCCGCCTACCATGCCATGCCGGCGCCCAAGCTTGTGGTTGCGGTGGGCGCTTGCGGATGCAGTGGCGGAATCTTTGCCGGAAGCTATGCCATTGTCGGCGGTGTTGAAACCATGATTCCCGTCGACGGTTATATTCCCGGTTGCCCGCCAACTCCCTCAATGCTGGTGACGGGGATTCTGGAAGTTCTGAAGAGGTGCGTGGGGAAGCGCCGTTGAGGTTTACCAGATTTTCTTCTGGGAGGAGGGCAATAAAAGTTGTCAGCCCTGGTTAAATATCGATGCTCAGCTTACGGTAAGCACACGGTACTCCTGGTTTTGTGATCACCCACGAAAATAGAGCTTAACCTGTGTCGATTTATGCCCTAAAATCGCAGACGCCTGCCGAAATTCCGCCTTGGTAACTTCTGGAATTTCCGCGTGCGGGGGTGGCGGAACTGGCAGACGCAAGGGACTTAAAATCCCTCGGCCTGAAAAGGCTTTGCGGGTTCAATTCCCGCCCCCCGCACCAAAACGCTCACACGGCTTATCACCCACGCCCGCTTCACCCTCACAATCATGGCTTCGATTTACGCCGGACGATAAAATAAGGCTGATCCGACAGGGCGGCCCCCAAGCCCGGGTAAAGCCACGCATTCGTCGGGCCGGAGCGCAGCTCAAAGTAGTATTGCAGTGAGTAAGGGGATTCCGTGTAGTCACCGGGAATGGATGCGCGGAAAAGATTATTCGCCGCCTTCATTTCCACGCTGCGGAAAAGCTCCGCCTGATTCACGTGGCGGTACTTTAAAACGACCGTGCTGGGTTCCGGCTGAGATCCGGACTTCTCAAGCTCGAAGTTGATTTCCAGAGGCTGCCCAGGCTGAAAAAGGATCGGGGGCGAGTGGCGGGAGGGCGCCGACGACCGCTTGGGTCGCGCAAGGACCTCGCCAATCACCCGGCTCACGCGTTCGCCTTCGCGATTTCGCGCGCCAGCCGGGTACTCTGCCTGCTCCGCCAGCTTTTCCATGTCCGCGATGTCATCATCAATTTGCGGCAAACGATCGAACCAATCGCCGCGCAGATTGCTCTCAATACCATAAGTAATATCCGCCATGTAAACACCCTTGGCGGGGCCGGCGAAGTCAGTCCAACTGGATCGCGCCCGGCGGTAAGCTCTTATGGCTTCCCGCAGCGCGGCAATATTGTCCGTCTGCTGGTACAAGGCGTAGAGCACGCCACTGCGCAGCTTCCATGCAAAGAAGCGCCCGAGGCCGCACTGAATTTTCACATCAGCCGCCATGCGCCGGAAGGCCACGCTCTTCAGGTTGCCGGATTTCGATTCCGCTTCGGCCAGGTGTTGCGCCGCCGTGGCCGACAGGTCTTCGAGCCACTGCGCAACTTCGAGCGGCGAATACTTCCCGCCGCGTTGCCCGCTCAACAACTCCCCGGCGAAATCGTTTATACGCGAAAAGAATTCCGGGTCGAGTGAACTGACTGTGCCGAACACCTTGGGAGCGGGAGTGTCGCTGTAAAGATGATTCTTGGTAGCATCGACGATGGGCATGTTGGTGTAAATTTCCGGCCAGTAGTTATTATTGGCCGCCGAGGGGCAGTGCGCCGTGGTCACCAGCCGAAGAATACGGCTGGCATGGCCAAGCGCGTTTTCTGTTGCCGGGGCCGCGGCTTGAAATTCGTGGCGAAGAAAGCGCTGCCAGCCATAAGGGTCGGCGGCGGGATTGTAAAGTTTGCGTCCCCACACCCGATAGGTGTAGAGAAATTTTTCCCAATCGTAGGCAGGCTTCAGCGACGCATCCGCATAAGCGCAGCGGCCTCCGGGCAAGCCGGAGCCATGGCGTCCTTTAAACGAAAGCGGCTCAAAGAGGTCCATGCCGAGGCTGCCGCAAAAACCGGCCGCGCGCCCATCAGCCGCCGCCATTGCGGGGTTACCCCACAGGAGAACCCGCTGCGTGCCCGGCCAAATACGAAAAACTATTCCGTAAGGACGATTCTCTTTGAACAGGTCGCCGTAGCTGTAGCGCATAAAGCTGCGCGAGCCTGAACTGAGTTCAAAAAAGCCGCCCACCTTTTTTTCCTGGTGCGGCATCTCCAACTCCCGGATTGACGCCGGCTGGTACGGGAGTCCCATGTGTTCCGCCCAGTATTTGGGGGAAATGGTAATCGGCAAGCCGGTGGCCAGCGCCACATCAATCATGGGCTGGTCGATGCCCTTGGCGTGCAGATTGATTTCAATCGGGCGGCCCGCCTGCACGACCCCGCCAAAGAGAGTTTTCCAGAATGAGTAGCTTCCTTCGGGAATGCCGCTTTCGCCGTGAACGCGAAAAGTAACACCATTAATAGATGGGCAGGTTTCGAGAAGCAAGGCAAGCGCGTCACGGCAATACGCGGGATGATTTTCCGGCGTGAGTCCTTCAATCGTATAGTTGGCGTTCGGACTGTCGGCCCATTGATAGGCATGGGTCCAGAGACCCAGTTGGAAGTCCAGGCCGCGGGCCGCTGCTTCATCGCTGATGAACCGCAGCATGGCAAGGTTCCGATCGCGCTCCTTGTCCGGGAGTCCCACCGCGCGCACGTTATATCCCGCGGGCGAAACCAGGAACGGATAAGCAAAATAAAAATAAACGTCGCGAAGGTGACGGGGAAAATCGTAGCCGAGGCCGAAGGTAAGGCTAAAGCGGTTAAAGCGCTGTGCGGCCAGCATGGAAAGATAGGCCGGCCACATCGCGCGGTCATTGTACCAGGGCTTGTCCTCAACGTCGCTTTGGAAACAGCGGTTCACGGAGCGCACCGGATTCGCCGGCTTTTCCTCGACCGGCTCCCGCACGTCAAGCGCTTTAAGCGGCTGCCGCGCGTAATGGATGCGGTCCGCAATTTCGAGCAGTGCATAAACCAAACCACGCGCGTCGGCTCCACACGCGAGCAACACTGAACGCGCGGCGGATTGGCCGCGAACCAATGCGAAAGCTTCAGGGGCAGCCGGCGGATGGGCGTGCGCGCCGGCGAGAATCTTCAGGGCCAGCGGGCGATTCGCACCGGCAACGACAATGCACAAATCGCCGGCGGCAGCCTGGTCGATCCTCTCGTGATGGTGAACGCCAATGCCCCGCGCGGCCAGCGACCGTTCAAGTTCTTTCGCAGCCCGGGTGACGGGCTGCTTGGAGTTAATTGGATCATCCGGGCTGAGGATGATAGATACACCGCCCGCAGCGCTGGCGCTGTGCGCCATGCTGACGCCAGCCGCCAGGCCCGTTCGCTTGAGGAAATCCCGTCGATTGATGCGAAATGTATCCGGCATATTTATCCCCTGATTTGACGAATCAAACGAGGCCCATCAATCCGCGGCGATTGAGCTCTTTCGCAACTGTCCCCTCTTCGATCATCGCTTTTTCGAAGACGTGTCGTCGAGATTCCGGAAGTTCTCAGAAAAGAACGCGCCACTCGCCGCCGCCTTTCACACTTGAAGGTTGTGGAGATAATCGTAACTAATCCTGGCACTGTCGAGCGGCGGCCGCTCGCAGATATCCTGCTCCACGAAATAGTGTTTGATGGTGCCGGCGGGAGCAGCGGTGAAAATGCGCTTCCAGTCAATCGACCCGCGGCCCACTTCGGTGAAGGCGTCCGATCCTTCCTTCAAGTCAGTAGTGGGAGGATGGCCGGGCTTCATATCCTTAATGTGCAGGAGCGGGAAGCGTTCCGGGAATCGTTTTAAATAAACGGCCGGGTCCCTTCCGCCGCGAGTCATCCAGTAGCAGTCGAGTTCGATCTTAAAAAGCTTCGGATCCGTGAGGCGGAGCAATTCGTCAAAAGCCACGACGCCGTTATAACTCGTATACTCAAAATTGTGGGCATGATAACCAAACTGCAGACCCGCCTTTTGACACTGTTCTCCCACTTTGTTGAAAAAGTCCGCCAGGCGCCGGTAATCGTCGATCGACTTGCGCTCCTGTGGTTGAAGAAAGGCGCAGATCATATAACTGAGTCCAAGTTCTTTGGCGTACTCAATATGCTCGTCGAGGCCGGTTCGAAGTTGCGGCGTCTGATAATGCGCGGCCGGGCAGGTGAGTCCGGCCGCGCTCAAAGATTTGCGGATCCCGGATGCTTTCTTGTTGAAGAAGCTAAAAAGTTCCACTTCCTTGTAGCCGATGGCGGCGACTTTTTGCAGAGTGCCGTCAAAGTCTTTTCCCAGTTCGTTGCGCACGGTGTACAGTTCGAGTCCTATAGGCAATCCGAGTGGGTCAGCAAATGCCGGGCGTTGCCCCCGGGTTGCCAGTGAGATTGCGGCCAGGCCCAATGCGCCGTCGCGCAGGAATTTTCTTCTATTTATAGATTCCATTTTAATTTTTTCCTCCCCCCGTTAGCGTTGATCAATGGCGCAGGTGAGCTTACTACAAAAACCAAAGGTGGGGGCAGAGCAAAAATGGCGTGCAGAGGAAATCGAGTTTTTCAAGACGCGACGATGTCCGGCGAGTGTGCGAGCTGAGCCGTCCCGGATATTGATGGGAAGGTCTGATGAAAGATTGCGAAGAGAGCAGGGTAAAGAAAGAAATGGTCAGGGCTATGGATTCTTCTGGCTGCGCTTCACTTCTTCACTGAGGACAATGGCTTCCGCGATTTCCTTCATCGGCTTGCGCCTCTGGCGGCTCTGCCGTTGCAAGGTAAGATAAGCTTCTTCTTCGCTCAATCCCATTTCACGCTGCAAGATTCCTTTGGCCCGTTCGACGAGTTTCCGGACTTCCAATTGTTCGGAAAGTTGCGAGATTTCGGTGTCCAGTCGGGCCGCTTCCACTTCGGCCCCCACCAAAAAGCCAAACGTTGATATTAATTGGATCTCGCGCCGTGTGTAGTTATGCGGGAGCCGGTTCTGCACGTTAATCACGCCCACCACTTGTCCGCGGGAGAGGATGGGCACCGAGAGAATCGCCTCATAGCGGTCCTCCGGGAGCTCAGTGAACATCTTGAAACGAGGGTCCTGCGACGCATTGCGAGGCACAGCGACGGGTTGGCGGTGTTCAGCCACCCACCCGGTGATTCCCTGTCCCACGCGCAACTTGAGCCGGTCCAAAATTTCCGGGTGCGGATTCTTCGACCCCCTCAGCACCAATTCATCGTTCTCCAACACATAGATAAAACAGGAATCGCACTTTGCCAGAGCGCAGATCAGGCTGACAACATGATCCAATACTTCGTGCAGAGGATCGGCCGCAGCAAGACGGCTTCCGATCTCGTGAAGCAAATCTACTTCCGGGTTTTCACCAGCCATAATCATAGGATCCATCCATTAAGCTTAAGCGTTAACGTATGATCGGTCTAATTCATTGTTTTTATTCAGAGGATAACCCACCGTTCCCGTCCCGATCTCGGCAATTGAATCGACCACCATGGTCGGTGAGAAGGGATAGTCCTTTAAAGTTTCTCTGTCGCTGGACCCGGTGAGGACCAGGATGCTGCGAAATCCCAACTCCGCGGCGCCACGGATGTCAGTTTCCATCGTATCGCCGATCATGATCACTTCATCAGTCCTCAATCCAATCCGCTTTCTGGCCGCGCGCATCATGAACGGATTGGGTTTGCCCACGTGATACGCCTTGCGTCCACTCGCCGTCTCCAGCAGAGCGGCAATGGCCCCGCAGCCGGGCCGGGGACCGGAATCGGTGGGGCACCAGGTGTCTGCATTCGTCGAAATAAGTTGGGCGCCCTTGTCAATCAACCTGTGCGCCACCTCCACCAGTTCGTAATTCAATACGCGGCCCTCGCCGACGATGACATAGTCGGGCGACTCGCGGGTGATGGCGTAACCCACATCGTTCAGAGCGTTCAAAAGCCCTCCCTCCGCAATCACAAACGCGGTGCCGTTCGGCTTTTGCATGTGAACAAATTCAGCCGTGGCGAGGGCAGAGGTGAAAACATGTTCCTCCGACGTTTCGATGCCAAATTTTTTTAGTTTTGCCACAACGTCCAGAGGCGTGCAGGCGGAATTGTTGGTGAGAAAAAGATAGGGGATGTTGAAATCCTGCAGATAACGGACAAATTCCGCCGCCCCTGCAATGGGTTCCGAGCCCCGATAAATCACTCCGTCCATATCAATTAAGTATCCGGTTTTCATGTTCTCCTCGTAAACTTTATCTTGATGCCCCAGATTCGGGGG
>DASYXZ010000041.1:0-8437 GCA_035934315.1 Terriglobia bacterium | reverse complement strand
CGCCGTATTCAAGTTTATAAGTGGCGCACTCGGTTTCAGCGGGAAGTTTCTTCGGCTTGCGGACCGGCACAAATCCGGCATTTAACCGGTAGGCGACCATGGGCGCAAATATAAATCCCCGCGCCTCGATGCCCACCACCCTGTCGATCTTGCGACCCACATAATGGTCGGCCAGCGAGTCCACCGCGCGGTGAAGCCCGATGGGGTCTTTGAGCAGGGTCGTAATGTCATAAAATAAAATGCCCGGCTTGGGAAAGTCAGGAACTTCCCGGATAAGTTTTTTCAAGTCTTCCATGTTGTCTCCCGGCGAAAGAAAGAAACTGGAAACTGGCTAACTTTAATTTAAGTTTCAGCATTCTCATGCATTTTTCCAGTTTCTGGTTTCCTTATTGATTTTTGTCAGCGGCTCAATGGCCTGCCGCCTCTTTACCATCCGTCTTCAATCACAAACCTGCCATATTTCTCCCGAACTGCCTCTTCGGATTCATCAATTCCGGTTACGCGGGCGCTGCGCGGGCCTTCGGCAAGTTGACGCTTGAATTGTTCAAGTGAGTTCTCGTTTCCGATGGCGTAAATCTCCACGCTCCCGCTGGAAAGGTTTTTGACATATCCACAAATCCCATGCTCAAGGGCCAGTCGCTGGGCAAAATAGCGATATCCCACGCCCTGAACCCTTCCCGAAATCACGTATGTTCTGGCAATTTTCATCAGCGAAGAAGTATTAAGTGTAGCAGCTTATCGGAAAATACGTTATTTCATACTGACTCGAAACTTGGGCCATCCTTACCATTCGCTTGACAAAAATCAAATGAGCATTATCTTACCAGTGTTTCGCTAATACGATTAAGATTCAGTCTGAAGCAGGTTGAATGGGAAATGTGCGTCGGATTGTTTTCGGCCGTTCGAGGCTTCGATCTCACTTTGGCGATGACCGCTTTTTATTTTCAGGGAGGAATTCATGCGACGTATTTGTCTGATAGTTTCTTTCTGCTTGTTCAGTGTATTAATTCCCTTGGTCGGCGCTGAGGAGCCGGCAACGCTGCGAGGTTTCCCGGATGAGGCGGCTCGCTCTGAGCGCGAATGGGAGGCGAAGTTCAAGGCGATCCCGAATCCGGAGAACCTTCGTGATTACGATAAGCGATTGTCCGCCCGTCCTCATCACGTGGGCACTGCCTATGACAAGGACAATGCAGAATGGATTTTGTCAAGGTTCAAAGAGTGGGGGTTCGATGCGCACCTGGAAAGATTCGATGTTCTGTTTCCGACGCCCAAAGAGCGCGCCGTTGAGTTAATCGAGCCGGAAAAATTTACCGCCAAATTGGAAGAACCGCCCGTGGCAGTGGACCCGACTTCAAACCAGCAGAGCGAACAACTTCCCACCTACAACGCCTATTCCGCGGATGGTGACGTTACAGCGCCGCTGGTGTACGTGAACTACGGCATCCCGGAGGATTACAAGGAGCTCGATCGTTTGGGGATTTCCGTTAAAGGCGCCATCGTGATTGCGAGATATGGCGCGTCCTGGCGAGGCATCAAGCCCAAGGTGGCGGCGGAACACGGCGCCGTTGGCTGTATCATTTATTCCGACCCTCGCGATGACGGCTATTTTCAGGGCGACGTTTTTCCGCAAGGCGCCTGGCGCCCGAAAGATGGCGTGCAACGCGGCAGCGTGATGGACATGACTCTCTATACCGGCGACCCTCTCACGCCGGGCGTAGGCGCGACGCCAGGGGCCAAACGGCTCCCGCTGAAAGACGTCACGACCATCACCACAATTCCCACCCTGCCCATTTCTTATGGTGACGCCAAGCCGTTGCTCGCCGCGTTGAAAGGTCCGGTCGCGCCAGAAAATTGGCGCGGCGCGCTCCAATTGACATACCACATCGGACCCGGTCCGGCCAAAGTGCATTTGAAGGTCAAATCGAACTGGGATATCAAACCCATTTACGATGTCATCGCGAAAATTCCCGGCTCCACTGACCCCGATGAGTGGATCATCCGCGGCAACCATCACGACGCCTGGGTGAATGGCGCGGAAGATCCCGTCTCGGGCCAGGCGGCGCTGCTGGAAGAAGCGCGCGCGCTGGGTACGCTGCTCAAGCAGGGATGGAAGCCGCGCCGCACCATCATCTATTGCGCGTGGGATGGCGAAGAAGAAGGCTTGCTCGGCTCCACCGAATGGGCGGAGCAGCACGCCGACGAACTCCAGCAACATGCCGCGGTTTACATTAACACCGACGGAAATGGGCGCGGGTATCTCGAAGCTTCCGGCTCACACACCCTGGAGAAATTTATCAATGATGTTGCCCGCGACATTCAGGATCCGGAAAAAAACATTTCGGTGTGGAAGCGGGAGCAGTTGGCGCGCATTGGGAACGCGGGGCGCATGGGCCGCCACGTTGAGGGCGTTTCCTCTGAAGAAAGGAAGGAAGCACGTCAGCGGCATGACCTCAGGATCGGCGCCCTGGGTTCCGGCTCTGATTACACGCCTTTTCTCCAGCATCTCGGAATCGCTTCCCTGAACCTGGGCTATGGTGGCGAAGATGGCGGTGGGATCTACCATTCAATTTACGATGATTTTTATTGGTACACCCATTTTTCAGACACGGATTTTGTTTATGGCCGCGCGCTGGCGCAGACGGTCGGAACGGCCGTGATGCGCCTGGCGGATGCCGATCTCCTGCCCTATGACTTTACCGACCTTGCCGATACGCTCAAGAAATATGTGGGCGAGTTGCAGACTCTTTTAACGAAGGAGCGGGACGAAATCAGGGAGCGCAACAAAGAAATCGAAGAGGGAGTCTTCGCGGCGACCAGCGATCCCAAAAAACCGGTTGTTCTTCCCAAGATTGAAGACGTTCCGCCCTACCTCAATTTTGCCCCGCTTGAAAACGGACTGGCCTCAATTACGCGGGCCGCTGATCACTACCAGAAGGCGATCGAGAAGTCTCGCGCGAATGGCGGCGCGGCTTTGGCGCAGGCGTCGCTACAGGCGGTCAACGAGAAACTGATTCAAACCGAACGGGCTTTGACCACTCCTGAAGGGCTTCCCAAAAGGCCCTGGTACAAGCATGAGGTTTACGCTCCCGGTTACTACACCGGTTATGGCGTGAAGACAATTCCTGCGGTTCGAGAGGCTATCGAACAGAAAGAGTGGCCGGAGGCCGGACAGGGCATCAACGTGGTGGGCAAAGTTTTTGAGGATGAGGCTCGAGTAATTGAGTCGGCGGCGCAAAGCCTGGAACGCGCCGGTCGTTAAATTGTTTTCTATTTGTCCGGGCGGCCATCGAGCCGGTCATAGACGGAACGGGCGGAAGTTGTTCCCAGCGATTCGTGATAGAGAGTTATGAGACCGAGGATTGCTCTCAGTTCCTCGTCGAATTGATGGAGAACTTTCAAGTCGCTCTGCTTGATGGGAAACCGCTTCCCATCGAAATACCAGAATTTCTGATACCCGCGGTCCTCCAGTTCGCATTCCAATCCGCGAACCGTGAAATGGGGCGGCCCCTGAGGGCGCCATGCGCCCTTGGAATTGCGGGTCAGCAGGCGGCTGCAATTGTTTTTCCTCACTTCGATTGACGCCAAATCATTACCGGTTGTCACAACTTCAAATCCTGCTAGTTCGAACTCCTTGCGAATGTCGGTCGAGTCTTTCACCGCTGCGCCCATATTTTGCCCTCGCTACATTGACACTTTAGAATCCCTCACCCTAGAATGACAGTTTATTTTACTTATGACAAAGAACGCAAGGGCGCTCGCTCAAACTAATATCATCGCTGATCCCGGACCGCAGGATGTGTTGTCCCTGATTGGGAATACGCCGCTCCTGCGCCTGCAACGCGTGGGGCGGGAGTTTCCGGAGGTTGAGTTTTACGCCAAAGCGGAGTGGGCGAATCCGGGGGGCTCGGTAAAAGACCGGCCGGCAATGAATATCATCCTGGAGGCCGAGCGCGCCGGGCTGATGTCCAAAGGGAGAACACTCGTCGACTCAACTTCGGGGAACACGGGCATCGCCTACGCCATGATTTGCGCCGCGCGCGGTTATCGCGCCAAGCTCTACATGCCGGGCAATGTAAGTGTGGAGCGCAAGCGAATCCTGAAAGCGTATGGGGCGGAGGTCGTTTTCACTGATCCTATGGAAGGCTCGGACGGCGCCATCCGGCAGGTTAGAGAAGTGGTGGCGACGCATCCGCACCCCTATTTCTACGCCAACCAGTACGATAACCCGGCCAATTGGGGCGCGCATTACAACGGGACGGCGCCGGAAATTTTCAGTCAGACGGCAGGGCGCGTCACGCATTTTGTGGCGGGGCTCGGTACCAGCGGCACCTTTATAGGCACGGCGCGTAAACTGAAAGAATTGAATCCGAAGATCCGCTGCATTTCTTTTCAGCCGGACTCGCCTTTTCATGGCCTCGAAGGTATGAAACACATGGCCACCGCCATCGTCCCGGGAATTTATGACCCGGGCCTTGCCGATGAGGATCTGGCGATATCCACCGAAGAATCCTACGCCATGACGCTTCGGCTGGCGCGCCATGAGGGTTTGTTGGTCGGTGTGTCATCGGGCGCGGCCATGGTGGCGGCCTTGCAGGTCGCAAAGCAGGCGCGCCGCGGCGTGATTGTCACTATCTTTCCCGACAGCGGTGATAAATATTTAAGCGAAAGATTTTGGGACGAGAAAAATTAAGCAATTTCGTGATTGAGCGATCGAGCGCTTGAATAACCGTTTGGAGATTCATTGCGTCGGTGGTTGGTGCGCCGCTCAAATAGTGGCATGAGAAACTGGCGCATTCGCTCAATCACGCGTTCACCCAATCGCTTAATTGGCGCAGTGAGACCCAATGGCCCTTAGAATAGTCCAAGCGCAAATAAAAGCAATTCGTGAACACGGATCGACCGATTATCCCAACGAGTGTTGCGGGATTCTTCTTGGTGATGCGAAAGACCTGCACAAGATAGTGAAGGAGGTAATTCCTTTAAAAAATCTCCGGCTTGATGCGGCCCGCGCCCAGGAATTATTGCCGCTCGAGTCGCCGGGAAGGGAATCCGAGAGAAACCGTTTCCTGATCGATCCGCTGGAGCAATTGAAGGTGGAAAAAGGCGCTCGCGCACGCGGTCTGGATGTTTTGGGTTACTATCATTCGCATCCTGACGCACCCGCGAGGCCCTCTGAATATGACCGCGAGCACGCATGGCCGTGGTATTCTTATGTTATCGTTTCAGTCAAGGAAGGCGAACCCGGGGAAATGACGTCCTGGGTATTGTCTGACGACAGATCCCGATTTGGCTCGGAGCAGATGGAAGTTTTGAATACTTAATCTTTGTGCCGCATCCATATTATGTGGGGGATCAAGTTTGCTTGCACCCCGCTGCGGAAAAATGTTTCAGTGCTCGTGGGAAAATCGCGGGCGTTCTGTTTGGAGAGGAGACTGAATGCCGGTAAAAGTAATCATCCCGACTCCCCTGCGCCAATATACAGGGAAGAAAGATTCGATCGAAGTGGAGGCCAGGACGGTCGCCGAGGCGCTCGCAAGCCTTACGTCGCAGTTCGGCGATCTCCGCCAACATCTCTACAACGATGAAGGCAAGCTGCGAAGCTTTGTGAATATTTACCTGAACGACGAAGACATACGTTATCTGCAAAAAGAAGCGACGCCTCTCAGTTCGAACGACGTGCTCAGCATCGTGCCTTCGATTGCTGGAGGAAAAGATGGCAGTTGTCAGTGGTCAATGGGGTGAAAACCTCCGTTGGTGAACGGGTCGGGGACAACTGAAAACGGACTACGAACAAAGGAAACGAAAAATGGCAACACTAACCGAAGCACCGGCGGCGAAACTAACCAAAGACGAAGTGCTGCGCTACAGCCGTCACCTCATCATGCCGGAAGTGGGCATGGATGGTCAGCTCAAGCTGAAGCAAGCCAGAGTGCTCTGCATTGGCGCCGGAGGCCTTGGGTCGCCGCTGGCGCTTTATCTGGCGGCGGCGGGAGTGGGCAAGCTCGGCATCGTGGATTTTGACACAGTCGATTTTACCAACCTTCAAAGACAAATTATTCATGACACGAATGATGTGGGTCGGCCCAAGCTGACTTCGGCGCGCGAGACCATCGCGGACATCAATCCCAATGTTGAGGTCGTGGGATTCGAAACGCGCCTGACTTCCGAAAATGCGCTCGACATCTTTAAAGATTTTGACATCGTCGCGGACGGCACTGACAATTTTCCCACGCGATATCTGGTGAATGATGCGTGCGTCCTGTTGGGCAAGCCCAATGTTTATGGGAGCATTTTTCGCTTTGAAGGCCAGGCGTCTATTTTTTACGCCAAAGAAGGGCCGTGCTACCGCTGCCTTTACCCGGAGCCGCCTCCACCGGGGCTTGTGCCCAGTTGCGCCGAAGGTGGTGTTCTCGGCGTACTGCCGGGAATTGTGGGCTGCATCCAGGCCGTTGAAACAATCAAGCTAATCCTCGGCGTCGGCCGCAGTCTGGTTGGGCGGTTGCTGCTTTTTGACGCCATGAACATGAAGTTCCGCGAATTGAAATTGCGCAAGAATTCCGAGTGCCCGGTTTGCGGAACGCATCCGACTGTCACGAAGCTGATCGATTACGAACAATTCTGCGGCATTCGAGGAGAAGAACACGTGCCCTCATCCAAAGTTCCAGAAATTTCGGCGCCCGAAGTCAAAAAAATGATGGACGAAAAGAAACCCTTCGTTCTTGTTGATGTTCGCGAGCCGCACGAGTTTCAAATTTGCCGCATTCCGGGCTCCGTCCTGATTCCGCTCGGAGAAGTGCCGAAGCGAATGAACGAACTCAATTCAGCGGACGACATTGTGGTCCACTGCCGCTCCGGAATGCGCAGCGCCCAGGCCGTCGAATTTTTGATGAAGGCGGGGTTTCGCAAAATCCATAACCTCAAGGGCGGCGTGCTCGCCTGGGCGGATGAGGTGGACCCCATGATGCCGAAGTATTGAGCGCAGGTTTCCAACACCGCGGACTACGGGGTGTTGGTTGTTAATGAATTCGTGCGTGACGCAAAACTCGAAGTTTTTTGTATTTTTCTAATTTTGATGCTGACCACGGAGGTTTTGCATGGCTTTGAAGGCAGGAGATTCAGCACCCGATTTCAAGCTGGGCTCGATGACGGGCGAGACGCAGGGTGAATTCCAGCTTTCCGCCCATCATGGAAAAAATGTGGTGGTGCTTTTCTACGTATTGGACTTTACTCCGGTTTGACAAACCGAGCTGTCGGCAATCCAGGCGGACCTCGCCAAGTTTGCCGGCTTGAACGCCCAAGTCTTGGGCGTCAATACCGATTCGATTTTTTCGCACAAAGCTTTTCAGAAATCCCTCGGAGGTCTCACGTTTCCTCTTGCCTCGGACCGCTGGCCCTATGCCGGGACGGCGGCAGCGTACGGACTTTTTCCCGCCACCAGGCACAAGTTAGGTGGCATCAATGACCGCGCGGCATTCATTGTGGACAAGAATGGAAAGATTGCCTGGTCCAAGATTTACGAAATCGGGGAAGCTCCGAATATTTCCGACATTCTAGCTGAGTTGAAGAAATTGGCTTGAGTGTCTTGTCCGTGGTCCGTTGTCAGGCGCATTTTGAAAAATAGTCCTCGGGCCATGGGGCTGCTGATACGTGAGTAAGAGGGCGCTCGTGGATTGATTGTCCGGGGAATTAATCTCTCCCGCGCACAACGGACAATTGGTCACTGGTGGCGGGCAACGCAATGGACCTGGCTACCCTGGTGAAAAAATATCTGGAGTTAACCGGCGGCTTCGGCCGCCCGTTGCACCTCTCTCGTTTTGCACTCCCGAAAACTGAAATCGAGAAAATATTTTCACAGTGGGACGAAGATTACCAGATCAGCCGCTATATGATGTTGTCACGCGAGAGGGACGAGGCGCTGACGTCATTCCCGGGTGATGAGCAAGTTTATCTGATCAACGGTTTTGAGTGTTCACACGTCACCTTTAATCAGGATATCCAAAAACTAATGTAGGAGCGGTTCCGCTACCGGTCTGGACTTTGCCTCCAAACCGGACCAATCAAATACCGCAGGCACGCGGAATTAATTTC
The DNA here is from genome assembly GCA_035934315.1 of Terriglobia bacterium. Classification (GTDB taxonomy): domain Bacteria; phylum Acidobacteriota; class Terriglobia; order UBA7540; family UBA7540; genus DASYXZ01. Next base: position 349 of record DASYXZ010000041.1, on the reverse strand, counting down.
TCCTGCGATTCCGGATGCGCTGGTCGCGCTGCCGGTCACCTCGAAGTCTCTTCATCCTTTGTCTATCCTGCCGGAGCTGCCGGCGGTCTGACCTTGCCTGCGGGCTTTTTCTGCCGAACTGCCGGACGTCCGACTGGAGCCTTTCCTGGTCGGCAACGATCTGCTGGTGAAGTTGTTTTGCATCCTGCCTGTCCTCTCTATTGTCGGCTCGAGTTCCGGGCGGGGGCTCGTTTGGGTTCTGCGCGTAAACGATTGCCGCGCCCGTTCCCATCACCAGCGTCCCGGCCAGGGTTGCAGATAAAAACCATTTCCGAAAATCAAGGTTCATAAGTTTCTCCTTGGTATTTTT